>NBMY01000062.1 GCA_002212985.1 Sphingobacteriales bacterium TSM_CSS
CCCATGCTTGCTCGGCCTGGGTTATCAGTACGTTATACTGGTTGGGGTGAATGTCGTTGGGGGTTAGAAAAGTGCGGTGCAGGGGCACTTTTTCAGCAAAAGCCACGTATGGGTAGCGCTGCAGGCGGTCAATAAGTTGTTGGGTTAAGTTGGTATTGGTAAACCGTATGCGGTAATATTGGTTCATCTCGGGCAGGCGCGGAAAGGCTTTTTCGATGCAGATAATGCCGAAATCGGGAATAATTTTTGCCCATCGGGATACACCGGACAACTGCCCCTGTTTGTACCCGATGTTTATATTGGCATCGGAAATTAATTTCACATACAATTGCCCTTCCATATACTGTATCCACGTTTTTTCTTCTTCGGTAGCGCCGGAAAGGGGTAAATTTTCGCGGGGTGTTTCGGATATACACCATACTGCAGTGCGGTTGGCGGCACAAATTTCATAACAACCCGATGCAAGAACAGGCGTTTGACTAAACAAAACGATGACAAACACAACACAATACCGGGTAAAAATATTCATAGCAACAGTTTTAAGATTGTTAAAAACAGCCTAAATATAACTACATATTGGGGTAAAAACGTTGCTTTATTTGTTAAAATTTCCATTCAATGTCGGTTATTTGACGGTACCCGACAAAAGAGAAAATTAGTGCTGCCTTTCTCCAAACGAAAGCCCAGCCGGGTAAATGGTACACCAAGACAGTTAACCGCTATAGGGGCTGTAACAAAAGGGTTTTAAAAGCAACATCTCTCACCCCATGCCCTACCCTGCTGTTGTTTTACCTATAGGTTTAACAAATATGAAGCTGCCCTATTGGTAGCGAAGTGTCCATATTGCAAATTTGATTGGATTGGTTGCAAAATAGCATTGCACTCTATCTTGCAGAAAAACCTGTAATGCAGCCCATACGCTGCTGCCAATATAGAATATAATTCAGCTACAGCAAGACCCAAGTATGCAAATATGGGCAAAAATGGCTTAATTTGCGCAATTAATTAACCAGAGCAACGCCCTACAGTTATGCACGGAAATGTATTTTATGTTTTTATTTTTATATGTTTTTCATTTTCAGCGGCATCTTCACAAAATACCAAAACACCTGCCTGTACCGATGCTGCACAGCGACAGCAGGGTTATCAATTGCGAAAACAAGCCGCTCAAAACTCGGTTGCATCGGGTATTGAGTTTCGGTCGGTTGGTCCTACGGTTATGAGCGGTCGGGTAACGTCTGTTGCGGTATCACCCAAAGACCCTTCGCAGTTTTACGTAGCCTATGCATCGGGCGGACTGTGGTACACCAATAACAACGGCGCCACGTTTTCACCTCTGTTTGACCATGAGGCGGTTATGACACTTGGCGATGTGGCGGTAAACTGGACCACCGAACCGCCCACAATTTGGCTGGGCACCGGCGAAAATAACTCCAGCCGCTCTTCCTATTCGGGGTTGGGCATGTATGTAAGTACCGATGGCGGTAAAACCTGGCAAAACAAAGGCCTCCCCGAATCGCACCATATTGGGCGCATTGTGCTGCACCCCACCAACCCCAATGTGTTGTGGGTTGCCGTATTGGGGCATTTGTACAGCGCCAACAAAGAACGCGGAGTGTATAAAACCACCGATGGCGGAAATACCTGGAAACAGGTGCTGTATATTGATGACAATACCGGAGCCATTGACCTGACAGCCGACCCGAAAAACCCCGATGTTTTGTATGCCGCAGCCTGGCACCGGCAGCGAAGAGCCTGGAATTTTACCGAAGGCGGACAAACATCGGGCATATATAAAAGTACTGATGGCGGCGAAACATGGGCTTTAGTAACCGGCCCGAAAAGCAATTTTCCTACAGGAAAACTCGGCAGAATTGGGTTGGGCATCCACCCCTCCGGTACTATTTACGCCTGCATAGACAACCAAAACCTTCGCCCCAAAGAAGAACCCGATGAGGAAGAACAAATAAAACTCACCAAAGACCGGTTAAGAACCATGAGCAAAGATGATTTTCTGAAATTAGAAAAATGGAAAATTACCGGATACCTTCAGGAAAACGGTTTTCCTGATACATACGATGCCGATAAGGTGTTGGAAATGGTAAAAACCGATAAAATAAAACCCCTTGCACTGGTAGAATACTTAGAAGATGCCAACCAAAACCTGTTTGAAACACCGGTTATAGGCGCCGAAGTTTACCGCTCAGACAACGGCGGGCAAACCTGGGAAAAAACCAACAAAGACTTTATTGACGATTTATACTATTCATACGGTTATTATTTCGGGCAAATAAGGGTATCGCCGCAAGATGTAAACAAAATCTATATCATGGGTGTTCCCATTCTTCGCTCTGACGACGGCGGTAAAACCTTTACCTCCATAAGCGCCGACAATGTTCATGCAGATCATCATGCCCTGTGGGTTAACCCCAAACGCCCCGGACACCTTATAAACGGAAACGACGGCGGCATAAACATTAGCTACGACGACGGTAAAAACTGGTTTAAATGCAATACCCCGCCCGTTGGACAGTTTTACGCGGTAAATGTAGATATGGAAAAACCCTACAACGTGTATGGCGGCTTACAAGACAACGGCGTATGGACAGGCAGCAGTAGTTACAAAGCCAGTGTAGAGTGGCAACAAAGCGGAAGTTATCCCTATAAAGAATTGTTTTCGGGCGATGGCATGCAGGTGTCCATTGATGGCAGAAATAAAAATATTGTTTATACCGGTTCGCAATTTGGCGTTTATTACCGCATTGACCGCGGCACCGATGATTATACCCCTATTACCCCGCAACACGAACTGGGCGAACGACCTTACCGGTTTAACTGGCAAACGCCCATTTTGTTGTCTGTACATAACCAGGATATTTTATACTTTGGGACCAATAAACTACTGCGCTCCTTAGATAAAGGAAACAACTGGACAGCCATTTCGGCCGACCTTACCAAAGGCGGTAAACCGGGTAACGTACCATACGGAACCATTACCACCATCAGTGAATCGAAATTTAAATTCGGACTGATATACACAGGTACAGATGACGGGCTGATACATCTTACCAAAGACGGCGGTAATACCTGGACGCGCGTGTCTGACAAACTACCGCAGGATTTGTGGGTGAGCCGGGTAGTGGCATCGGTACATAACGAAGCAAGGGTATATGTATCTTTAAACGGCTACCGTTGGGATAATTTCCTACCCTATTTGTATGTGTCTGATAATTATGGTGTTACTTGGAACAAAATTGGAAACAACCTGCCAAACGAGCCCATTAACGTAGTGCGAGAAGACCCCGAAAACCCCGACATATTGTATGTTGGCACCGACAATGGCCTGTACGTTTCGTTAAACCGGGGGCAATCTTTTATGCAAATGAACAACCAACTGCCCGCAGTTGCCGTACATGATTTGGTAATTCACCCGCGCGATAAAGAACTGGTTGCAGGTACGCACGGCCGCTCCATTTATATTTGTAATGTGGAACACCTGCAACAACTTACGCCCGAAATTTTAGCAAAAAACCTGCACGTTTTTGAAATTAACGACATTAAATATAACAAAAACTGGGGTAAAAGCTGGAGCAAATGGGCAGAACCGCGGCTGCCCGAAATTAACATACCTGTATATGCTCAAAATGCCGATACCCTTACCATTACCGTTTTTACCCAGCCCAAAGAAGAAGGAAAAGACAGTTTATTGCTCACAACCCTGCACCTGCCGGTTCAAAGTGGCATGAATTACCTGAAATACAACCTTACTTTTGACGAAAAGCAAGCTGATGCTTATAAAACACTCCTGAGCGAAGGTAAAAAACCCGATGAAAAACCAATATTTGTAAAAAAAGCCGAAAACGGGTTGTATTACCTTCAACCGGGAACATATACTATACGTATAGCGGCATCAAAAGGTAAAACCGAAGAAAAAACCGCGTTGGAACTGAAAAAGTAAGCAAGTCCAAGGTATAAACTGCAAACTTAAGTACGGACTAAACCTATAATGCCCTGTATTTTGAGTTTGCAGATTGTATTATATAGAAGAAGTAAAGAAAATTATTATTTCATTTTTTGAGCCACCAGTTCCATAACCAGTTCCAACTGTTTTTCACGCGTCAAATACGAATTGTCAATTAATACCGCATCGGGCGCTTGCAGCAGCGGGGTAATTTCTCGGGTAGAGTCGGTAATGTCTCTGCTTTGCAAGTTTTGTTTCACTTCTTCCAAGGTTATTTGCATGCCCTTGTCCATCAGTTCGTTATAGCGCCGTTGCGCACGCACGTCTAAATTGGCGGTGAGAAATATTTTCAGTTCTGCATCGGGAAAAACCACCGTACCAATATCGCGCCCGTCCATAACCACGCCTTTGTTTTTTCCTAATTCCTGCTGCTGTTTTACCAAAAACCGCCTTACTTCGGCAATAGTACTTATTTGACTAACCAAAGAGCTAACGGCTTTATCTCTGATTAGT
Source organism: Sphingobacteriales bacterium TSM_CSS (assembly GCA_002212985.1). Taxonomy (GTDB): domain Bacteria; phylum Bacteroidota; class Bacteroidia; order Chitinophagales; family UBA2359; genus UBA2359. Next base: position 4,475 of record NBMY01000062.1, read on the forward strand.
GCTTCAACGTTTTCGCCGTTGAGCAACGTTTCGGCATGGCCGGTTTCGGGGTTGTAGGTAAAACTGATGGCAATATTTTTCAGCGCTTCGTCCACATCAGGCGGGCAGGTAAAATCCAATTCGGGGTGCCGTAAAAAATATAAAGTAACGGCGCGGTACATGGCCCCTGAATCTATATAGGTATAGCCCAACTGCTTTGCTATGGCTTTTGCAAGGGTACTTTTTCCGCAGGAAGCGTGCCCGTCTATGGCAATGTTAATTTGTTGTGGCATGGCAGTTGTATGGCTGCAAAGGTACAAAGTTTGCAATTGCAGGCAACCATACCGGCACACAAATTATGCGCCATCATGCATTTGGAATGAAATTTACATATAAATAAACTGCCAAAAACCTGCTTTGGTATGTTTTAAAGGGGTAAATTTGCCTCAGCTATTGGTGCAGCTAAATTTTACGTTATGCGAAATGAATTCTGGGTTTTTTCGGTGGTTTCTGTGGTTGGTATTGGTATTGCCGGTTATTTCTGGCATTGGGTATGGTGGCTCTACCTGCCGGTATTGCCTGTTGTGCTGTTGGGCATGTACGATATGTATCAGGACCGCCACGCCATTATGCGCAACTACCCCATTTTTGGCCGCGGCCGCTATATTATGGAAGAACTTCGCCCCAAAATTTACCAATATTTTGTTGAATCTGATATTGACGGCCGCCCTTTTGACCGCACCTTGCGCACGCTTGCCTATACCCGCGCCAAAGGCATTACCGATACTGCCCCCTTTGGCACTCAACTGAATGTATATGAGGAAGGCTATGAATGGATGAACCACTCCATTGTTGCCTTAGATGCCCACCAATTAGACCAAAAACCCAAAGTTTTAATAGGCTCGCCCGATTGTAAACAACCCTACAATGCCAGTATTCTCAATGTATCGGCCATGAGTTTTGGCTCTCTAAGCACCAATGCAGTGCTGGCGTTAAACGGCGGCGCTAAGTTAGGCGGCTTTGCCCACAACACCGGCGAGGGCGGCATTAGTCCACATCATTTAGAGCAGGGCGGCGACATTATTTACCAAATTGGCACCGGCTATTTTGGCTGCCGCACCAAGGAGGGTAAATTTTCTGATGCCCTTTTTGCCGAAAAAGCCGCAATAGAAAGTGTAAAAATGATTGAAATAAAACTGTCGCAGGGAGCCAAACCCGGGCATGGCGGCATACTTCCCGCCGCAAAAAATACCCCCGAAATTGCCGCTATTCGCAACGTAGAGCCGCATACTACGGTGTTTTCGCCGCCGCACCATACTGCTTTTACCACCCCATTGGAAATGCTGGAGTTTATAGCTCGGTTGCGTGAGTTATCGGGCGGAAAACCTATCGGGTTTAAATTGTGCGTGGGCATAAAAAGCGAGTTTTTGGCCATTTGCAAAGCCATGAAAAAAACCGGCATCTACCCCGATTTTATTACCGTTGACGGCGGCGAAGGCGGAACCGGCGCAGCTCCGCTGGAGTTTTCAAATTATGTAGGTATGCCTTTTAAAGAAGGTCTTGCCTTTGTTTACGATGCATTGGTTGGCTTTGACCTTAAACAGCATATTAACATTATTGCATCCGGAAAAATTATTACGGGCTTTCATATTTTCAGAGCTATGGCACTGGGCGCCGACGGCTGCAACAGCGCCCGCGCCATGATGCTGGCCTTGGGTTGCATACAGGCGTTGCAATGCAACCTCAATACCTGCCCAACCGGCGTGGCCACCCAAAATCCCGAACTGGTAAAAGGACTGGTTGTGTCGGATAAAAAACAACGCGTGGCCAATTACCACAAGGAAACTGTTGAAAGTTTTGTGGAACTTATGGCTGCCGCAGGACTTACACACCCCAACCAAATTAGCCGCGCACACTTGTACCGTCGGGTAAGTATGCGCGAAATTAAAAGATACGACGAAATTTACCCCTATATACCTGTCGGCAGTCTGCTTCATGCCGATACTTGCCCCGATGCCTATAAAATACACATGAAAGAAGCCAGCCCCGATAGCTTTGCCCCGGTAGTGCCGGTTTTTTAGGCCAAAACCAGAACTGCTATAAATTAAAATGTTTGCCGCTGCAGTTTTTGCAGCTAACTTTTGTTTTACTTACCCTGTAAGCAAGAAACCATTGGGCGTTTCTGTTCAATTGTGACTTTATGAAAAGGAACTTCGTCTTAACACGGTTATTGATTTTTTTTTAACAATCAAATTTTAATTTTAAACAAAAAATGAACGTAAATCTTTTGGATTTATTGAAGAGTTACTTAACCGATGAGGTGATTGGCTACGCCAGTTCCTTTTTAGGCGAAGGTAAAACCGAAACCGGAAAAGCGGTAAATGCCATTCTACCAACCATTTTAGGTGGCTTAATGTCTAAAGCTTCTACTACAACCGGTGCAAACAGCCTGTTAAATATGCTGAATAACCAACAAAACGAAGGCAATATGTTAAACAACCTTTCGGGTTTGTTTGGCGGTGGTGACAGCAGCAACGATATGTTGCGCACGGGTTCATCGGTTTTGGGCAACATTTTTGGCGATAAAGTGGGCGGCGTAATAGATATTATTTCGGCTGCGAGCGGAATGCGCAAAGAATCTTCCAACAATATGCTCAGCTTTTTGGCCCCCGTGGTAATGGGTTTACTGGGTAAACTAAAAGGCGATAACGGATTAAATGCCAGCGGTTTATTATCTTTATTGTTTAGCCAGAAAGACTTTCTCAAATCGGCACTTCCGGCAGGTTTGGGCAGTTTACTTGGTTTTGGCAATTTAGACCAATTGGTTAAAACGGCACAAAGCAATCTCTCCGGCACTTATAATTTTGCTGCCAATACCTTTGACAGTGTACAAAGCAACAGTACCGGCAGCAGCAAAAGCGGCGGCATGGGCTGGTGGCCTTGGCTTTTGTTACTTCCGCTGGCCTTATTGCTGTTTTGGCTCTGGCGCAGTTGCGGGCAAGAGGCGGCCGAAACTGTAAAACAAGGCACCGAGCAAGTAGGTGAAACCATTGGCGATGCTACCCAAAAAGTAGGTGAGGCTGCACAAGAAGCCGGTGAAGCGGCCAAAAACGCTGCCGAAAATGCCGGCGAGGCTGCTAAAAACGCGGCAAACCAAACGGCACAGGGTGTACAAAATGCATGGAAAGCCCTGGGTAATTTCTTCAAGAAAAAATTGCCCTCCGGTGTTGAATTGAATATACCCGAACTTGGCGTTGAAAACAAACTCATTACCTTTATTGAAGACAAAACCAAACCGGTTGACAAAACCACCTGGTTTGAGTTTGACCGCCTGTTGTTTGAAACAGGTAAAGATGTGCTGAAACCCGAATCGCAGGAACAATTAAAGAATATTGCCGAAATTTTGAAAGCATATCCCAATGTAAACATCAAAATTGGCGGCTATACCGATAACACCGGCGACCCGAAAGTAAACAAAAAATTATCGCAAGACCGTGCAAGCAAGGTTATGGCCGAATTGGTTGGTATGGGTATTGAGGGTAAACGTATGGAAGCCGAAGGTTATGGCGACCAGCACCCCATTGCCTCTAATGATACCCCCGAAGGACGCGAGAAAAATCGCCGCGTAGCCATTCGGGTAACCAAAAAGTAGAAATTGTTCTACTTAGCAGTTTTCCTATACCCTCTTCAAAACAGGTGTCTGCAATTAATTTGCGGGCGCCTGTTTTCATTTTTAGGATTGCTGAATCTAACATCCAAAACTATTATTATGAAACAGCTAAAAAAAAGGCCGGTAATTGCTTACCGGCCTTTAACACAACCAACTCACTATGAAAAACAAATCTTACTCTGTCTTATTTGCAAGAACTTGTAACCTGTTTATTGTACTTCAATTTGAAGGCTTACCGGTTTTGCGGCTTCTTTTTTGGGTAAAACCAAAGTAATAATGCCGTTGTCTTGTTTGGCAACAATAGCAGTTGCTTCTACAGTATTGGGAAACTCAAAGGTACGTTTAAAGGGTGCGATGCTAAACTCGCGGTGGTTATACTTTCGGGTTTCTTTTTTTTCTGTTTCGGCTTTTTGGGCGCTAACGGTCAAGTAATTTCCTTCTACTTTAATGGATACTTCGTCTTTGCTGTAACCGGACAGTACAATATCAATTTCAAAGGCATCTTTAGTTTCAGCAATATTTACCTTACCTTCGCAATTGTTTTTTGTTTGCGGAAGAGCAAAACCGAAATTTCTGAAGTCGTTTGCAGGAACAAAATTAAATCTCATGGCTGCTGTATTTTTGTGTTTAGGAATTTATGTTTACATACTTATACTGTCAAACCATGTGCCAAGTGGGGAAAAGGCGATTTTTGCGGCAATATTTACACCTTTGCCGCCATTTTGACATTCAAAACGAAATCATACAGCCATTTTGTCTTGTTTTATTTTGTAAAGTTGACATAATCTCTTCCTCTGCCTGTTTTCATGGGTGATATGAGGCAAGTGATGTTGAAACAAACAGCCACTGAATTGCTGATGGGGGAAACCTATGGCATGTTTATTCCGGCGGCGGCTGTTTGCTGCAATTCGGGTATTTGTTTATGCAGGTAAACGGCAATGTCTTTAATGGCTTTATTTGCTTCGGGTAAAATGCGCCAATGAAAATGCCACACATGTATCATGTCGTTCCAAACTTGCAAGGTAACATCTGTGCCTTGTTGCCGGGCTTTTTCGGCAAAACGCACCGAATCGTCTAAAATTACCTCATCGGTACCAACTTGTATGAGAATGGGCGGCAAACCCGCGAGGTCGGCATACAAGGGAGAAATAAGGGGGTGCGTGGTTGGTTCGTTTGCCGCATACCGTAGCGCCCATTCCGAAAGCACATGCCCCAAAATGAGCGGGTCTTTGTGTGCTTTTCCGGTAACGGAAGCTCCTGTAATGGCCAGGTCTGTCCAAGGTGAAATGCATACTGCTGTGGCGGGCAGGGGCCGATTATTTTGTTTAAGGTATAAGAGTGTAGCCAGCGTTAGCCCGCCACCAGCCGAGTCGCCGGCAATGCAAATGTTTTGAGGCAGATATCCTTGCTGCAGCAGGTATTCGTATGAAGCAACAGCATCTTGCAGGGCTGCCGGAAACGGGTGTTCGGGCGCAAGGCGGTAATCTATTGCCAGGGCGGCAATGCCTGCTTTTTTGGTAATTTTTGCTATTAAGGCTTTATGCGTATTAACCGAGCCGGCGGCATAACCTCCGCCATGCAGGTACAACATGGCTGTTTTGGGGCTTAACTTGTGCGGTAAAATCCAGGCAGCGCTCATATTGCCAATAAAAAAACGCTTGAAATAAATATTATCGGGCAAAGGGTGGCGCGAGGCAATAAGTTCAAAGCCGCGCCGCATTTTGTGAATGTCTTCGTGGTGTTTTCGGGCAATGGTTATATTTCTAGCCGATCGCACATACTGCTTTACAATATAATTTTGCAAACTTGCCATAACTGAATTGAAGGTTTAATTTGGTGAAATTGAATGTTTATAGGTTGTTTTACCAACTGCTTATGATAAATCAGGTTCTTGAAGGTGCCGGTGCAAAAACCGGGTTATATTGGCAATGGCATGGCCAGCTTCAGGCATATATACCCAATGAAGTTGCCATCCGTGCATCATATTTTGCCATACTTCAAGCGTAACATCAACCCCATGGTTTCGGGCTGTTTCTGCAAACCGTACCGAGTCATCGAGCAAAATTTCGTGCGTTCCAACCTGTAACAACAGCGGCGGCAACCCCTGCAGGTTGCCAAACAATGGCGAAATGTAGGGGTGGCTGAGTGGCTGGTTGGTTGCATAGCGAGCCGCCCACTGCGGCATAAAACGGGCAATGAGTACGGGGTCTTTCACGACGTTGGTTTTTAAGGAACTACCCGAACCGGTGAGATCGGTCCATGGGGAAAGGCAAACTGCCGCGGCGGGCATTGGCAGGTTGTTGTCTTTAAGGTACAGCAAAGTAGCCAACACCAGCCCGCCGCCGGCAGAAGAACCGGCAATAGAGATATTTTGCGGCAGGTAATCTTGTTGCAACAGGTATTCGTAGGCTGCTACCGCATCTTCCAAAGCTGCCGGAAAAGGTTGTTCGGGAGCAAGGCGGTAATTAATAGCCAATATATTTATACCGGTTTCAACGGCCAGTTTGGCTACCAGCGATTTGGCAGTATTTATTGAACCCGTAGCGTAACCGCCGCCATGCAGAAAGAGCATAGCCCTTTGGCTATTGCCCAAAGATGGTGTAAACCATGCTGCGCCAATATGGTTCATCTTAAAGTGTAATACTTCCACATTGCCGGGCATGGGTAAATTGCGGGTTGCCCGCTCAAAAGAACGCCTCAAATTGCCTATCTCGCTGTGCTGTTTTCGGGCAATAACCACACCCTTAGCAAGGTGCAGGGTACCTCTTACCAAATAACTCTGTATGCTTGCCATTAACTTGTTTGTTTAACACCACTAAGTTACAATTCATCTTCCCATTTTTACACTTTACAGGCTATTTTATGCAACCGGCCAATTAAAATTTGCCAAATTGCATAGCTTTATGCCATATTTGCACTATAAAAACAAGCAATACACCGCAACATGTTCAAATATTTCATTACGGCAAAAAATATATTGGGCTTTAACGACTTGGCCTTTAGGCTTATTGGAGTGCCGGTTATTGGTTTTGTATTGCCTTTAATTTTTTTCGGACAATCACTAAGCATGGGGTTGATCAATTACCTGCCAATGTGGGTAATGACTTCTATCTACTCGTTTATTTATTGGGAAGGTAACCGGTTTATTATTATACAGGCTCGCAAACGTTTTCCCGATGCTGCCGATACAAACATTAAACTGATGTGGCAAATAATAGCCATGCTGATTTTTACCCTGAGCGTTTGCAATATACTAAACCCCTTGCTTGAATACCTGAACATAGATTCAGACAGGGTAACACCTACGCCTTTTGAAGCCAATGCAGCCAGCCTTATTACTGTAGCTTTGTGTGGCGCTATTTACGAAAGTGTATATTTTTTGAAAAAATACCAAACAGCAGCTATTGAAACAGAACAGTTAAAAAAAGAAAACCTGTTGTCGCAACTCGAAACGCTGAAAAACCAAGTAAATCCGCATTTTTTGTTCAACAGTTTGAATACCCTCTCAGCGCTTATTCATGAAAACCCCGATTTGGCAGTTGAATTTGTGCAAAAATTATCGAAAGTATATCGCTATATTCTTGAAATCAGAGATAACCAAACTGTTACGCTTCAAGAAGAATTAAAAGCGCTGAATGCCTATATTTTTCTGCTTAAAACCCGGTTCGATGCCGGTCTGCAAGTAGAAATAAATATACCCGAAGCCATAAAGCAATACCTAATTGTACCGCTCTCTTTGCAAATACTGATAGAAAATGCGGTAAAGCACAACATAGTATCGGCACAACGTCCGCTATGTTTAGAAATTTTTACAGATGCCAACCATCATATTGTAGTAAAAAATAATTTACAAAAGAAAAATCAAACCATGCCTTCTACTCAATTAGGGTTGCAAAACATTGACAACCGCTACCGATTGTTAACCGGTCAATCTATTGAGGTAGTGGCCACCCTGCAATCTTTTTCAGTTAGTTTACCCTTAATAGGAACTGCCGATCCAACATTTGCAACCACACCTTCCATAGGAAAAAACAAAACAACTTAAAATAAAAAAATTATATAATTGTATAAAACACTCCATTATGCGCGTGCTTATTATTGAAGATGAACAACCGGCTGCCAAAAGACTGGCAAAATTGATACAACACTGCTGCAAAGATGCCGAAATTGCCGATATAATAGACAGTGTGGAAATGTCGGTAAAATGGCTAAACAATTTTACTAAACCCGACCTCATTTTCCTTGACATACAACTGTCTGATGGGCTGAGTTTTGATATTTTTTCCAAAACTAACATAAAAAATATTCCGGTTATTTTTACTACAACTTATGATGAGTACATGCTAAAAGCCTTTAAACTAAATAGCATTGATTATCTGTTAAAACCCATTGACCCCGATGAATTGCAACAAGCCTTAGACAAATACCAAACCCTATACGGCAGCAAATCTGTGAACATTAACAATACTTACTTAGAGCAACTCATTCAAAACATAACCGATAAAGACTATAAGCAAAGAGTTTTAATAAAAACAGGCACCCAAATGCAAACGCTACCAGTAGCCGATATTGCTTATTGCAGCATTGATGAGGGTTTGGTTTGCATAGTTACAACAGCCGGTAAAACCTGGACATTGGACTATACCCTTGACCAATTGGAAAACCTCCTGAACCCGAAACACTTTTTCAGGATAAACCGAAAAATAATTATTAACATTAATTCTTTAGTAAAAATACACACCTATTTTAACGGTCGGCTGATATTAGACCTAAAGCCAACCCCGCAGTTTGAGGTCATTGTAAGCCGCGAAAGGGTAAACGGTTTTAAAACATGGCTCGATAACTAACCTCTTCTTTCTCCCGAAACGCTAATAAACGCTTTACTTAAAATAAATTTCTACTGCAATAACCAGTAGCAAGCAGTGGCATGTCTATTCTTAACAACACATAATACTTAACCATTCAAATTTTACCGTTCATGAAACAGTTTACGCTTAAATTCTTGTTCTTTGCCTTGTTATTACAGGCAGTGTTCACCACAATGAATGCACAAAGTCCTACACAAACCATAAGGGGCACTGTAACCGACAAACAATCTCAAACGCCTTTACCCGGCGCTTCGGTAGTATTGGTAAACTCACAACCTCTTAAAGGTACAGTAACTGATTTAGAAGGCAGCTTCCGCCTGGAACAAGTGCCTGTGGGCAGACAGGAACTTAAAATAACCTATGTGGGTTATAACGAAAACGCCGTACCAAACATATTGGTTACTTCCGGAAAAGAAGTAATTTTAAGCATAGAGCTGGAAGAAAGCGTAGTGCTTGCAAAAGAGGTGGTTATAAGCGCCGCTAAAGAGAAGGCAGGTACCGTTAACCAGCTTGCCACCATAAGTGCACGCTCGTTTAGCATGGAAGAGGTTAACCGTTTTTCGGGCGGAAGAAATGATGCGGCAAGGCTGGCATCGAACTTTGCCGGCGTAAGCACAGCCGATGATTCGCGCAATGATATTGTTATTCGGGGAAATTCTCCAACCGGTGTGCTTTGGCGACTCGAAGGAATTCCCATTCCAAATCCCAACCATTTTTCTACACTTGGCACTACCGGCGGCCCGGTTAGCGCGCTTAACACCAATTTGCTCAAAAACTCCGATTTTCTAACCAGCGCTTTCCCTGCCGAATATGGAAACGCAACTGCCGGTGTTTTTGATGTGGGTTTCAGAAACGGCAACAACGAAAAATTAGAATTTACTGCACAACTCAACTCCTTCAGCGGGCTTGAATTAATGGCAGAAGGTCCGCTAAGCAATAAGAAAAATAATTCATTCTTAATTAGCTACCGCTATTCGTTTATTCAAATGGCAGATTTATTGGGTATTCCTATTGGAACCAATGCCACCCCCAATTATCAGGATATTTCGTTTAAACTCAACTTCAACACCAAAAAGTTTGGACAAATTTCCCTCTTTGGTATAGGCGGAAAAAGCAATATTGATTTTCTGGGAAATGAATTAGATGAAAACGATCTGTTTGCCAACCCAAACCAAGATGCTTACGTAACCTCAAACATTGGTATTGCAGGGCTAAAACACAACTATTTGTTTAACAATAAGACTTACCTGCGCACTGTTATAGCCGTTTCTTCAGACGGCAACACTTATGACCAGGATAAAATACTGGAAAATGGCGAGCTGCAGCGCGAAGTGGAAGTTAAAGACAAAAATAACCGCGTTGCTTTCTCCAGCTATGTAAACCATAAATTTAATGCAAAAAATATGCTTAGAGTGGGCATGCTTACCCAATATTTTAACCTCAACCTTCAAAACCGCGACCGAACCCAAACGCCCGACTGGATTACCGTTCGCAATTTTTCGGGCGGGTTGGCGCTGTCTGAATTGTATGCGCAATGGCAATACCGCATAAGCAACCGTTGGACCCTCAACTCGGGCGTTCATACACAATTGCTCACCTCCAACAAAACATGGGCAGCAGAACCTCGTATAGCCCTAAACTGGCAGGTAGCGCCCAATCAAACAATTAATCTGGGTTACGGCTTACACAGCCAAATGCAGCCGCTACCGGTTTATTTTTACGAAACACAATTACCCGATGGCACATTTGAACGCACCAATGCCAAACTAAACTTTACCCGAAGCCAACACTTAGTTGCCGGTTACGAAATTAAACCCGCCACCGACTGGCGCGCAAAAACCGAAATATATTACCAGCATGTTGGCAATGTACCCGTAGATAAAACCGAAAGCAGCTTTTCTGTATTGAATGCCGGCGCCGATTTTGTTTTTCCCGAAGCCGGAAACTTAGTAAACAACGGAACCGGAAGAAACTATGGCTTGGAACTTACGGTAGAAAAATTCTACAGCAAAGGGTACTATGCCTTATTTACCGGCTCATTGTTCCAGTCTAAATACAAAGGCAGCGATGGAATTGAACGCAATACGGCATTCAACAACCGTTATACGGTTAACCTATTGGGCGGCAAAGAAATAAAAGTAGGTAAAACCAAAAGCAATGCCATTACTTTTGACGGCAAATTAACCGCAGCCGGCGGACGTTATTATACACCGGTAGATGTAACAGCCTCACAGGCCGCCGGCACCGAAATTCTCCTCGAAAACGAGGCGTTCAGTAAGCGGTTTTCTCCTTATTTCAGGTTAGATGCAAAAGTAGGCTACCGCATGAATGGCAAAAAAGGTAAAGTTGCTCAAAGCATTTACTTCGATTTTCAGAATCTTACCAATCATAAAAATGTATTTACCAAACGATATAACGAACTTACCAACGAAGTAAACACCGTTTACCAATCGGGCTTTTTCCCCGATATTTTGTACCGCATTCAGTTTTAATCATATTAGGTAAGATTTCGGATAGAGCTGTTCCTTTAAAACAAAACCGCTGCCCCAATTAGTTGTAGGGCAGCGGTTTAAAGTTTCCATTATTGCTTCACTTACTGTCCAACGCTTATAAGGCGGCTGTATGATTTCCCGCCGGCATCTAACTGGTAGATGTATTCGCCTGCTGGCAGGTTGTAATTGTATGAGTTGAACGAAAATTTGTAACTGCCTTTATTGTGGTAAGTGTTAAACAGCGTGGTTAGCGGTTGTCCGGCTTTGTTGAGTATGCGTAAACGGGCATTGCCGCCTACCAGCAGCGAATATTTAATAAGAGTGCTGCCGGCAATAGAAAAATCGGGTTGATGCCCCAACAGCACCGCTGTATCATTAGATCCTACCGAGGGGGAGCAGGCATCTACCAATCCGCTAAGGCGGGTAAAACTTTGCCCCATTACCGCATCAACAATAGCCGGGTGCATACAGAACCAATCTTGCAACAGGGTGGCATACAACCTTCTGAAATCAATTTCTACGGGTAGGTTGCCGGGGCCAACCCAGTTGCTTTGGGCAATATTGGGTGCTGTGCCAACAAATCCGTTGCCGCCAAGACCATCGCCAATAAGAATAATAGGGGCGGCTTCGCCGTGGTCGGTACCCAAAGAACCGTTTTGAAATACGCGGCGACCAAATTCGGAATGAGTGGCAATTAAAACCTGTTGGTTGTGGCCGGTGGCAGCCAAATCGTCATAAAAGGCTTTTACCGCCGTACCAATTCGGGTAAGAAGGGTGGCATGGCTGGTTAGTTGGTTGGCATGGGTGTCAAAACCGTCAATAGATGCCATATAAACTTTGGTTCCCAGATTACCCTTAATAAGGCGGGCAATAATAGCCAGACTGCTTGCCAATGAGTTGTTGGTTGGATAACTAACGGCAGCAGTCGAAGAATCGTAAGCGGTTTTAATAGTTTCGGAGTAGCGGAACGAACTGTTGGCCACCTGCCGCATAAAGCCAAGTTCTTCGCCGTAATAGCAATCGGGTATGTTTTGAATGTCGTACAGCTGCCCTGTTTGCGCAATTTGGTAAAATTCATTGGGGTTGTTAATGACCAAAGACATATTAACACTTTCGCCTCTGAAAGTAAGATTACTTTCAGAACCTATCTGAATGGCGGGCGGCACACTTGGGGGTGCTTCTAAATATGCCGGATATTCCTGCTCTAAAAACCTGCCTACCCAACCCGAATTTACATATTCATCGGCATCACTGGCGCTGGCCCAAATATCTGAGGAGCGGAAATGCGACAGGTTTTGATTGGGGTAGGCTACGTTGTGTATTACTTTCATTTTTCCGTCTAACCACAACGGGTTGAGGTTGGTTAGCCCGCTGTGCATGCCAATTTGTGCCGTATTGTCTAACATTACAATACTGCCCATAGGCAGGGCAATTTGCGGTCGGTGCGTGGTATAGGTTCCGTAATCGTAAACGGGTATAATGGTGTTTAACCCGTCGTTGCCGCCTTTCAACCTTATCAAAACCAATACACGGTCGGTATTGGCATTGCTGAGGGCAGCCAGCAGCGGCGATTTTGCCAGCGCCTGTACCCCTACGCCATTTAACGACATAGCAGAACCAATGGCTGCCAAACTGCCGGTAAGCAAAAAGTTGCGCCGGCTCCAGATTTTGTGGGCACGTTCATGCAATCTGCCATGTTCGGGGGCGCTGCCGTCTTTCTGCCCGTTTTCATTATTTTGAGATAAATGGTGGTTGTCGCACATATTATAACAAGCGTTTTTAATAAATTGAAAAAAGGACTAAAACAAAAAAAGCACAATCTGCATTAGCTTATTACTTTAAAAACCTGTTGCCGATTTGGCATTTCTGCAAAGCATGTCAGCGGTTAACCTGCCTTTTAGTTTTACCGGGCAAACTTTGTTATGCCAGTTGAAATTCGGGCAGCCTTATAAGATAACCCAGCAGGGCGTTAATTTGGTCGGGCGCTTCGGGCCAATCTAAGTTCCACGAATAATCTTCAAAGTAGTTTTCGGGAATATCGGATTTAAATATCTGCGTGGCAGTATCGTACATATTGGGGTCCGACAAGCCATTTGGCAACAGGTAGTCTGCAATGGCGGCAGCCACTACTGCGGGGTCGTTTGAGTCGTTGGTAAGGTCTTTTGCCAGTTGCACCCAATTATCCTTGGTAATGGTATCAACACCTGTGGCAAGGTAATCATTTACAATATCCCAACGACGGGTAAGGGTGTCTTCTGTTATCCATGCATGATGGCCGGGCCAACCTGCCACGTCAACCGGTTCAAAAAGCACTTGTCCCAACAATCCGCAGCCGTTGGCAATATAATCCAGAATGGTGGTAGTGTAGTTGATTTTAAGTTGGTGGAGCAACCCCACAAAATAATCGGCCGGGCTTTTAATGGCAGCGCCTACAAATGCATCATCAAAAAAATGGTCGCTTTTAAACAGTTGCTTAAATACGGGCACCAATTCAAAGTTGTTGCTTTGCAGGGTGGTTGCCAGCGCCGAAACGATGGTTTCATCGGGCACATTGTAAACAAAGTGTTTGTAAATTTTACGGCAAATATGATGCGCCACTTCACTGCCTCTTTGCTGAAACAGAATATCATGAACATCATCATAGTTCCAGTTTCCGGTTTGCCCGAAAATGGTTTTGCTCAGCGTATCAAAACGGGTGGGGTCAAAATAGGCATCGAGGCAGGTGCCGGGCGAGGCGCGCCAACCCGTTAGCGCCCTCGATGTTTCTATAATATCGGTTTGGGTATAACCATTTCCCTCGCCAAGGGTAAAGAGTTCATACAACTCGCGCGAATAGTTTTCGTTGGGGTTGTTTTTGGTACTTAGTGCGCCATCTAAAAACAACAACATGGCCGGCGTTTTACCTATTTCATATACAAAATCTTTAAGGTTGCCCAGGGCATATTGCTGCAAGATTAAATGGTATTGATACAGGTATTTGGAGCATTGGTAAGTACTCCAACCGGTTACAAAGTGGTTGTGCCAAAACAATACCAGCTTATCTCTGAAACCGTTTACCTCCATATCGGTAAGCAGTTGCCGGCGCCATTCCCGAAGGTGGTCGCGCATTTCATCGTCGGCGTTATCGGTACTGCTGTAACCAACCAAGGGGTTAAGCGTATAAGTTGCCCAAACAGGCGTTGGGGATGTGGGCAGCACAGCCGCCTGATCAACTATTTGGTCAATCAATGCCGACGGGCTGAGCAGCAAAGCCGCAGTTACCTGCTCCGGGGTAGCCCCAAACCCCATGCGGCGGTACAGGTGTTCTACCCTGCGCTTGTTCCATGGTTTGGCAACCGAAGGCACATAGGCACCAATGCCGCCTGTTATGCAATTTGTTGTTAGCATAGCACAAAAAATGTTTTTAATAATTTACCTGAATGAGGACAAAAATGGTAATTTTAGCGCTCAATACTTGCACATGGCAGCAAGTTAGAATTTTTTTACGACCCAATTTTAACATTTCTTCTTTTTTTTTGAAAAATTTTCTCAAATTGCGCTGCCAATGGTTGCTTCTCTCAATCTTGCCTTAAAAAACTGTGTTATGATACAACTTTACTTATCTGCACCGCGGCGCATTTGTATCGCATTTGCAACCCTGCTGTCGCTGGTTTCCCATGCTGTTTTTGCCGATGTTACCCTGTACTCCCAGAACTTCAACACCTGTACCGGTCTTTTTGCGTCGGGCTGGACTACTTTTTCTATACCCGTCGGCGCAAGCTGGACATTGGGAACGCCTACCAACCCCGATGCCATGGGTTCTACCATGAATGGCTCTTGCTTTTTGTATTTCGATGACGATTTGATGGGCAGCAACGCCCTGCCAAACGGTGTGTGGCTTCGGTCGGCGGCGATAAATACGGCCGATTATGCCAAAATTACCCTCGAATTTGACTTGCATTTTCGCGCACATGATGTATTGACTTCATCGCTGGAAGTGTATGCCTCCACCAGCACTACCGTATCGGGCAACCCCATTGCCATTTACCGCGAAAGCGTTACTGGAAACCTGTACTCGCAAAATGCGCATCAGGTGCTGGATATTTCGGCCTACCGAGGCGCAACTACCTATATTTTCTTCCTGTACAAAGACGGCGGCGGCCAATCCTGGTGGGCCGGTATTGATAATTTTGTTATTAATGGCACTTCCAGCGTTACTTGTGCCAATGCCGAAACCATAACTGCCGGCAGTGCCTGCACCATTGGCGCTAATTCCCCGAACACCTTTAACGGCGCACTACCCTCCTGCAATACCAATACCGATGGCGCTGTTTGGTACAAATTTACCGCACCTTCTGCCGCCGTAACCATTAACACCCATGCCGCTTTCAACGATATTCTTACCGTTTTTGGCGGAACCTGCGCCGGGTTAACCGAAATTGCCTGCCAAAGTAACGACCTATACGGCTTTGAAGGTGAAAGTAAATACCTTACAGGCTTATCAACCGGTAACACTTATTACCTGCGCTTGAGCGGCATTACCAATACCTTTGGCGCAACACAAGGCAGCTTCTGCCTCGAAGTACTCAATGGCGGCAGCACTCCTGCCCCACCCGGCAACGACCTGTGCAGCAACGCCATACCCCTTGCACTGAACCAAACCTGCACAAATGCCAATGCCAATAGTTTTGCCGGCATGGAAAATCCGCTTCCGTCTTTAGACAATAAAGCCGACCACTCTATTTGGTACACTTTTGCTGCGCCGGCAAGCGGTAATGTTAAAATTACCTCCAATGCCGATTTTTCTGATGTACTTACCCTGTTTTCGGGCAGTTGCGCCGGCACCCTTACCGAAGTTGCCGGTACAGATATGGGCAGAGAACTTCGGGCAAGCGGTTTAACCCCGTCTGCAACCTACTACTTACAGGTTAGCAGCAATTTTAACTCTGTAATGGGCAGCGTGTGTGTGGCAGTGCAAAGCCTGCCGGCCATACCGGCAAACGATGCCTGCGCCAATGCCGTACTGCTTACCGTAGGCGCCGCCAACTGCACACCCGGCACCAACTTAATGGCTACCATGGACGGACCCAACCCCTCTTGCGAAATTTTTCCCGATGCTTCTATCTGGTACCGGTTTGTAGCTCCGGCATCGGGTAAAATACGCATTAATTCGGGTGCAGAATTTGTACATAATGTTGCCCTCTATTCGGGCAGTTGCGGCAGTTTAACCCCATTTACCTGCCTCGATAACCCCAACCGCTGCGGCGCTCCCACCCTTATTACCGGACTTACGCCGGCCGCTACCTATTATATACAAATAACATCGGCAAAAAACCCCTTCGGGTATGTGTATGGTGATGTGTGTGTGCGCATTACCGATGGCAATATAACACCCGTAAAGACTAAGGTAAAAGCCATTCCCGAAGGCCTTTACAACCTCAATACCGGGCTGCTGAATACCACGCTGAACAGCTTAGGCGTAATACCCACAGAACAACCCTTTAACCAACCACCCTGGAACTACGCCGGCAGCGAATGTATAAACATACCGCCTGCCAATATGGCCGACTGGGTGCTGCTGGAACTGCGAAGTGCCGCCAACTCCAACACGGTAATTGACCGCAAAGCCGCCCTGTTGTTAACCGACGGCACTATTGCCGACAGCGGCGACGACGGCGTTACTTTCCTGAATGCTGCTTCAGGAAACTATTATATTGCAGTGCGCCACCGCAACCATATTGCCGTTTTGAGCAGCGCTGCCGTAACCCTGCCCAACACCGCAACCTACAGTTTCAGTTCTGCCGCAGGGCAGGCGATGGGTGCAAACCAGCTTAAAAACATGGGCAACGGCATTTACGCCCTGCGCGCCGGCGATTTTAATGCCGACGGTGTGGCTACCGTAGCTGATTTTAACCTGTTTATGGCAGAATCATCGGGAATAAACGGTTATTTTAACGCCGATGCCAATGCTGACCGCATGGTTACCATTGCCGATTTTAACCTCTATCAGCCCAACGCAGGCGCTATTGGTATGCCGCAAATACGGTATTAATACGTTTCAACCTTTTAAAAAACGGGCTGTTTTAAGGCAGCCCGTTTTTTTATTGTTGCAGTTACAACGCACTTAATGCAGTTTTATCAAAAAAAGAGCAGCCCTTTAAACCAATATGGATTGGTTTTGTCTATAACGGTAAGACAAAACACCATTTCATTATGATGCACAAATTTTATGCTCTTTTAATTTGCCTGTTTGTATTTATTGCTGTACAACCTGCACAGGCGCAATCGCAAGCCAAAACGGTAAAAAAATTGCCCGAATTTTCGTTTTACGACCTTGACGGAAAGGTTTTTACCTCCAAACAGTTGAAATACGACAAATATCTGATGGTGGTTTATTTTGACCCCGACTGCGAACACTGCAACGCACAAGCCGAACAAATTAAAAACAATATTGCCAAGTTTAAAGGCGTAACCATGGTTTGGCTTTCTATTGGCGACCCGGGCATGATGAAGGATTTTAAAAATAAGTACTTTGCCAACAGCAAACAGGTTATTTTCCTGCACGACCCCACCATGAACATTTTTAAGGCTTTCCCCGATGCCATTGAAACGCCCACCCTTTATATTTATAACAAAAACAAAGTACAAATTGCCAAATTGGGCGAGTGCAAAGCAGCAGATATTTACAAGAATTTTAAATAGCAGCTATTTTTCTGTATTGCAAAATCCCTTCGGAGGTTATGCTCCGAAGGGATTTTAGTTTGTATTCAGCATTGAAACGGAACCGATTGCAAACCAACGGCCATAACAACAGATTACCTGAAAATTCGGGTATGTTGCAGGCTGTACCGCAACAGCAAAAAGCCGGCAAGCGCTGCAACCAGCCAAAATGCCCCTTGCCTGTACTCTAAAAACAAGAACTTACCTAATGCAAACAAAATGGCATAGGTCATGAGTACTGAGCTTAACCATGCACCCGTTAAGCCGGGCAGGTTTGATTTTGGCATATCGCTGCCTGCATATAATTTACCGGCAATGGGTTGCCACCATCCATCGGGCCGAACCGTTTCATAAAAGTGCCGCAATGTTTTTTCATCGGTGGGTGAGGTAATAAAAGTAACTATCAGCCAAACAACCGTGGTAAAAGCTACGGTAATAAAAAAACTATCGGGAAAAGTTAGCTGAAATACGTATTTGCTTGCAGCATAGGCAATAAAAGGCGCAATGGTGGCGGCAATTTCGCTCCATGCATTAATGCGCCACCAATACCAGCGCAAAATTAGCACCAACCCCAACCCGGCGCCGCACTCAATAATAAAACTCCACATGTTTTTTATGCTGTCTATTTGAGTGCTTACAAACAAACCAAGCGCCATCAGCAGCAAAGTAACTATTCTGCCGGCAGCAACCAGTTGGTTGTCGGTGGCCTGCGGAGCCATAAACCGGCGGTACAAATCGTTTACCACATAGCTTGCGCCCCAGTTAAGCTGCGTAGCTATGGTGCTCATGTAAGCAGCTAAAAAGGCCACTACCAACATGCCTTTAAGTCCGGTGGGTAAAAAATCGCGCATAGCATAAATATAGCCCAATTTAACATCGGCTTCGGGTAAATTGGGGTACAGCACCATGGCGCAAAGCCCCACAATAATCCACGGCCAAGGTCTGATGCAGTAGTGCGCAATCTGAAAAAACAAGGTGGCATATACGGCATGGCGTTCATTTTTTGCGCTCATCATGCGCTGTGCCACGTAGCCGCCGCCGCCCGGTTCGGCGCCGGGATACCAGCTTGCCCACCATTGTATGCCGATATGGGCAAAAAATGCACCCGCACTTACTGCTAAAACCGATGCCCCTGCACTTTGCGCCCCCACCGCCGGAAAAAACCGGAAGGCTTCGGCTGGCAATTGCGCTTTGAGGCCGGCAATGCCGCCAATTTTTTCCGAACCGGCCACAAGAATAGCCAAAATGATGCAGCCAACCATGGCAATTATGAACTGAACGGCATCGGTTAAAGCCACGCCCAGCAACCCCGAAAGGGAAGAATAAACGGCCGTGAGCAACATTACCAAAGCCGTATAAAGCAAGGCATCGGATTTAGGTAGGTTAAAGAACACTTCAAAAATGGAAATTAAAGCTACGTTTACCCACGCTATAATAATGGCATTCATAAAAATGCCGAGGTAAACCGCTTTAAAACCGCGCAAAAAAGCCGCAGGTTGGCCGCTGTACCGCAGTTCTATAAGTTCAACTTCGGTTAATACGCCCGAACGCCGCCATAAGTTGGCAAAGAAAAACGTGGTAAGCATGCCGCCGGCAAGCATATTCCACCACAGCCAGTTGCCCGAAATACCGCTTTGCCCAACCAATTCGGTTACAGCCAAAGGAGTGTCGGCGGCAAAAGTGGTGGCTACCATAGAAACGCCCGCCAAGTACCAGGGCAGGTTTCGGCCGCCAAGAAAAAAATGCCCCAAACTTTTACCCGCACGTTTGGTTACTGCCAAACCTATGGCAAAACTAAGCAAAAGATAAGCAGCAATAATAACCCAATCGAGTGTTGCTAACATAATGTTGTTGGAGTTAAAAGCCTTAAAATGTTGAATAATGCCCAAAAATAGTAATAGTTTTATTGACAACTGCTTTATGCAGAAAATATGCTGCCTTGATAGCAACATATTGCTTAACCCGGAAACAGTACCTGAACTTCCGCTTCATATTAATTTATTGTAAAGCCGCATCAAGGTGAAACTAAAATTGCCGTTCGGCTGTTACATATTGTTCGGACATAAAAACGTACAATGTTTAACAATTATCACTAATACTGAACTTTTCAACCAACCTATCTTATGCATAACGGAACAAAAAAAATAGGACTGCTCACATCGGGCGGCGATGCGCCGGGTATGAACGCGTGCATCAGGGCAGTAGTAAGAACTGCCGAATTCTATGGCCACATGGTATGCGGATTTTACCGCGGTTATGCCGGTTTAATTGAAAATGAAATGGACGCATTAACCTCGCGCTCTGTGAGCAATATTATACAGCGCGGCGGAACCATTTTGCAAACTGCCCGAAGCAAAGAATTTATGACCGAAGAAGGCATGAAAAAGGCTTATGGCAATTTAAAAGCCGAAAGAATTGATTCTTTGATTGTAATTGGCGGCGACGGCTCTTTTAAAGGAGCGCTGGAGTTTAACAAACGTTACCCGCAAATATCGGTCATTGGCATACCCGGCACTATTGACAACGATTTGTACGGTACCGACTACACCATTGGTTACGCCACGGCTGTCAATACGGTAGTAGAAGCGCTTGACAAAATTCGGGATACCGCTTCTTCTCATAACCGGTTATTTTTTGTGGAGGTTATGGGGCGCGATGCAGGTTTCATTGCCCTTTCAACCGGTTTATCGGGTGGTGCCGAGGCTATTTTAATTCCGGAACACAAAATAGAAATTTCCGAACTGGTAGAAATGTTGGAAAATTCGTACCGGCGCAAAAAAAGGTCGAGTCTGGTAATTGTAGCCGAAGGCGATGAAAGAGGTGGCGCCATTGAAATTTCGAAATTGGTAAAAGCCCAATTGCCCGAAGATTTATTCGACATAAGGGTTACCATTTTGGGGCATATTCAACGCGGCGGCGCTCCCTGCTGCCAGGACAGGGTACTGGCCAGCCGGTTGGGTGTAGCGGCCGTTGAAGCGCTTATTAATGGCAAAAATGCCGTTATGGTGGGTATGAAGCAAAACGAAATTGATTATACCGACTTGGAAAAAGCCATTAAACATCATGTTGATGTTGACCCCGAAATGATTCGGATTGCCAAAATGCTCTCGCTTTAACCAATAAACCACAGATGTAAATTTCCGGCTGCTGTGGTTAACTCCCGAAAAAAAACTAACTTTGCAGCCGCAATAAAAGGCAGTTGCAACTTGCCGCTTTTATACCAAAAACATTTTTAATACCATACCGCAATATGTTTGAAAATTTACAGGATAAATTAGAACGGGCGTTTAAAACCCTTAAAGGCGAAGGCACCATTACCGAGCTGAACGTGGCTGCCACCATGAAAGAAATTCGCCGCGCGCTGGTAGATGCCGACGTAAACTATAAAATTGCCAAAGAATTTACCGATAAGGTAAAAACCGAAGCAATGGGCAAAAACGTGCTTACGTCTGTTTCGCCCGGGCAGTTGCTGGTAAAAATTATGCAGGACGAACTTACCCAACTCATGGGCGGCTCCGTTACCGATGTTAAATTGGAAGGCAAGCCGGCCGTTATCCTTATATCGGGCTTACAAGGTTCGGGTAAAACCACTTTTTCGGCAAAATTGGCCAACTATATGCGCACCAAACGCAACAAACGACCCCTGTTGGTTGCCGGAGACGTGTACAGACCTGCTGCTATTGAACAGTTGAAAGTGCTTGGCGCACAAATTGACATACCTGTTTTTACCGATGAAGGCAGCAAAGACCCCGTTGGCATTGCCATGAAAGGCATTCAGTATGCCAAAGAAAATAACCGCGATTTGGTTATTATTGACACCGCCGGCCGCCTTGCCATTGACGAGCAAATGATGAACGAAATTAGCGCGGTTAAGCAAAACACAAAACCCGATGAAACCCTTTTTGTGGTGGACTCTATGACCGGGCAAGATGCCGTTAATACCGCCCAGACTTTTAATGAACGCCTCGATTTTAACGGCGTGGTACTTACCAAATTAGACGGCGATACCCGCGGCGGAGCGGCCTTGTCTATTAAATACACCGTAAACAAACCCATTAAGTTTGTGAGTTTTGGTGAAAAAATGGACACCATAGACCTGTTTTACCCCGACCGTATGGCACAGCGTATTTTGGGCATGGGCGATATTGTATCGTTTGTGGAAAAGGCTCAGGAGCAGTTTGATGCCAAACAGGCCGAAGCCCTGCAAAAGAAAATACGCAAAAACCAGTTCGATTTTAACGACTTCCTCTCACAACTGCACCAAATTCGCAAAATGGGCAGCGTTAAAGACCTTCTGGCCATGATACCCGGCATGGGTAAAGCCCTTAAAGATGTAGATATTGACGAAGCGCAGTTTAAACGCCTCGAAGCCATTATCCTTTCCATGACACCCGCAGAGCGCAGCAACCCCGATTTGCTGGACTCCGGCCGCCGCCGCCGAATTGCAGCCGGCAGCGGCAACGATGTTTCCGATGTAAACAGCTTTATTAAACAGTTTGAGGATATGCGCAAAATGCTCAAAACCATGTCGAAACTGTCAGTAAGCGGCCGCGGAATGGGTAATTTACCGCTTCCCAAAAAGTAAAACGCCCCCAAAACACCACAAACCCCCGAAAAAATTGGTTCTTTCTGGGGTTTGTGATTCAAATCACAATTTGTACGGGTGAAAAGTGGTAAATTTGCAAAAAATATTGCCATGAAAGCGCTTTTTACAGCCCTGTCTTTACTTTGGCTACCCTTTATTGCAGTCATGGCTCAGTGCTGCAGCCCCGGAATGCCATCGGGCGGAACCACCAATCAAGGTGTGGTACCTCATCATGCAATTAGGGTTACTGCATTTTATCAATTCGCATCGGGTAACCATTTTTATACCGGCAGCCAAAAACAACCCTACAATTATATTGAAGGCGCCCGCTTTCATTTTACCGGTTTCAACTTTGCCTACGGCATTACCGCTAAATGGACAGCAGAAGCCGATGCGGGCTATTACCTAAACCGCCACATCTTATACAGCCCTCAGGCAGCCGAAGATAATCCTTACAACAGTGCCGGCGGATTGTCGGATTTTATGCTGAAAATAAAATATGCGGCCTATAAAAACGTGCCCGGCGAGTGGGAAATTACTCCTATGCTGGGCGTTCGGCTGCCTGCTTCTTTGCAACCCAAAACGGTAAATGGTAAACCGCTGCCCATTGACCTGCAATCGGGCACCCAATCTTTTGGCATTACCGGCGGCGTTATGGTATATAAAGGACTTCCCAACCGCAAAACAAGGCTTTTTCTCAACAGCCAAACCCTCTACAGTTTTGAAAACAAGCAACATTACCGGTTTGGGGTTACCGTAAGCAATGCCTTGTTTGTTTCGCAAACGCTCAACCACCGTTTTACCCTCATTGCCCAACTCCGCAATGAGTGGCGGCAGCCCGATTTGCGGAACGGTTTACTGCGCTCTTCAACCGGAAACAACCTGCTGCTGTTTGCCCCGCAACTTACCTGCTCATTTGCCAACTGGTGGAATGTATCGGTACAGGCCGAAGCGCCGTTGTACCAACATTACAACGGAACACAACTGGGACGAAACTGGGCTGCAGCTTTGGTGGTGAACAAATTGTTCAGAAAATAAAAAAGAAAATGCCACAAAAGGGAACAAAAAACGCATAATTTGGGTTAAATTTGCGCCCTGTAAAATCACACTTGCCCAAGTGGTGAAATTGGTAGACACGCCATCTTGAGGGGGTGGTACCCGAAAGGGTGTGCTGGTTCGAATCCAGTCTTGGGCACATAAAAAACCGCTTTTGTTGTAATTTCAAGAGCGGTTTTTTTATTTTTACTCCCGCTAAAAACTTTACCTATGGAAAAAAAATATACCAACGGCGAAATTACCGTCATCTGGAAACCCGAATTGTGTATGCACTCTGCCAATTGCTTTAAAGGACTGCCACAGGTTTTTAACCCGCGCAACCGCCCTTGGGTTAACCTGCAAAATGCCAATACAGAACAGGTAATAGCTCAGGTAAAGGCTTGCCCGTCGGGGGCGCTTTCCTTTTTTGTAAATAACGAAATACCCGAACCGGTTGCAGAACAAGAGCAGGCATTACCCAATGTAACCGTTGAAGTATTGCCCAACGGGCCGCTTTTGGTGAAAGGTGCCATACAAATAATTGATGCCAACGCACAAATAACTATTAAGGAAAGCAATACCGCTTTTTGCCGTTGCGGACACTCCGCCAACAAACCTTTTTGCGACGGAACGCACAAGAAAACGGGGTTTGTGGGCTAAATTGCAGTTAAACAACCGTAGCTGCAGCGTTAAGTGGTGCAACATTTAACCGCGCCGCAGAAGTGGTATTTTTAACCCCTGTTCAGAGCAGTTTATGAGTATTTGCAGCCGCTTTAACTGTGTGGCAGATTGTTTGGCGCTCATAACCCAATGTATGGCAGTCTTTCGGTAGGAAGGTGTTTCGGTGTTAAAAAAGTAATTACGTGCATTGGGATAATTGTTGAAAACGGCAATATATTCATCGGGCAAAGCAACATGCTGCTGCTCAAATGAGTAAATGCCCGACTTTTCTTCTTTCCTTTGTTCAAAAGCAGCCAACCCTGCCGGTTTCATCCGTTGCTGCAGTATCATTTCTTCGGCAGTTTTAATGTTTACCACACTCCAAATGCTGTTTTTGCGACGCGGGGTAAACCGGTTGGTATAACTTTCGGTGTCTAATGATTTGCGGATGCCGTCTATCCAACCGTAGCAAATGGCTATTGCTACCGATTGCTGCCATGAGATGGCCGTTTTTCCCGAACCTTTTTTGTAGTAACCCACCCACAGTTCGGCGGCGGCTTGGTGGTTTTCCTCAAACCACTGTTCCAAATCTTCGGGGGTTAAAAAAAACAGAATTTGCATAAGCGTAGTTAATGGTTATTGCAGAACAAAGGGATAGTGAGAGGCACTCACAACAGGGCTGGTAAAAGTCAGAAAAAAAACCGAATTCAGCAACAATCATTTTTATCGCTTTGCGTCTGCGAAACATCTTTGCGTGCCTTGTGGTAAAAAAAACCACACAGCTATGTGCCAGCCTCGCCGCCCAAAAACTGCGTCAACAGGCGGTGAAAATGGTGCACCCCCTGCTCGCGCAAGGCAGAGTAACGGCCGGTGTGGTAAACCATAGATTGTAAGCCCTTTTGCACACTTTCCACCACAAATTCATCTTCGCGCTCTACCTTGTCTAACATAGCGCCGGCGCCGCTGTCTAATTTGGTTTCGTCATATACATAGGTTAAAAACGACACTCTTGTTCGGGCAGGTGCAACCGGCCGTACAATATTGACGGACAAGCCCCATGGGTAAAAATTAAACATCAGGTTTGGAAAAATCCAATAGTAGTAGGCAGCCACGTGTTTCCCGAAATCGGAGTGTTCCGGAGGCAGGGTAAAGGCATCGGCGGCATCTTTTGCGTAACCGGTTTGCAGGCAGTAATAATTGCCGGTTTCAACGGTATAATTTCCGTAGTCGAGCGCAGCGTTTAAATCGCGGTGCACAAACGGAATGTGAAACCCCTCTAAATAATTGTCGCAATACAAAGCCCAATGTGCATGAACCAAATACTCCTTACTGCGGCTTTTGTCGAATACAAATTGATGCAGTGGTAAGAACCCGATTTTTTGCTGCATGTGCGCCAACACTTCTTCTATTTGAAAAGCAGGTTGTATGGAGGTAAACATAAACGGCCCCCACTGCGCCAACGGAAACCGGTGCAGGTCATCGCACGGGCGCGGAAAATGCTGTACGCCCGTAAATTCGGGCATTTGCTTAAACTGCCCATAGGAGGTAAAGCGGCGGCCGTGGTAGCGGCAAACCAACTGCTGCGCCGGCGCCGCCTCGTGGTACAACAGGTTGCCCCTATGCGTACACACATTGCTAAGGTTCACTATTTCGCCGTTGTTTTGGCGTAGCAGCAGCATGGGTTCTTCCAAATAATGCTCCATAAACACAAAAGGGTGCGCCCAATTGTGCAGGGGTACTAATTGTTGGTGGCCAACCCACTGCCATGTTTTGGCAAACAGGGCGGTTTTTTGCCGTTCAAACAGGGGCGCACTGCGGTAAAACCAGGCCGGCAGGGTTTCGGCTTGGGTTATATCGGGGTGAATGAACAAATGATTTTCGGGCATAATTGCTAACGAGTTGCTTATAATTTGTGTCTTTTCTATTTCCGCCTGCTTGAGCAGGCCAAGGTAAACCTGTTGTTGTACAATATTTTGTGTAAAACTACTATTTTTGCAGTACACTAAACCGGGGTAAACATGAAAATACAACTCTTACTAAGCGATATTACCACCGTAACCTGCGATGCCATAGTAAACGCAGCCAACAACAGCCTGATGGGCGGTGGCGGGGTTGATGGCGCCATACACTTCAAAGGCGGCCCGGCTATTCTGGAAGAATGCAAAATAATTGTACAACGGCAGGGCGGTTGCGCTACAGGGCAGGCAGTTTACACCGGCGCGGGTAAGTTGCCGGCAAAATATGTAATACATACTGTTGGCCCGGTTTGGCACGGCGGCAACCAAAACGAAGCTGCTTTGCTGCAAAGTTGCTACCGGCAATCATTACTTTTGGCAAATGAGTTGGGAGCCACAACTATTGCATTTCCCAACATCAGTACGGGTGTATATAACTACCCTAAAAGCCAGGCCGCCCAAATTGCCCTGCAAACGGTGCGCAACTTTGAGGCTGAAAATCACACTCTGGAAACCATATTTTTTGTTTGCTATGATGTAGAAAATTACGAAATTTACCGCCCTCTGCTTGCTTAATAAACCTATATTGCCACGCTACACGTTTTTCCCCACTCCCCCACCCCACCCCATGAACCTAACCATACAAGACCTGTTCTTATCTCTTCCGCGCCGCTTTAAGGCCGAAAAAGCAGGCAATTTTTCGGGTATTTTTCATTTTGACATTACCGGCGCCGGCGGCGGGCAGTTTACCGTGTCTATTGCCAATGGCAGTTGCACGGTTGCCGAAGGGTTTTCCGGCCGGCCCGATTGCACCATTAAAACGGCAGCGCAAACCCACCTCGATATTGAGCAGGGAAAGGCCAATCCGCAATGGGCATACCTTACGGGCAAGGTAAAGGTGAGCAATATTGCCGCCATGACACAGTATATAAAATTGTTCAGGCGTTATACACCGGCTGCGGCAGATGCTACAACACAGCAACCGCCCGCCAACCCGCAAATGCAAACCCGAAAACCACAGGGCGGCCCGTTGCAGGGCATAAGAATATTGGATTTGAGCCGGCTGCTGCCCGGCCCTTTGGCTACCATGCTGCTGGCCGACTGGGGCGCCGAGGTCATAAAAATTGAAGACCCCGATGCACCCGATGATACCCGCAACTACCCGCCGTTTGTGGGTTCGCAATCGGCTTATTACTTAGCGCTCAACCGCACCAAGCGCAGCCTTTTGCTCAACCTTCGCACACAACAGGGTAAAAACCTGTTTTTCGACCTGCTGAAAACGGCCGATGTGGTTATAGAGTCGTTTAGGCCGGGTGTGTTGCAAAAAATAGGCATTGACTATGCCACGGCCGCCGCACTGCATCCGGGCATCATTTACGTATCGGTAAGCGGGTACGGGCAACAGGGCGAACTTGCCCAAGCCGCCGGTCACGACCTTAACTATATTGGTTATGCCGGCCTGTTGGATCTAAACGGCGAAGCGGGCGGCAACCCCGTTATACCCGGCGCACAAATTGCCGATGTGGCGGGCGGTTCTTACATGGCAGCCATTGCCACCCTGCTGGCCTTGCAAAACCGGCAGCGCACCGGCCGCGGCGATTGGGTAGATGTGAGCATGATGCGCGCCTGCCTGCCGTTGCTCAGCATATCATTTGCCGGTTTTTTTGCGGGCGAAGGCGCACCGCAACGCGGGCAAGAAGTGTTGTCGGGTGGGCTGCCCAATTACAACGTATATTGCTGCGCCGATGGCAAATGGCTGGCATTGGGTGCGCTGGAACCCAAATTCTGGGCCGGTTTTTGCCAAATGATAAACCGCCCGCAATGGGTAAATGCCATAGTTCCCGGCTCAACGGAAGCGGCGGCGGTAAAGGCCGAATTGCAACAACTCATGAAAACCAAAACCCGCCAGGAATGGTTAGAACTGGCATCGGGGTATGATATTTGCCTTAGCCCGGTTCAAACATTGCCCGAAGTTGCCGTTGAGCAACAGCATCTGTTTAAAACAACAGAACATGTGGTTTACGGTAAGAGCAGCGCGGTTAACCAACCTTTGCAATTTACCAACACCGAACTGCCGGCCGGTTGGGCGCCCCCGCTGCCCGGCGAAGATACGGCCGCTATTTTGAAGGAATTGGGCTACACCCTAACTCAAATTGCAGAAATGAAACAGCAAGGTATTGTTTAGTTTGTCAATTTGAACAGGTTATCGGTGCAAGGGTAAACGGGCGTACTACTGCAAATCTGTTATGCCCAGAGCGCGCATAGCTGTTTGGGCTTTTAGCAGACACTCTTCGTATTCCTGTTCGGGTATGGAGGAATAGGTTATGGCGCCTCCTACCTGCAACGACAAATATCGGTTGCCGGCATGGTAGAGCAGACTTCTGATAACCACGTTAAAATCAAAATCGCCCTGGGGGGTAATATAACCCACCGAACCGGAAAATAAGCCGCGACGGGTGTTTTCGTACTGCTCAATGAGTTGCATGGCCATTATCTTGGGTGCGCCGGTCATAGAACCCATTGGAAAAGCATTTTTGATGGCCTGAGTCCAATGCACATCGGGTCTTATTTTGGCAGTTATGGTAGAAATGAGGTGATGTACCGTTTTAAAAGAGTACACCCCGAAAATTTCAGGTACCTGAATAGTACCCAATTGAGCAGAACGGGTTAAATCGTTGCGCACCAGATCCACAATCATCACGTTTTCTGCCCTTTCCTTGGGGTTGTTGTAAAGGGCTTCTTTGAGTTGCCGGTCGAGGTGGGGGTTTAGCAGGTTGCGTCGCATAGTGCCTTTTATAGGTTGCGAAATCAGAACATCGGACTGCTTTTTTAAAAACCTTTCGGGGCTGGCACAGAGCAGGTAGCGGTTGTTGCAACGCACAAAGGCCGAAAACGGGGCTTCGGCCAAAGCGTTTAAGCGTGCAAAAGTGGCTGTCGGGTCAATTTGGGCATCGGGTGCATACCATTCGCGGCAGAGGTTCACCTCATATACATCGCCGCCGGCAATATGTTGCTGCAATTGTTGTACACAGTGCAGGTACTCCAAGCGGCTCATTCGGGGTTGTAATGTAAAAGGCGCTATGGGTAGGTCGGCAACCGGCGCTAAGGGTTGATGATTTTTAATTTCGTCAAAAATTTGATAGCCCTTTGCAGCAGCAGTTTCATCGGGCAATACAATGGTTACGGTAAAGCTGTTTTTGGGCAGGTGAACCACTATATCGGGCACAAAAAAAAACATATCGGGCAGCAAAATGCCGTCAAAATTGGCAGATTGAAGGTTTTCGGTTTCATTTTTCAAATCGTACCCTAAAAATCCGAAAATCCAACCCGTATTTTTTTCATGAAACTGCTGTAGTTGTTCAAAACTATTTTTTTGAAGGTTGTTGGTAGCGGTAATGATGCGTTGAGGGTTGTTGGCAACGGCAAGCAGGCATTCGTAGGCTGCATATCGGTCGTTGGGATATTGGTTGCTGTCTAAAAAAACAACTGTGTTAAACTGTGCTGCCCATGCCAGCAGTTTTTCTTTAAATGCCTGAGGGTTGGTAATGATAAAGTGCTGTGTGGTGTGCATTATTGGTAAAAGTACACAGAAAACAAAAGGGTTTCAAAAAAGTACCGGCCACAAAAGTTCAAAACATTTCAGTCAATAGCCCGGCTGATTGATTCTACTAATTTAACAACCCCCGCATTTGAACTGCCATAACTAACAATACTAACATTTAATGGCGAGTTTGCAAATACATTTACAGCCTTTTTAATTGCATCAAAAATCCATGCAGGCTCATTACCAAATGCGCCACCTCCCACTAAAGTAAGAAATACGCTGCTATTTCCTGTTTTTTCGAAATTTAAAAGCCCGGCAGCTAATGTGGCCTCATAGCTTGCTTCTAAAATTAAACGGGCAAATGCCTCCCAATAACCCGCCTTAATATGCGAATAAGCAACCGGCAACGCAGAACAATAGGCCTGAGATACAAGCTGTCTGTTTTCACTTATCGTAACTTCGGTATCCCATTGAATGCCAATTTTCAATTTACCCTTTAACACTTCGTATTCCTGCGCCGCCTTGTTTTTAATTTGCGTAGTGATATGCTCAAGGCTTTCTGTATTATTTACAAGTGCATAGCCATTAGCCATTATCCACAGGTTTGAACTGTTATTTCCTAATTCCGTTCCAATATCTGCCAGACAATCTATCTGTTTGGCAGCAGATTGCCCGATTTGCCCATTAACAGGGACAAAATAATTTCGGTATATAGTGCCGGCACCACACGCTATGGCACAAGCAGGGCCTTGTGTATAATCATTTTCATAAATACCCACCCCTTTTTCGGGTATAACATGTGGGCTTACCATTTCCAAGAGGTTGAACTGAGAAGCGGCCTGAAAAAAAGCCCCTGCATTGGCAGGCTCTTTATGAAAGGTTTGTGTATTACCTACAACTTCAGAAACCCGAATTTTTGAATTGTACTTTTTAAGTGGTAATACCCGATTTTTCAATTCCTGTAACGAAAGCAACTCAAGTTTGCCATATACAAATTCGGCTCCGTTAACCTTAGAAATCAATCTGTTATCTTTAATTTCCAAATTACTTCTAACTTGAGCGGGGTTTTCTTCTCTAAATCCGGTTAATTTTTCGAACCACATTTTTTAGTTTGATTTGTACTTTCCAAGAACATAGAGTTTGTATGCTTCAATAATTGATTCTACACTTTTTTGCCTGTATTAAACAATATCACAGCAATGGGGGCATGGTAGTTTTAACCATACCTCAATACCGGTATAATTTTCTTTCGTTAAAACACAACTTACCGCATAAGATACATTTTACCAATGCCGTTTTTAAACAGATCATCGGGGTCGCCTAATTTGAAATGGTCCATATTTTCATCGTTCAGGCGGGTTACTACGCGGTAGAGGTATAATCCGTTTGCGAGGGTATTGCCAAACTGGTCGGTACCGTCCCAGGCAAATTCGGTAAGGTTGTTTCCAATGCGAATGGGTCCCAGTTCATCTTTGGTAATTTCGCGCACCACCCTGCCGGAGATGGTCATGATTTGAATTTTCATGAAATCGGGCACCTGCGAGCCGGTAATGGTAAACACAAACCGCGTGGAGGAGGTAAACGGGTTGGGGTAGTTAAACACGTTAGAAACCATGGGTTTGGTTTCAACTTTAAAGGTGGTTTTATAAGCTTTATCGGCAGCAAAGTTGTTGCTGCTGCGGTCGCGTGCGCGCACAATGAGTTCGTACAGGCCGCTTTGCTCAAATTCGGGTTTCAGTTCTATGGTGGCGGCGTTGTTGCCATTGGCGGCTTGTGCGGCAGTTGCCGGTATAAACTGCACCATGGGGTTTGCAAAATATACCGGCACTTCGAAGGCCGGTTCGCCGGTGGTTATATCGGGGTATTTGATGTAGAGTTTAAAATCGGAAGTATCGTTCAAGGCTAAGTATCGGTTTTCGTCTTTGGTTTTTATGGTAATAAACGGTTTTGCCGATACCAGTTCACCGTCGAGAATATGCCTGCCATCAAAGGTAACATCTAAAACGGGGTTCACCTTATCGCTGTTCACAAAGAACGATAAAATAAGAACGTTGTTAAACCTGAATTTTTCGGGTTGGTCATCGTTGGGGTTCAGTTCCACAATCAGAATGTTGTTTCCGCCCAGCCCTTCGGTGCTGTAATCAAAGGTAATAATACCGGTTTGGTGGGCGGCAATGGGCGCTTGCCTTGAGTTGATAATGTGCGCCTGATTGTTGTTGTCCACTATGGTATAGGCTACCAAAACACTATCCATGTTGGTTCCGCTGGCATTGGTAACAGCCATTTCAAAATGCACGTGTTCACCTTCATCAAGCGTATCGCTGAGAAATACAAAATGCTCTTTCTGGTCTAAGGCAAGTTCGCCTGCAAGTTGGTAATACACACGCCAGTAATCGAGTTGCGGCATGGTAAAGGCCACCGAGTCTGCCGCGGTGCATTCCAGTTTCAGGAAGGGGTATTGAGTGGCATCAATACTGCTCAGGTCGAAGTTGTAGTTATTGCCCGAATTGAGGAGCAATACCGGCTGAGCCCCATTTGCAGGCAAGCCGTAAATGTTTATGCTGATGGAGTCGGCCGATGTTTCGGGATTGTCTAACGGGTGTTGTTTCCAATCGAGACTACCCCATTGCGTAGAAGGCCCGATGGTGGTGGAAGTAAGGGTGCCTGCCGGGTGCTTGCCTGCTACTGCAATTTCAGTTTCAAACACATCGGCGGGGTTATCGGGGGTAACAAAAACACCCGGAAAAGCAGTACCGGCCCCTTTTTTCCCGAAAGCAATAAAAGGTTGGTCGCCGCTAAGGTCGGCCACCTGTGGCGTTCCCATTTGGGTGAAGAAGTTGTACAAGGCATCCTGGTAAGGGTAAATTACATCTGCCGGGTTGGTACTGCCCATGCGGTGGTTTCTAACGCTGTAAGCCAACACATAGTATCCGTCGGGAATAACGTTTTGGAGGAAATACAGCATGGTATCCAGCTGGTCGGTAGAATTGGTATAAAATTCGAACCCATAGCGCACACCCGGCGAGCACTGAATATTGCCGTAACTGCCCACACCGTTGCAGTTGCTTTGGTCGTTCTGTCGGGTAGTGGTCATGGGTTCCAGCAGTAGTTCGGGCTTAAAAACAATAAAAGACAATCCGCCGTCGCAGGAGCCTTTGAGGCAAGATTGCAACACTAATGTGGTAGTATAATTAAGGGTCATTTCAATATCAAAATAACTGTCGCGGGCATTTTTGGCGCTGATGATGTTGTTGATGCCGGTAAATTCAAACTGTCGGGATACCGGGTCAATTTGAGTTTGGTAAAATTTATCTTTTAAAAACTGGTAGTAGTGTGATTGGTTCCAGCCCGACTGGCAGCTATCGGCGCGGTAAATAAAGGAGTTCATTTGCCAGTTGTAGGCATCGCCATTGGGCGATAGCTGGCTTGCCCGCCAATAGTACACACGGTTATCCTGCAAAGGTATGCCCGGCTGCCATTTAATAACCCCCGACTCGCTGTTGAGTACTATTTGCGATAAGGGGTTGTTGAACAAGGTGGTGGTATCTATTTCCATTTTATAAGGCAGCGGCGCCAGCAGCGGCTGCCCGGTAGAGGCATACAGTGTAGGGCTTGGGTTGCACACTATGGTAAAATTGCAGGGAGAAATTGGAACAAGCAAATCGGAAAAAATAAAGGCACTTTTGTTTACACTGTTGTTGTTTTCGCAGTCTTCGTCAATTTCGTTGCCGTAGTCCACGTTTACGGTAAAAATATTTTCGCCGGTAACTTCGGTGGTATCGTTAGAGGTTTGCACGTAAAGGGTAAGCGTATCAATAAACACCGGGGCTGCAAAACGTTTCAGGGCGGCCATTTCGGTCGTGCCATCGGGGTAAGTGCGGTTCACCTCAATAGACAGCGAGTCTTTTACCGCTTTACCTAAATTGGTTACCACCACGTTTACAGCAAACGAGTCGAGGTTGGCGGTGATTTCGGCGGGTTCAAAATAAACGTCTGCCTCTTCTACAATATATTCGGGTTTATTCCATGATTGAATTACCACAGCCGGGTCGCCGGCCAGGGTATATTCCTGCACGGTCATTTTTACTGCATCGCTGGTGGGGTAAGCGGCCGATATGGTTTGTACGGCCTTTTTTATATTATAACCAATTGGCTGCCCGTAGTATTGAAGGCAGAAGTTGCGGTAAAGCCGGTCCACTACAATATCCATATAGCTTGGAAACCCAAACGAAACGGTAGCCAAAAACCCGATGGCGCCTAATTGGTCGGTAAGTACATAATCTTCGGCCATGGTTACGCCGGTGGTGGGGTTTACCGGGTCGTGAATATTGCCCACAAAACAGGAACTTGAAATCATGAACGGGTATTTACCCACATTGTTGTAATCAGTTGGCGGGCCAAGGTCAACGTTCCAGTATTGCCCCGATGAGTGCCCCAGAAAGGTAATCATGGACAAGCCATTGTTTATTTCCTCATCAATATCGGGAAACTCTACAATGACCGATAAATCGGCGGCTTTGGCATAGGTATAGGCTACGTTTCCACCCATGAGGGTATCTTCGTAAATGGCTTTATACTTGTTAAGATAGCTCAAAAAAGAGTTTGCCTCGCTAAGGTTGGTGCCACCGGCAATATTAATGGCTGTTTTTCGCCAAAGGCGGTCTTCCTTGGTGCATGGCGAGGGAGTTTCGTATTGTATCAATTTATTGAGGTAGGCAGCTACTTCGGCTGGTGTTTTGGCAGGTACGCGCCCCGTAGCCAACTGGTTTTCATAACCTACCGTATCTCTTACCGACAACATAAGATCGGAAGGCTGATGACCATAGCTGGGCACCAAGCACAGGTTAAACCATGCAGGGTTTAGCCCAAAGCGGTGATACCCGATGGATTTACCCAACAGCAGCAGGTATTGGGGAGCAACACTCCAGGTATCTTCTGCAAAATTTACAAAGTTGCGTATGGCCAGCGGATTTTTTTGTATGCCATAGGCAAATTGGTCGTAGAGTTGGTTTATATCTACCACAATTGCTTCATAGTTGCCGCCTTCGGGGCTGCTGCGGTAGAGGCGGTAGCGTTCTACCTCATTAATATCGCCCTGCATTAAAGCCGGGTGCGAAATGATGAGGTAATTGCCCTGCATACCGGTTTGGCTGTAGTTGGCAAAGGCAACCTGTTCTACAGCGGAAACGGTAAAAATGCCGCAGTTTGCCGGGTTACAACCCGGTAGTACGCAATTAATATCGCAAACGGTAGTGGTGTTGCTAAAAAACAGTTTGCGGGTAGCCGGACCGCCGGCAATGGCAGGCAGGTAAAACTTGTAGGTTCCGCCTTCAATCACCGGGGTAAACCGCAGGCGGTTGGTGAGGTCGTAGAGTACCGGAGCCGTGCCACCGTTAAAATTGGTAATTTCAAGGTATTTGTTGGCGTTGTTGGCAATGGTAAATAAAAACTTCCGGGTATTGTTAAAATCAAAGGTGTGCGGATAGGTGATGTTGGCATAGACCACCGAGTTTTTATCGGCATTTGATAAATCGGCTACACCGGTATATTCCACATCGGTAAGGGGGTCGGCCAGTTGAGACAGAGGCAGGTTTACATGGTAGGTATAATTTTCGTAGCCTTCATATACGGTGTCCACATACAAATTGCCGCTCACCTCTATAAGCAGGTGGTGGTCGGGTATGTTGGTAAGGTCGTCAGATTGCCCTATCACCTTAGTTTCAAGATGTGCAGTAAGGGCTGCATTACCGGTGTACACATGGTCGGTATTGAGTTTATAGAGTTTGGTTTCGCCTTCAATAAATTGCAAGCCGGTAAATCCTTCCCCGTTTCCGAAATCGGCATGGTAGTTGTTTACCCCACCCAGATTCCTGAAGGGTTCGCCGCCGGTAAAAATATTTTTAAACCATTTAAGGCTGGTATGCCAGAAATATTCTTCCTTAGGCGGCAGGGGTCCGCTTAGGTCGTTGGCATTGTTTTGGTAGCGAAGGTTAGCTACACCTGTGCCCGATGCGGTTAAAAAATAAATGGCTGTATCGCAAAACAAACTTTGATAAGGGTTTAGTTGCCATTTTTGTTTGTCAAAAAGCCGGGTATCATAAGAGCCGTCGTTGGGTACGCCGTAAAACTCTACATAATCATTAGGTCCCATTTCACCACTGTTGCTTACATACAAGGGCACTTCCTGCCCCATGCAGAACATTTTCAGTTGCGAACCATTCATCGGCAGGCCGTTGGCTTCCAGAACGCTGTACGGTATGCGGTACAGCGATTGGTTGACCACTTTAATTTTATAATGCGGTTGGGTATAGTCAATCCACTCGTTGCCGTAGTTGGTTTGTGCCGATGTTGAAACAACGGTTGCAAAAACGGTAAACAATAAGAGGAACGCTTTTTTCATGGATAATAACAGGTTGGTTAAAAACGTAAAGATTAAGAGCAACAACCCGAAGGCATGGCTCTGTCAATTAAATTGGTGTATAAAGCTAACAAAAACTAATTGTTTTAAGGCAATAAATGCTAAAACAACAACAAACACAACCGCCGCCACCCGAAAAAAAGCGGCTGAATGCATGGGTTGCTCCTATAACAAACGGCAATGGTCTGTGTTTAGTTGGCGGCATTTTTAGGTCGTTTGGTAAAATCGAGCAGGAGCGATACCACATGAGAGTAAACGCCGTCAGAAATGCGGTTAAGGCCGGTAAAAGCATAATCAATACGCACTTCTTTTATTTTAAGACCTATGCCCACACTGGGTTGTATGCTGGTAAAGGTTTGCCCGTCGGTATCGTTTTTAAATTGTTGTATATTGTTAATGCCGCCACGCAGAAAAATAAGGTTGTTGTATTCCAATTCCAGTCCGGCGTGTGGGTCAATACTTATGGGGTCGCTTTTGATGAGGGTATTTCGTTTACCGTCAAAGGTAATATCAAAGTTCAGCTCGGTAAGCAGGGATAGTTTGCTTTGCCCGAAGGGTTGCCGGTAAGCGCCACCCAAAATAAGCCGCTGTCCGGTAAGTTCTACCGAATTTACCGGTATTACGTTGTCGGTCAGTTCCAGTTTTTGCTTTTCTTCTTCGGTAAAGCTAAAACCCCAGGTATTTACCGTAGTAGTGGCATCTTTCAGCATGGCGCCTAAAATAAGCCGCTTGTTGGGTGCGTAGCGCAACCCCACATCTAAGCCAAAACCCCATGCGGTGGCAAAACTGCCCACGCGGCGGTGAATTATTTTTACACTGCCGCCAATGCTTACCTTTTTAATGTTTTGGGCATAAGACAACAATGCGGCATAATCGGCCGCCGAAAAGGTGGTAATGTTGTCGTAGTTAATATTGCCGTCGGGTTCTACCAGATTAAGTGTGTTAGGTATATCGTCCACGCCAAACCGTATGGCGGTAATGCCCAGAAAACGTTTTTTATCGCTAATGGGAAAAGCGGCGCCTGCATAATCGTACTTGGCAATACCGGCAAACCACTCGGCATGCATGGCAGCTACCTGTGTGCCCGATATTTGCGTAAGCCCGGCCGGATTCCAAAAACCAGCTGTTGCATCTTGTACCGAAACGGCTTGCGCTGTACCCATGGCCAACCCGCGGGCGCCAACGCCCAACGATAAAAATTCGTTGCTGTAGGTGCGTATTTCCTGCCCGTAGGCATTGCTGCCCAACAGCAAAATTAACCCTAAAATGGCGGTAAGCGCCTTGTGCAGTGTTTTGTTCAACATGTTGTTTACCTATTTGCCGGCTATGCCGTATTTGCTTTTTTGTTTTGGGAAGATGCACTAACGGCTTTATTGGTTGCGCCGACAGGGTAAAAAATTGGTTCACCCTGTAACATTGCAGCCCTTTTTTACACCGGATGTGCAAAATAACGCATTTTTTACCGCACTTCACAATACCGGCAGTAAATTTGGGGCAAATGCAATGGTAATCGGGCATGGAAAAATGTGCTCCGCAGTAGCATATGGTACAAGCAATACCCCAAAAGTGAGTTAAGTCGGCAGGGCAAAAAATCAGTTAATTTAAAGATTTAAACGCCGAACTCTTTTAATACCGTATCACAGCAATGCCAATAGCGCCTGTTCTTTGAGTGTACAAACTAAAATCAGAGGAATCAATACCGCCGTCAAGGTTGCAATCTGCATCGTTATATACGTTACCCAAACCGTTTTGGGTGAAAATTGCGTTAAAATCGGCATAATTTACAATGCCATTGGCAGTTATATCGGCGGCATTCATTGCATTCATTCCTGCGCCAACGGCAGCCACTTGTGTAGCGCCACCCTGTACATTGCCCGCTGCCGAAAAATCGTAGGGGTTGTTGGTATTTGGTATAACAATGCCGGCGCTGCTTTGCAGGGCAATATGGTTTCGGTGCCTTATGCGCAGCAAATAGCTGTTGCCGGCGCTTACCCCCGATGTAAAAGTCACACCTACGCTACCATCGGGACTAAGCAAAATGCCATCATTTCTTAATAAAGCCGCTTGTCGGGCAACCACATTTTGCAAACCGTCAAGCGCTTCCAGCAATACCCAATCGGTAACGTTGGCCGGTATGGACGGGGCGGTTTCGGAGCCGGAATAATTCCACGGCGGGCGGTTATAGGGCTGGTTAGCGGGTAGCAAGTTGTTTTGCCGCAAATAGGTGTTCATATTGTTGTTTGCATTGTTAAAAGCACCTTCCAGCCAAACCTTAGCCTCTATTTTTACCCCGGTTGGCGGTGCGCTGCTGTTTAGGTTTATGTTGTCAAGAAAAAGGGTGTTGCCAAAACCGTTAATGGCAACAAAACGAAGCAAAACCGTGTTGCCGGCATAAGGCGTAAGGTCAATGGTTTCGGTGCGCCACTGACTGCAATCAGATGGAGTAAAGGCAGCGGTTATATCTGGCGCAGTGGCCAGGATAGAGCCGCTTTTATTGTAAATGGTGGTGTAATTTTGCCCGCAATCGGTAGAAATCTGCACTTGAAGGGCATCAAAAAAGGTAGCATCATAACGGGCATACGCTACATCAAAGTTAAGCAAAGCCGAAGCAACTGCGGTTAAATCATATAAGGGCGAATTAAGAAAATCCTGCTGACCGGGTGCATTGTAAACAAAATTGTTCATTGCCGCCGATGCGCCGTTACAAGTGCTAGTCTGCGATGTCCAGGTTGTTGCGGCATCTGGGTTTGTAATAACCCAGCCCGATGGCGGAACAGCAGCGCTGAAGTTTTGTGCATTGGGAATGCCGGTTACCGGAATAACCGTTACCACAACAGCAGCCGATACCGGCGAAGCACAATTATCGGTAAAATAAGCCTGCACGGTATAGTTGCCCGATTGCGAAGCCATTATGCTTTGCGTGGTTTGTCCGGCCAACAGTACGCCGTCTTTATACCACCGGTAAACATGGTTGGGGTATTGTACGCCAATAGCAGTAGCGGTTAACATGGCAGTGTTACCCTGACACAGGGTAACAGTTGGCGGACTGATTACCGGCGCTGCAGGCGGCGTTTGGGTAAGCATTACCGCCCCCGATTGAGCCGACGGGCAAGAACCATCGGTTAATAAAACGGTATATGTACCGCCTGCTTCTGCAAGGTAGCTTTGCGAGGTTGCACCGCCAATGATGATGCCGTTTCGGTACCATTGGTAGCCATAGCCTGAAAAACCGCCCGGTATAACAGATGCGGTAAGCGTTACAGTATTGCTGCATACTTCGGTTACCGGCGGCGGTGATATTGCCGGCGCTGCCGGCGGAACACAACTCACGGGCTGTACTTCAACCGTTACAAAATTGGTGCTTAAACTGCCGCAATATACCAGCAGTGCAAGGTTACTTTGCAAGTTTTGCAGGGTAGTGCCAATGAGCACATTGGTATTGGGCAAGGAAGAAGTTTGGTACGATAGTCCGTAAACCCAATAAGTTGCCGGTGGAAATTGTATGGCATTCGATAAATCGGAACTGCCGTTTACGCCTGCAATAATATTGGTGTTGTTGTTTACCATAATATAGGTATAAGCATAACCGGCCGGCGGCGGGGGTGTGCCGTTATACAAGCCACCACCTGCAGGCGGGGTAAAACCAATGGTATAGGAAGCCGGCAGCACCGGATTGGAACCGCTGAAACCCGAAACTACAAAAGTATAGACAATATTGGTTGAAAGCGACAAGGTAAGCGATGAGGAATTAATGGTGGTAGCCGAATTAAAGCTGGAACCCAGCCAGTTGGCACAGGGGTTGTTGGCATTAAAATTTCCGGTATAACAATGCAGCACAATGCCCGATGCGCCCGAAGTGCGGGTAAAAGTATAATTGCCGGCAGTATTTACCATAAAACTATACGCATCGTATCTGTTGGGGTTTCCGCCAAAAGATACGCAGGAGCCGCTGCCGTTGTTGGCAGCCAGAAAAGATTCGGGGTCACCGGTAGTAATAGAGCCGCTAAAGTTGGCAATAGCGCTTCCGTAAGCGGGTTGCAGGTTAAGGTCCAATGCCGGCGCACCGGCTGTGGCGCTAACAGGGTTGGCGGGTGTTATGGCTGCGCCGTTGGCCGCACAGGCCGAGTTGAGGGTAATGACGGCGTTGTTGATGTCGAAAAAAATATTTCCCGATGCGGCCACTTTAACCCTGCCCGCCGCGGTGGGGTAGCTGGGTATGGTAAAGGTATGTGTGCCGTTGTTGGGAGTGTTGGCAACCAATGTGTATGGAAAAGTAAGACCGCCATCGGTAGAAAAAAGAATGTTTACATTGGCGCAGCTAACCGGCGCTGCGGTGGTATTGGCCACATTCCAGGTAACGGTGGCGGTATTGCTGCCGTTGGCGGTCCAGGTAGTGGCGCTATTTTGAGAGGTAATGCTGAACGGTCCGCTTGCAGCGCTAACGGTTACCGAGGTGGCATCGCAGTCAAAAGCGCCGCCGGCAGCGTTGTTATCGCGCACGGTAAGCCTGAAATTCATGGTTCGGGCAACGGCCGGCAGTATTTCGCCAATGGTTTGGGTGTTGTTCAAAATATCGGAAAGTTGGGGAAACAGGCGGGTGGGCGTTGTAACAGGTAAAAACGACCTGAAAAGCGGTGCGGTAGCGCTGGTGGCTGCACTGTTTGGCGGCCCGCCGGCGCTGCCATCGGTATCAAATTCTTCCCAGCAATAGGTAAGCGCATCGCCGTTGGCATCGGTGGCTGCGCCGGTAAGTTCAAACGGGGTTTGTATGGGTATGGTGTAGGCAGTACCGGTTGGGTTGGCATTGGCCGCCGGCGGTGTGTTGCCTGTGGCGGCGTTGGCGCTGCAAGTTGCGCCGGAGCCAATGTAGGAAAGCATTTGCTGTAAACTAACGGCATGGAAATAATCATCTTTGGATAAACCTACATTTTGAGTACCGCAAATACCCTGGTAACTCATAATGGTAGTGCCGCTGCCGGGTTCGTAAGCGCCTGCCGTGCTGCGCTGCGAACAGGCTGACTCGGTTCCGTAAAAAGAATGGGTAGCCCCAAACTGATGCCCTATTTCGTGCGCTACCAACAGCACCCAACGCGAAAGCGGAAGGTTGAAAATACTGCTCCAGCCCTTGCCCTTGCTGCCGTTTTCGCAAACAACACCCAAACCGGCTATACCCGAATTGCCCGAACCCGAATAATTAAAAACATGCCCGATATCGTACTGGGAGTTATTGAGTACGGTAGCAATTCCGCTTTGTGCATTGTTGGGCAAACTGGCCGAACTGGGGTCGAAAGGGTCGGTAGCGGGGTTGGAAAAAATAAGGCTACTGTTGCCGGCAATAAGCGTTAATCTTACCGATAATTCGCGTTCAAAAATAAGGGTTATACCACTAAGACTGGCAACTATAAAATCAGTTGCGCCCGTTGTTCCGCCATATTGTGTGGTAAGTTCGCCTGTTGCGGCAATGGCAATACGGTAGGTTTGCAGGGTTCCTCCATTACCGCCGCAAGCGCCGCGGTAATCGTTGCCGGGAAGCGGCCGGTGTCGGTCATCGGTTACTCCGCACAAAAAACCGGTATCGGGTATGCGATTGTCAAAATACACCAAACAGGTTGCGGGGATAAAACTGCCGGGCATAGGTTCCAACGCAAGCAACCCCTCGCTGGTTAAAGCCATTGCATATACCCCCCTTTCGGTCAGGGTAAGCCGCATGGTAATATGGGGCTGTTCTACTGCAACACCACGATAGGTTTTAATGCCCGGGTGCATTGCAGCAAGTTGTGGCTCCATCAGCGGCGCTTCCACTATATAAAACAGCAGTTGCCCGCCTTGCGGCAACGGCAGCGCCAAAAGGGGCAGGTTTTCGGTTTGAGCAGCGGCAGGGGTAAACTCTGCTGGCGCTTGTTGTAAAATTTGCTTCAGCGCTGCCAAATCGGGTACTACGGTTCGATACTGTTGGGGCAATTCCATGGCAAAAGAGTTGGGGTTGTTTAGTGCCACGGTTTCATGCCAGTAACGGGCAGTGTTTTTATTTTGTGCATGGGCCTGCATTGCGGTGAAAATCCATAAAAACAAGCAAACACCATTGATTTTCAAGTAGCGGTTTAACATATTATTTTACCGTTTTTTTAATGAACCAAGTTGAGCTTCAATGTTATTTTATCTTCAAAGTTACATTTGTGCAACAAGTTTTTGGGCGTGTTGTTGGAAAAGCAGTAAAGATTATATTTTTACATAAACTTTTATTTCATAAATAATGCAAAACTGCGGTTTGCCTCTCAATCCATTATTTTGTACCTTAGCGCCCCTATTTACACTGCATGACAAACTTAACCATAGAACAGGCGCTGCTGAAAGTTTGCCCACAGCTTTGCCTTGGCTGTATTGAGTGCCGGGTGACGGTTGAATCTATAAACCCCGCCCTGTGGCAACAGGTTTTGCAGCAAGTGGCAAACCTTCAAGCCGCTTTGCAGCCCGAAGCGGTAAATGCCCTGCCCAATATAGCCCAAACGCGCAGTGCCTACAAAACCCTGGGAAAAGACCCCAGCCGATACCGTCCATCGGCAGAGGCTTTAATAAGGCGCATAACACAAGGTAAGGGTATTTACCAGCTCAACAACGTGGTAGATGCACTCAACCTGCTGTCGGTTACAACCGGCTTTTCTATTGGCGGATATGATGCGGACAAAATTTGCGGGGCAGCCATTATGGGCATTGGCTGCCCAAACGAACCATACGAAGCTATTGGACGGGGTATGCTGAACATTGAGAACTTACCGGTGTTTAGAGATGATATAGGGGCTTTTGGCACCCCTACCAGCGATTCGGAACGCACTGGGGTAACACCCCAAACCCGCCGCTTTTTAATGGTAATCATAGGGTTTAATGGAAAACAGGGCATACCCGAAGCTATGCGGCAGGCAATATCATTACTTTCACAGTATGCCGGCGCTCAAAATGTAGAAACAGCCATTGTTAACTGAAAAACCCGAAATGCCATGCAAAACCCTTAATATACCATAACCACAAAACCTCTAACCCTAAAAAAATCGTGTTGGCACCGCGGGGCTACTCTGCCCTATGTGTACCTATTCTTTCACCACAAAACAACTATAGA
This sequence comes from Sphingobacteriales bacterium TSM_CSS, assembly GCA_002212985.1. Classification (GTDB taxonomy): domain Bacteria; phylum Bacteroidota; class Bacteroidia; order Chitinophagales; family UBA2359; genus UBA2359. The sequence continues at coordinate 47,494 of NBMY01000062.1, forward strand.
ATGATGCAGTACAACCGTTTGGGAAATTCGGGTATTTTTGTTTCCGATTTATGCCTTGGAACCATGACCTTTGGCGATACGCGCCTGCGCGGCACCACGGCATCGGAAGCCGAAAAAATTATTCATGCCTACCTCGATGCAGGCGGCAATCATATTGACACCGCCAATGTATATGTAGCCGGCCAATCGGAAGAAATTATCGGGCGGGCGCTGGCATCGGGTGCCAAAAGGCATCAAACCGTAATTGCCACCAAGGCCAACTTTCCCATTGAGGCCGGTAAAGGCATAAACGAACAGGGAACCTCGCGCCTGAACCTTATTAACAGCGTAAACGGCAGCCTTAAACGGCTTCAAACCGATTATATTGACCTGCTGTACGTGCATTGCTGGGACGCCGTAACGCCGCTGGAAGAAACCATTTCTACCCTGCACCGGTTAGTAACCGATGGTAAAGTGCGCTACATTGGGGTAAGCAACTACAAAGCCTGGCAACTGATGAAGGCGCTCCATTTGAGCGACAAACATGGCTGGACCCGCTTTGTTGCCGCGCAATACCAATACAGTTTGGTAAAACGCGATATTGAGTATGAGTTTACCGATATCTGCCAAACCGAAGGGTTGTCGCTCATGCCGTGGAGTCCGTTGGGCGGCGGCTTTTTATCTGGTAAATACCGGCGTAGCGAACGCCCGAAAGCCGATTTTACCAACGGCCGCATCGGTGGTTCACCGGCAAGGGCCGAAGATGCGTGGGAACGCCGCAATACCGAAAAAAACTGGGCAATAATTGACTTTCTGGAGCAACTTACCGCCAAATACAACGCCACCCATGCACAGCTTGCGCTTGCCTGGGCAAGGCAACAGCCAACCGTTGGAAGTGTCATTATTGGCGCCCGAACACTGCCGCAACTGCACGAAAACCTGCAAGCCGCCAACCTGCAAATTGCCGGCCCCGATATGGCAAAGCTAAACGAAATAAGCCAACCCGAAGAATTGTACCCCTACCGCTTTATTGCTGAATATGGACGCAAATAATCTTTTTGCGCTTTTTACCTTTTTTACCGGATTTAATTACTATTGAAAATGACACCCGAAATTAGAATTTTTGTTACCGGCGGCACTTTTGACAAAGAATACGACATGATAAAAGGGCAACTTTACTTTAAAGACACCCACCTGCCCGAAATTTTTGAACTTGGCCGCTGTACACTTGACCTTAATATACGAACGCTAATGATGATTGACAGCCTGGAAATGACCGACCAGGATCGCGAGGTAATTGTAAACAACTGCTCCAATATACCCGAAAACCATATTGTTATTACCCACGGAACCGATACCATGGTTGCCACCGCCACCGCTATTGCCCAAGCCAATATAGCCGGCAAAACCATAGTGCTTACCGGTGCCATGATACCTTACAAATTTGGCAGTTCAGACGGATTTTTTAACCTCGGCAGTGCGCTTGCCTTTGTACAGGTATTGCCGCCCGGGGTGTATGTGGCCATGAACGGCAAGTGTTTTCAATGGAATAATGTGCGTAAAAACCGCGATACGGGCTTTTTTGAAGAACTGCCTTCAAGAAGCGGCGTTGCTATATAGCCTTGTTTGCCTTGTTTTGGGGTGTTTTCATAAATGTTTGTACCCACTTCAGAAAATCTTTTATTCTGGAAAAGTAGTTGTCGGTATCGAGCAGTTGTGAGTCGTTGTTGGCTTTGTGCAATAAAAATAACCCCAGAGGAAAGAAAACAAAAATACACAACCACATGCCGGTAAAGGCACTTACCACCATTTCTTCGGTTAGTTTTTTGCCCATGGTAAGGCAAATATAAAACAAAATAAAAAACAAAATTCCCATTACCATTGGCATTCCAAAACCGCCTTTGCGTATAATAGCTCCCAATGATGCACCCAACAAAAACAAGGCAATACAAGACAAAGCCAGCACAATACGGGTATGAAATTCAATCATCATGCGGGCAATTTTTTTGCGGTCGGTTTGGCGGTAGCGGGTTTGGCTATTGGTAAAAGCCTTTACATTGCGCACACTTACCAGTGCCTGCTGTACCAGCGCTACCTGCTTGCTGACGGGTAATCTTAACGACGATAAAAACGGAGTAGGCGCGGTGGTGTCTATGGGTTCGGGGGGCAATTGAGCAGCTTTTGCCTGTGCCAACGCCTCGGAATCGGGGGGTAAAATATTATTTTTCTTGTTGGCAGAAACAGGCGGTTCTGCAACAGTTTTTTTACCCTTGTTTGCAGATGCGGTTTGAGCGCTTTTTTCAGTTTTTTGCTGTTGCAGCAGGCGGCTTTGATAGGCTTTTTTTAAACTGTCGGGCAGCAGTTTTTTAGGCGGCGGCTTTGATGTAAATGGCTTTTTTACACTATCTGTCTTAAGTACGGGCACTGCTGCCGGTTTAGGCGGCTGGTATATGGGTTTATTGAGGCTACTGTCTGACAGGAATGAAAAATAAATGCGCAGGTCTTTGGGCATGGCAGCGCCACGCGCAGAATCGTTGTGGCGCATAGAGTCGGCCAGCGCCAAAATTTGCCCTGCATTTAACATGCGGTGGTTGTTTCGGAACAGGTTTTCATCGGTTTTTTCAAAACTGAAATTTGAAAGATCCATCACCATTTCGTATGAATCGAACTGCATTCTTATAAACTCCTGTTGTTCGGGCCGGCGGCCGGGTGCAGGCCGGGGTTCTTCATAACGCACCCCGTTTTGCAGGTTAAAAATGAGGTATTTACCGTCTTCAATCGTGTACATTTCGCCTTTTTCGGCCAGCAATACATTTATGTTGCCGCGGTCTTCGGTATGATCATGGATTTTTATATCATATACCGTTTTTGCTCCCGGGTCTTTCCTGCCAATACGAATAACATAACCCGGAATACCATCGTAAAAAACCCCCTCCTTAATATTGAGCGCCGGCCGCTGCTTGGTAACCGAATAGAGCATGGCGGCAAATTTAAGGTTGGCACGGGGTAAAATAAAATTGGAAAACAAAAAACCGGCAACAGCCAGCACAACCGAAATGCCAAGCAACGGCCGCATAAACCGGTTGAGCGAAATGCCTGCCGATTTGAGGGCCACCAGTTCATAGTGCTCACCCATACCGCCAAAAGTCATGATTGATGACAACAACACGGCAATAGGCAACGCCAGCGGCACCACCGTTGCCGATGCGTAAAAAATAAGCTCGGCAATAACCATGGTTTCCAGCCCTTTACCCACCATGTCGTCAATGTATTTCCACAAAAACTGCATAATGAGCACAAACAGGGCAATAAAAAAGGTTACCACAAAGGGTCCTAAAAAAGACTTAATAAGCAGAAGGTCTATTTTTTTCAATGCCTTTGGCGGTTGTTGTTACAAACTTATTCGCTTTCCCATAACGGAAAAAAGCCTTTGCTGTTTTACAGCGGTAAAGGTACGCATTTTTTGCGGTAACGGTTAAAGCCGGTAAACCGGCGCAGAAAAATGCCCTATGGTAAAACCCTGTAGCTAAAATGATGCTACCTTTGCACAGTACCACGCGGTATAATACCGCAGGTAAAAATTGTCTTTCTTTATTAACATGCCTTGTTATGACTCCAAACATACCCTACTATCGCCCGTTTATACCGCCACAGGAAATGGAACAACAAACGGCACAGTATTATGCCTTTATGAACCAGCGCCGCACACTGCGCCATTTTTCTGATGCACCTGTGCCATTGGAAGTAATGAAAAACATTATCCTGACTGCTTCCTCTGCACCTTCGGGAGCGCATAAACAGCCCTGGACGTTTTGCCTGATTGGAAATTCTGCTATTAAAAAACAAATAAAAGAAGCCGCAGAAGCGGAAGAATACCTAAACTACCATGGCCGAATGACCGAAGAATGGCTCAAAGACCTTGAACCCTTTGGTACCGACTGGCACAAACCCTTTTTAGAAATTGCACCCTGGTTAGTGGTAGTTTTTAAACGCATTTACGAAACCGACAACAACGGCAAAAAGCACAACAATTATTATGTAAACGAGTCGGTTGGCATTGCTACCGGTTTTTTGCTTGCAGCCATACACCAGGCCGGCTTGGTTGCCTTAACCCACACACCCAGCCCCATGAATTTTTTAACCAAAGTGCTGAACCGTCCCGATAATGAACGCCCCTTTTTGCTTATACCGGTAGGGTATGCGGCAGATGATGCCGCGGTTCCGCAGTTGCGGCGCAAGTCTTTTGAAGAGGCTGCCGTGGTGTACTGATACCCGTTTCTGGTTTTTATTTGCCGGCTTGGTAAACTTTGCGCCTTGTACAGGGTTTATTTGTGAAACAACTAACAAAAAACAACCGTGAAAGAAATTATTGGCGTGTTGCTGGTAAATCTGGGTACGCCCGATAGCGCTAAAACAGCAGATGTGCGCACTTACCTGAACGAATTTTTAACCGATGGCCGGGTTATTGACATACCTTGGCTTCCCCGTCAACTGTTGGTACGGGGAATTATTACCCCGTTCAGGGCAGGTAATTCGGCAAAATCTTACAGGGCAATCTGGACAGAAAACGGCTCGCCGCTAAAATATTACAGCGAACAGCAAACCCAACTGCTGCAAAATGCCTTAACCAATTACCAAAACGAAGCAGTACAGTTTGAAGTAGAGTTGGCCATGCGCTACCAAAGCCCCTCTGTTGAAACAGCCCTGCTAAACCTGCGCCGCAAAGGGGCAAGCCGCTACATTGTAGTACCCCTGTTTCCGCAATATGCATCGGCAACCACCGGCTCGGCACATCAAAGGGTTATGGAGGTATTGAGCCAATGGCAAAACATTCCGCCGGTGCATTTTATCAACAGCTATCAGGCGAACCCGCTGTTTATTGAAGCCTTTGCCGCCCGCGGGCGCGAACATGATATTGCCGCTTATGACCATGTGCTGTTTAGTTTCCACGGCTTGCCGCAACGGCAATTGCGCAAGGCCGATGACCATAACCATTGCCTTACAAAACCCGATTGCTGCCAAACCCTTTGCGCCCAAAACCGCTTTTGTTACAGCGCTCAATGCCACAATACGGCGCAGGCATTGGCAGCAAAACTGCAAATACCGGCAGAAAAATACACGGTAACTTACCAGTCAAGATTGGGCAAAGACCCCTGGGTGCAGCCCTACACCATACAGGTATTGGAAGAACTGGCCAAAAAGGGGGTAAAACGCGTGCTGGTATTTTGCCCCGCATTTACCGCCGATTGTTTGGAAACCATTTTTGAAATTGGCACAGAATACCAAGAGGAATTTACCCATTGGGGCGGCGAAAAAGTGCAATTGGTAGAAA
>NBMY01000076.1 GCA_002212985.1 Sphingobacteriales bacterium TSM_CSS
AATAACCCTAACTTGAACAGGATTTGCCGCCATGCACCACTAAACCAATAATAAAAACGCCGCCCCTTTTGTTTAACCGCCCCTAAAATAACCCCGTTTTTCCATGCAGTTGCGCCCGCTTATTGTTGCCCTTTTATTGCTTGCCTTTGCCATAACGCCACGCGCCGCGGCGCAGGGTTTTTATACCGATTTTGGTAAAAACCGCGTGCAATACCATGATTTTGTATGGGCATACTACGAGTCGCCCAATTTTATGACCTACTTTTACCAAGGCGGGCAAGACCTTGCGCGGTTTACCGTGCAGTATGCCGAGCAGTGTATTGGCGAAATAGAAAGCCGCTTAGAGTACCCGGCCAATACCAAAATAGAAATTATGCTCTACCACAACCTGTCTGACCTTAAACAAAGCAATATAGGGTTGGCCATTGAGCAAAACAATACCGGCGGCGTGACCAAAATCATCGGGAATAAAATTTTTATCCACTTCGACGGTAATTTCAAAAACTTGGAGCGCGACATTCGGGAAGGCATTGCGCGTGTGCTGGTTCAAAAAATGGTGTTCGGCTCCAATATTCAGGAAATTCTGCAAAATGCCGTATTGCTTAACCTGCCCGATTGGTATGTAAACGGGCTGGTTTCGTATATTGGCAAAGACTGGGACCCCGAAATGGACAACCAACTGCGGGCAGGCATGTTGCAGGGCAACTATGAGCGCTTTGACCTGCTGAACGGCCAAGCCGCCACCTTTGCCGGACATGCGCTGTGGTATTATATTTCGCAGGTGCACGGCCCCTCTGCCATACCCAACCTGCTGTACCTTACCCGCATAAACCGAAGCGTGGAAAGCGGCTTTTTGTTTGTGCTGGGCAATACGGTAAAAGGCACCATACAGGAATTTAACGACTACTATCAGGCGCAATATGCCGCCGATACCGACGAAAGAACCACCCCGCAACCCGATGCAGCCCTGCTGAAAACCGGCAGATATGTACAAAAGCGAAATGTTAAATTAGATGAGGTAAAGGTTAGCCCCAACGGACGCTATATAGCCTATACCACCAGCGAAATAGGCAAGCATCTTGTTTATCTGTACGACACACAGGAGGGTAAAAAGCGCGTTCTGCTGCGCAACGGCTATAAATCTTACAGCTTAGCCTTTGACGATAACTACCCGCTGCTGGCCTGGGACGCCCGAAGCGAACAACTGGCATTAGTGTACGAACGCCGCGACCAGATTAAACTGCTGCTCTACAACACCACTGACCAAACTAAAACTTTTTCGAACGATATTACCAAGTTTCAGCAGGTTACCGGCATAGCCTTTACCAACGACCCCCGAAAATTAGTGCTATCGGGGGTGCAAAACGGACAGCCCGATATTTTTATGTACTTTATTCCAAATACCAAAGTAACCCGAATTACCAACGACTTTTACTCCGATTTGCAGCCGGCCTACCTTAAACTCCATAACCGCGAGGGCATTGTGTTTCGGTCAAACCGAAATACCGACACCCTGAAAACTGAAAAAATGGACACCATTTTGCCCCTGCAAAATTTTGACCTCTTTTTTTACGACCTGAGCAACGCCGACAACGAAACCGATACCCTTAAAACCTTGGTACGCATAACCAATACGCCCTTAGACAACGAATTTTTACCCCAACAATACGACAGCACGCGGTTTACCTTCCTGAGCGATATGAACGGCATAAGGAACAACTACATAGGCTACTTTGACAGCATTTACCTGCGTACCGATACCAAGGTGTTTTTTAGAGACTCGCTGGCGGTAAACCCCAAATATGCGCTCGACTCGCTCCTGAAAATCGGGTTAATTGATACCATCATAAAAATTGATGTTTACCAAACCATTGCCCGCTATTTTCCGGCAAGCAATTACAGCCAAAGCAACCTCGAAACTTCGGTGGCGGTAAAAAGCGCCGAAGAAGTGCAGCTTTTTTACAGCAACGGTCAATACCTGCTCTTTAAACAGCCCCTGCCCGATGCAACAACCTTAAACCCCAACCTGAAACTCAACAACACCAACTACCGTACCCAGCTCGACAACCGCGAAAAGGCACGCGCCAAAACCAAAGAACTGCAAGATGCCCTGCTGAAACAAAAAACCGAACTGAAAGCGGCCGACGTGTTGCCTAAAGACGAAAACCCGCCGCCACAGCAATCTGCCCCCAATAACCAGCCGCCGATTAAACAACTCGCCGATGCCAGCGAACCGGCAGTTAAACCGCAACCTACCGATACCATTGATATTGAAAACTACTTCTTCCAGAGCGAGTTTGACTATGCCGACGAAAAAAACCCGGCCAACCCACAACCCGATGCCGCATCTCCCAACGGCATTATTATGGGCGTAAAAAACAGCAATGCCGCCCCCTCTACCGCCCAAAACGAACCCCTGTTTAAACGAACCGATGTGCGGCAATACTTTACCCAGTTTTATATTGACCAAATTGCCACCCAACTCGACAATACCATTATTTACACACCCTACGAAAACTTTAACCTCTCGCCCGTAACCTTTGGGCTGCCCGATGTGGGCGGGTTAATCAGGCTGGGCATTACCGACCTCATGGAAGACAATAAAATTATTGGCGGTTTCCGCATTCCGCTGGGGTTAAGCGGCACCGAGTATTTCCTTGAATACCGCTCCCTGCGAAAACGATTGGACAAGAAAATTTTCGGCTACCGAAAAGCCATAAAAAACAACTATACCATTACCGATATTCCCGATACACCCGAATTTACCGTAGCCGCCAAAAACATTACCACCATTCTGCAATACTCGCTCAGCTACCCGTTTGATGTAAATACCAGCCTTCGGGGGCATGTGGGGCTGCGGCACGACCGCATTGTGTTCCTGGCATCAGACCGCCTCTCGCTTGCCCTGCCCGATATGTATGAAAACTGGCTCTACGCCAAAACCGAATACGTGTTTGACAATACCCTTGATGTGGCGCTGAACATACTCAACGGCACGCGCTATAAGGTATATGCCGAAATACACAAACCCTTTGAAGGGGCTGTAAACGACCGCAACGTATCGTTTAAATTTAAAGATACCGGCTGGCTGGGCATTGCCGGCGCCGACATAAGGCATTACCAGCGCGTACATAAGCAAATAGTTTGGGCAAACAGACTGGCTACCGCCATGTCGTTTGGTACCCGCAAAATGCTGTACTACTTAGGCGGCGTAGAAAACTGGCTTATTTTTGACCCCAACAAACAATTTGACTACGGTACGCCCGTTGACACCGAAGCCGGCTATGCCTTTAAAGGGCTGGCTACCAACATGCGCGGGTTTAAGCAAAACATTAGAAACGGCACCAGCTACATGGTGCTCAACAGCGAACTGCGCATACCCGTGTTTGCTTATCTTTCGGCAGCGCCCATACGGTCTGAGTTGCTCCGAAATTTTCAGCTAATTGCTTTTACCGATGTTGGAACCGCCTGGGAGGGGCTTGTGCCTTTTGACGAAACCAACCAATACAGCATAGTAACCATAGGGCAGCCGCCGGTAGAAGCCGTGGTAAAATATTTCCGAAACCCCATTGTGGCCGGCTACGGCTTTGGCGCAAGAACCAAACTGCTGGGCTATTTTACCCGATTAGACGTTGCCTGGGGTTTAGACAGCGGCGCCCGAACCAAAGCACAATGGTATTTTTCAATGGGATTAGATTTTTAACCCCCACTACCCTTGCTATGCAACCTGCAAAAACGGCTCTTTGGTGTTTGCGGCTGCTTTGTTTTTGTGTATTTGCCGGCCGCGCATGGCAGCACCTGCGCTGGGATGCCCCCTACCGCGCCCTGCTTTGGAGCGAAACTTTTCTGGCGCCTGTTTTTGAGCGCATGGGGTGGCAATGGCAATACTGGGTAAGCCACTCCGATGTATATATAGGCAAGGGCATTAAGGCAACAGGCGTTTTTTTTGCCGTTTGTGCCGTAGCCTCATTGGTGGTTAACGGTAAACACCGCATGGGCCGCTACTTATTGCCGGCAGGCGGGTTTATGCTGCTGCTGTTGGCGCTGCTCTACTGGAAAGAAAAATTTTTTTTTACCGGCGAACTCATAGAATACAGCGCACAGGTAATATGCCCGTTTTTGCTGTATGCCCTGCTTTACCACCATACAACATCCGAAAAATTGATGCTTGCCGGGTTGGTAGCTGTGTCGCTTACCTTTATTGGGCATGGCTTGTTTGCCATAGGCTATTACCCGGTGCCGGGCAATTTTCAGCAGATGATGGTTAATTTCTTTGGCCTGCCCGAAACCGTGGCACGCCGGTGGTTGTTCTATGCCGGGGTTATGGATATGGTAGTAGCCGCCGGCATTTTTGTTGCCCGCCTGCGCCCCCCCTTGCTGGTATATGCCGCCTGCTGGGGCTTTATAACCGCCTTTGCCCGGCTGGTTGCCAACTACGATGCCCATATTCCGCTCTACTGGCTCAACCTGTGGCTGTTTGAAACCTTGGTAAGAATACCCAACGGCGGGCTGCCGGTGTTTTTGATGCTGGTGGGATGGGAAAAGGGAAAGAATGAATAATGCTTTCCGCACAAATTCATAATTCTTTTGTTATTACGCTATTTTCTGTTTGTAGAGATGTTCCTGAAATTCTATAAAAAGCCTGCTGATGCTTGCCACGTCTCCCAAATTTTTTTTTGCATCTTCCAATGATTGATATTTGTTTGTTAGCAGGATTGGAAGTTTCTCCTGGTCGAGTTCATCAATGCCGGTTTCAATGTATTTGCTCAATACAAATGCAATAAACTCTTTCTGCTTATCATTGAGTAAGACAAAAATAGCCGCTTCGGCTGCCCTGGCTCTTGTTTCTCTGGTCATAGCAATATAATCGCCATTGAAAACATACTCCAACACATCGTAAAGGTCGCTTTTTTCCATATCCACCAACTTTTGTAAAGTCAATAGGTCGTCTTTTGGAAAACCCGCTTCGTCTAATTTTTCCAATAAAGTTCTGCGGGTAATGGGGTGGCTCCAAAGCTTGCGCAGTTCTTCTTCGTCTTTAAAAAGCTTGGGCAACTCCCCAAACAGGCTATTCAAAAATTCTTCTGCTGAAATGGGTTTGCCGTC
>NBMY01000010.1 GCA_002212985.1 Sphingobacteriales bacterium TSM_CSS
CTGAAAGTGGAAACCATGACCTGCAACCACTGTACCAACTTTGTAAAAAATACCATAAACGACCTGAACGGAATTTTACAAACCGATATGGACCTTGCCGATGGCACTGCCACAGTTACCTATAACCCCGATTTGACCGGCAAAGACCAGATTGTTGGCGCTATTAATGAAACACACTACAAAGTTACATCGGTTTTATCTGAAACCTAATTCTTTTCTCTACAACATACCCGCTTCCCACCACAGCAGAGAACGCTGCAAAATATGAAAAAAATTACTTACAGCGCCGTTTTTGAATTTCATGACAACTATCGCAAATTCAGCACAGAAGAGTTGTCTTTGTTTGATATGGCGCAAAATGCCTGTTTACAGGCCTATGCGCCTTACTCGCAGTTTCAGGTGGGTGCGGCGGTGTTGCTCCAAAATGGGGTAATGATACCGGGCAATAATCAGGAAAACGCAGCATATCCAAGTGGGTTATGTGCAGAGCGGGTGGCTTTGTTTTACGCATCGGCCATTCATCCCAATGTGCCGGTAACGGCATTGGCCATAACCATTAACTACAGCAATACGATTTTTGACAGCGTGGTGGCTCCCTGCGGCGCCTGCCGGCAGGTTGCGGCAGAGTATGAGCAAAAATTTAATCACAATATACGCGTTTACCTGCTTGGACGAAACGAAAAAGTGTTGGTTATTCCATCGGTAAAAACGCTGCTGCCGTTGCTTTTTTCGGGCGATGTGCTTAAAAATTTCGGTTCTTCTTCTCCAACCGATGCGCCCGCTTCACCGGGTTAGGTAAACGGAAAGCGCATACTCTGCACTACATATTCAAACATTTTCCGCTTTTTATTAAAGGTGCCCGAAAACTCGGTACAAGTTGCCAAAACAACTCGATGGTCTTGTATAAACAGGTACGAAATGGCTTTCAGTTCGCCGTTATACTCCTGCGGGTTGTTGTAGGAGTATAAAAATTGGGCGGCATGGTTGTTGTTTATGAGTGTTTCGCCAATTTCAATTACCTTATAATCATAGGTTTTAACCTGCAGGTCGTCAAAAAACCAACGTCCCAAAGCGTTGAGGTTAAACGGAGGCAGCGAGTCGGTTTTTGAAGAAGGGTAGTTATACACCGTTGAAAGTGGCAGGGTTTCAATAACTATATTTTCGGCATAACTTTCGGTATTGTTTCCGCTATCGGGGGCAGGTGCGGTGGCTTTCAGCATAACGTTACCCGTATATTCGGCAACTGCCCAACCTGCCGGAAGGTTTAAAGAAAAGCGGTTGTTTACCGCATTGTAGGGGTTGTAACTGCCTGTGGGGTGCTGCAAAACAATGCCTTTGGGGCGTTCGGGCTGCGCACAAAACAACAGCATTAACATACCCAAAAGGCTGCAAAAAACAAGCGTTGCAATAAGCGGCGGTTTCATAACAGAGGCAGTGCTTTAGCAAGGGGTAACCGTTTTTTCTGACGCTTTACCACAGCAGTAAGTAACCTAAACAGCCTCAAAATTAAGCATTTAAAGGAAAAAACAGAAAAACCGGTACAGAAAACCACAACAGGTAATTTTTAAACCATAATTGCCTTACTACAACCCGCATTCGGTTTTTTGGACTGCCATTGGCTGACCCCCCAAAAAACCAGTTTTGCACAAATTTCGACCGGTTTTGCACCAAAACCGACCAGTTATTCCTTTTTGCTTTTTTGTTGTTGCGAAATTATTAGCTTTACTGCCAACCGAAATTGAAAATTATTCGTTTTTTTTCTAAACCACAAAATTATGCCGCTATGAACAAAAACAGATTAAACCCGGTAAGTTTGCGCGCCTTGCTTGCGCCACTATGTATTAGTTTATTTTGTATATGTTGGGGGTAAATTGCCCGGTGTATGGGCAAAACGCATTACCGGAAATGGGGCCTAATTTATCAGTCATTATTACCAATTCTGACGGATCGATTTTTTACCCTGTAAATAACGGATGTACGCCGACTTGTGCTTTAGACACACTGTCCTATTTATCTACCAATACTACGGCGTACAATTCTTATTTGGTAAACGACCAAAATCTGATAGAATTTTTGATTTGCCCGCAGTTTACCCTGCCAAGTATCGCCTGTGGTTTTGGCACCTTGGCAGCAGATGGCTGTTGGCATTACTGGGGCGGCGTTGTTTCACCTCCTCAGCCGCCTTACCCTGTTCCGGTCAATTTGGCCTGTTTACTCGACCAACCGGGAGATTATGTTTTTATTGCACAGACATGGAATGACTATCCTCTTAACGGCATACCCGACGGATTAACAGGCGCACAAAGCGATACCACCTGTATAAATGTTCAGGATTCATTAAGTTTAACTGTCTTTCCTGTAACTATTAGTCCGGCCGCACCCTATTGTACCAATACCCCCATTACCTTTTCAATACCCAATAATATTGCAGCATCGGCAGATTTTATACAATGGGGTGTTATAGAACCCGGATCAACCACAGAAACCATGTATGCTTGCAGCGCTATGTCTTGTACTACTTTTATTCTAAATCCAACTATGGGAGGCATTTATACGGTAAACCTCTACGTTTATTTCAATGGTACTGCTTGCCCCGGGCAGGTTGAATATCACATGCCTGTTGAGGTAACAGACAACCCGTGCGTATGCATTGCCCCGCAAAACTTCTTGATAGACCCCAACAGTTCAGGAATTGCCAACAACGCGTCTACCGATAACCGACCTGCTTATGTAGTTGGCTCTACGGCAATCTGGACACCAACCAATAATCCTTTTATCACCAACTATGGAGCAATATCCGGTTCCGATATTTTTTTAGACGTTGACTTGATTATACCAAGCGGCATACAACTTACTATTACAGGCATGAACATTCATTTTGCTCCGGACAGAAGAATTTTGGTGCAACGCGGCGCTATACTCAATCTACTTGGCACTGCCGAGAACCCGACAGCCTTACAAGGCGCCTGTAACAGTATGTGGCAAGGCGTACAGGTAGAGGGGCCGGGTCAAAACGGCGCAAGGGTTTTTTCGCCCGGCGTAACTACACCAGCTACATACGGCATACTCAATAGTCGCAATGCCAATATACACGACGCCATTTTTGGCGCTATTTCCACCAACCTGCCCCTTATGGATGTAAATACCCTGTCGGCTCAAATACTATCCCTGCCAACAAACCCCATTGTACCAAGCGGCTGGGGTTATACCCCCTCTATGGTAACATCATTGCTCTACAACGGCGTTCTTACCTCAGCGCAAGCATTTGCCAAGGCCGGCGGCATGTTAAAAATTGATTACGATACTTATTTTATTAATTGCCTCGAAGGGGTAAATATGCCTTGGTATAAAACCAGCTGCAATATATCGCCCCCCAGTGAACCCTGCGAGTGCTTTGTACGCTCGGCAACTTTCAACACATCGCAACTGGCTTACCCGTTTAATGCCGGGCTTACTGCCCCGGTTAAAACCGAAGCAGGCATTCATTTGCTTAACTATTTGCCAAATAGCAGCAACAGATTGGCTTTAGACAACAACCAATTTAACAACCCCAACTATGGCATACGGGCTGCCGGTTTGCAAAATACCGATGTGCAGAACAACCTGTTTACAAACTGCACCGTAGGGTTGTCGGTGCTTAATTACAGCTATTTCAGCGAGTTTATGACACACAACATATTGGTTACAAACAACCAGTTCAACAACTGTCAGGTAAGTCTTCAGGCTTCGCGCACCCAGCTAAAAGTAACCGGTAACTTTATAAACAACCTGTATGTGCCGCCCACCGGCACGCTGGCTACTGCCAACCCCATAGGCATGTTTATACACGGCAGCAATGCCAATGTTACCAACAACAACATAAACTACACCCGCGTAGGCGTTGCCCTGCTTAGCAATAATACCGACCCCGTTTACATAAGCAACAACCAGTTTAACGTAAATGCCGTAGGCGTATATAGCCTTGGCAACAACAAAGCGGCACAAATCCTCTGCAATGATTTTTACAACTACGCCGTAGCCATAGGCGCGCAAAACTACACAAGCACCACGTTTGCCTACCCATCTGAAGAAGGGTTTTTATCAGACCAGGGAGATTGCAACCCTATAACTCCCCGCCCCGCCGACAACCTGTTTTCTATGCCTCTAAGCGCTGTTTTAAGCGCCGAAATTGCTGCAATGCCCTACCCCGCCGCCAATAACTTTATTTACTGGTACCGCAATGCCCCCGGCTTTGTACCCCTAACCACCTACGGAGAAGTATCACCGCAAGAATGCTTTTCCATTGGAGAGCCACTCCCTCCCCGTGAAGATTTATGCGGGCTTATAGGTGGTGAAATGGTAATGGACGACAACGATATACGCAACCTTACCGATGAAAATATCATGAACTACGAAGCGCTCAAAAAAGCCCGATACTATGTATATGACCAAAACAACCGCCCTGCCGCCGAGGGGCTGTTGGAAGACATACAAACTTACCTTGCAGAGCGCATGTTGCTCAACTCGTATTTAATACAGGGCAATTTGGAATCTGCCAACCAGCAACTTGCCAATTTGCCCAACGCTACCGAAGAAGAACAGCAGTTCAGGCAACTCTACCAAATTTATGCCAATTGGCGGCAAACCGGGCGCACCCTGTTTGAAATTACGCCCGAAGAAGAAAATACCGTGCGCCAAATAGCCGCTGCCACCACCCAAACCGCCACCGAAGCCCGCACCCTGCTCTACCTGCGCTACGGTGAGGAGTACCCCATAGACCTGCCACCTTTAAGCAATTTAATAGACCCCGCCTTGTTCGAAAACGTGTATATTAACTTTAAAGGCGGGGCAACTAACAACCTCGATTTAAGTACAGGTATTGGTAAACCTTACCCCAATCCGGCAAAAAGCGGTTTTAGTATAGATTACAATTTAGGCAAAGGCATTGCAGCTACTGTGCAGTTTCTAAGTATAACTGGTAACATACAAAAAACTGTCACTCTAACCGGTAGCGGTACATTTAATGTTGATATCGCAGAATGGATAAGCGGCATGTATTACTATCGAATAA
>NBMY01000009.1 GCA_002212985.1 Sphingobacteriales bacterium TSM_CSS
ATGCCCAAAACATACCGCTGTAGGTGGGCTTGTAGCGTTTAAAATAGTAAACAAAGGTCATAGCGGGTATGCACAGCAGGTTAAGCCAGTGTACAAAAATAGAAGCGCCTATGGCAAGTGCCACAAACAGCAGCCAACGGTCGCCATAGGGTTCATCGGCGCGGTTTTCCCATTTAATAATTCCCCAAAACACCATGGCTGTCCACATTAAAGACATGGAGTACACCTCGCCTTCAACGGCCGAAAACCAAACACTGTCTAAAAAAGTGCCCGAAAGTCCGGCAATAACCCCTGCGCCAATAATGGCAATAACTTTATCGGGGGCAATATCGGCAAATGCATCACCCGGCGTAAGCATTTTACGCGCCATGTGGGTGGTAATCCAGCATAGAAACATCATGGCAAACCCCGAACAAAGGGCCGACATAAAGTTAGCGCTTAAAGCCACCAATTCGGGTTTACCAAAAGCCAGCACGTTAAACATGCGCGCTATCATGATAAACATGGAGGCTCCGGGCGGGTGCACCACTTGTTGTTTATATACCGATGCAATAAACTCGCCGCAATCCCAAAGACTTGCGGTAGCCTCCATAGTAAGGGCATATACCAGCGTGGCAACTAAAAAAACCAGCCAACCGGCTATGTTGTTTACGTGTTTGAATGTTTGAAAATTCATGCGGCAGATTGTATTGTTAAAGTGCGTATGACGGGTAAAAAAACTACCTTGTAACAGGTAAACGGTAAATAAGGAGCAAAAATAGCAAAAAACCTTAGTGTAAACCGAAAAAGCGCACATTTATAGCGTTAATTTCTTCGGTTTCGGACAAATTAACGCCTTTACCTTAACTTTGTGGCTCTTTTTTAACCAACTACCCTTTTTGCTGTATGCAAACTGCCGAGCGCATTTCTTCGCAAGACGTTTCTGACCATGTTATTTACCAGCGCCATTTGGTGGCGTACCATGCCGCTGCCGGGCTGATTGGCGGCGCCGTGCTGGAAATTGGCTGCGGCGAAGGCTACGGTATAGGCATTCTTGCGCCACATGCTACCCAATACCAGGCCCTTGACAAATACCGAACACACCTGCCACCGGCAGCCGCCAACCTGCCTCATGTTGCTTTTAAACAAGCCGATGTGCCCCCTTTGCCGTTTAATGACAATAGTTTTGATGCGGTTGTTTCGTTTCAGGTTATTGAACACATTGAAAACGATAACGAATTTGTGGGAGAAATTTACCGCGTACTGAAACCCGGCGGACTGCTTATTTTGAGCACGCCCAACATCACCATGTCGCTTACCCGAAACCCATGGCATGTGCGCGAATATACGCCGCAGCAACTGCACGACCTGCTATGCCGGCGCTTTGAACAGGTAGATATACAAGGCGTTTTTGGAAATGATAGGGTAATGGAGTATTACGAAAAAAACAAGGCATCGGTACAGCGGTTTACCCGATTCGACATTTTTAACCTGCAATACCGCCTGCCAAGGCAACTGCTGCAAATTCCCTACGACCTGCTGAACCGCCTTAACCGCCGCCTTTTACTAAAAGGCAACCAGCAATTGGTAACCAATATTGAACAAACAGACTACCACCTTGCCCCGGCAAACCAAACCTGCTTTGACCTCTTTGCCATTGCCCGCAAAGGTACCGCTCAACATATTCCGTAATCTGCCTTATGCCGGGTTGCGTAAAAAAACATACAATTTGTGCCATTCAGCAATAAACCCTGTGCCTTTATTTATGGCGCTCGGTTATGTTCTTGAGTAGGGTAGCTTGTAAATGTATGCCACCACCACACCGGCTATTGCCAAAATAATAATACGGTATATGGAATCTGCCAAAACCTGTTGCAGAGTCCAGCCGTTAGTGCTGGCAAAGAGTATTAAATTCATGGCCAACCCATACATAAGGGCAATGGTAATGCCGTATTTTGCACCCTGTTCGGGCATGGAGCCGCGCTCTACGCCTTTTGGATACATATAAGAAAATACTAAGGCAAAAACAACTTGTCCCAGTATCAGAAAAGACATAAGGGGCATTGCTTTGGCATTGGGCGAGGGCATAAATTTTGCCATAAAAAAGGTGTAAAAAAGGCTGTCGGCAATCATTACCAACAAAAAAGTGGCCAAGGAGGCCAACAGAAATTTCTTTTGCATAACAAACGGTATTAAAGGATGAACAAAACCTGTGTGTAAATATACCTCTAATTTTGCCATTGCTGCAAATTTCGGATAATTATTTTTGATTAGAAAACCCGAATACAGCGTGGTGTTGTTGCAAAAAACATTTCTATGTATTCATGGCGCCGCATACGCTTAATACCTGTCCCGATACATAGGCTGACAGGTCGGATGCCAGAAAGAGCGCCACGTTGGCCACTTCATCGGGTTTGCCAAAGCGCTCCATAGGTATTTTTTTCAGAAACTCTTCGCGGTTGTTGCCCCCCAGGTTTTCGGTCATATCGGTTTCTATAAAACCGGGAGCAATAACGTTACACCGAATATTGCGCGAGCCAAGTTCCTGCGCGACCGATTTGCTGAACCCGATGATGCCGGCTTTGGAAGCGGCATAGTTTGCCTGTCCGGCGTTGCCCCGCATACCAATAATGGAACTCATGTTAATAATAGAACCGCTTCGGGCTTTTAACATGGGGCGCAGCGCCTGTTTGGTGAGGTTAAACATAGATTTAAGGTTGTTGTTCATAACCTCATCCCACTGTTGCTCGGTCATGCGGAGCAACAGGTTATCGCGGGCAATACCGGCGTTGTTTACCAATACATCAATGGTGCCAAACTCTTTAAGTACTTCCTGCATGAGTGTGGCAGCATCGTCAAACGAAGCGGCATCAGATTGGTAGCCTTTGGCTTTTGCGCCGTATTGCTGCAATTCGTTTTCCAGTATTTTTGCCTTTTCTGCCGATGAGCGGTAGGTAAAAGCCACATTTGCGCCTTCCTGCGCAAATTTGCGGGCAATGGCCTCGCCAATTCCTCTTGATGCACCGGTTATCAGCGCTGTTTTACCGGTTAATAAGCCCATAAATGATATTGTTTTACGAAAGAATAAAAAATCTGTAAAGCAAAACAAAAGCAACGTTATGTTTGGTATAACCCGATTGCATTTATTTTTTTGCAAGTTAATGCAGGGCAATAGTTATTATCGTGCTTTAAGGGCTTTGCTTACGGTATGCCCAATAAATGCCGGCGATTCTACTACATGAATGCCGCAGGCAGACATAATCTGCATTTTGGCGGCGGCGGTATCATCTTTACCGCCAATAATAGCACCTGCATGCCCCATACGGCGGCCGGCGGGAGCGGTACGGCCGGCAATAAACCCAATAACCGGTTTGTTGCCATGGGCTTTTACCCAATAGGCGGCATCGGCCTCCATGTTGCCGCCTATTTCGCCAATCATAATAATGGCTTCGGTTTCGGGGTCTTCCATGAGCAGTTGTACGGCTTCCTGGGTGGTGGTGCCAATAATGGGGTCGCCGCCAATGCCAATGCAGGTAGATTGACCAAGCCCTTCTTTGGTTACCTGATCAACGGCTTCGTAGGTAAGAGTGCCAGAGCGCGAAACAATGCCAATGGTACCTTTGCGGTGAATAAAACCGGGCATAATGCCTACTTTGGCTTCGCCGGGGGTAATAATGCCGGGGCAGTTGGGACCTACCAAACGGCTTTTTTTGCCTTTCAAAAAGTTTTTGGCTATTATCATGTCCTGCACCGGAATCCCCTCGGTAATGGCTACAATAACCCCAATACCGGCATCGGCCGCTTCCATAATGGCATCGGCGGCAAAGGCTGGCGGCACAAAAATAACCGATACATTGGCGCCGGCCTCGCGCACGGCTTGTTCAACCGAATTAAAAACGGGGCGGTCTAAATGGGTGGTGCCGCCCTTACCCGGCGTAATGCCGCCTACCACGTTGGTTCCGTACTCTATCATTTGCGAAGCGTGAAAAGAGCCTTCTTTGCCGGTAAAGCCCTGCACTATTACCCTCGAATTTTTGCCTACTAAAACGCTCATGTAAGTGCTGTTAAATGGGTGTTGGTATTTTGGGCGCAAAAATAGGCTAATTCGGGCTAATTTTGGTAACACCGGCCAATATTTGTTGGCCGTTCCATCCTTTTACAGCAGGAAGGGGTTGTTAGGTCTGCTTTTATCGTATCTTTGCAAAATACTATTGGTACTTCTGACATGACTCAAATTCCTTTTTTACAGCAAATTGTGCAGGATATTGACCTGAACGAACAAGACCTGCGAAGCCTGAAAGACCATTGCTATGTGTTTCCTACCCGACGGGCGGCAGTGTATTTTAAAAAATACCTTACCGGCCGTTTTGAGGGCCGGCATTTTTGGGCGCCGCAAATTTGCAGCATTGTAGAGTTTATTGAACTGCTTACCGACCGCGTAATTTTAAACCCCGTAACGCTGGTATTTGAACTCTTTGATATATACAAAAATTATGAACCCGAAGCAGATTTTGACTCCTTTTACCCTTGGGGGCAAATTATTCTGAAAGATTTTGACGAAATTGACAAATACTTAGTTGATGCACCCAAACTGTTTAGCATTATTAAAGATTACAAAACCCTTGAAGAAGAATTTGCCTTGCCCCTTGAACAATTTGAGTTTTTGAAGCAATTTTGGAACTTGCCCAAAACCAATGAAACCGAAGCAAACAAGGAAAGTAAAGTAAAACAGGAGTTTATAAGAATTTGGGAGATATTGGGCAAGGTGTATGCAGATTTTGAGCAGTCGCTTACACAAAACCATGCCGCCTATGAGGGCATGGCGCAAAAATTAGTTTTGCAGCAACTTAAAAATGGCGCCCTTACCCCGCCTTTTACCAAAATTGTGTGGGCAGGCTTTAACGCACTTACCGCCGCCGAAAAAGGTATTGCCGAACACCTTTGCAACCTTGGCAATACCACCATTTACTGGGATACCGATGCTTATTACATGAACGACGAAAAACAGGAGGCTGGCAAGTTTATGCGCCGGTATTTTACCCAATGGCAAAACCACC
>NBMY01000008.1 GCA_002212985.1 Sphingobacteriales bacterium TSM_CSS
ACTCGCGTATCCAAAGCAACTCGCCTGCTGCCGAAAGCCGAAACATCCAGCAGGTAACATTGCCCGTAATATCAAAATTGGTAGTGTGACCACAACCTATAATATCGCCGTTAGCACATAAAGCAATGTCTTGTATATTCCAGTAAAAATCATAACTTTTAAAGGTGTGTTGCCATAAACTGTCACCCTCTGCATTGTAACTTCGTACAAAAATAGAACCTCTATCTTCTGTTCCGGCACTTGGAGGCTCTATCCAAGTTACTACAAAGTTTCCATTCTGTAAGAGCACTAAATCAAATCTTGGAACCGCCCTTGAATAGTTGTTCACCATTCTTTCCCAAATCGTGTTACCGGTGGTATCGGTTTTTCTTATGGCGGCATATATCTGCTGCGGCTCGTTTTGGTAGGTGATGCCTAATAGGTATTCGCCGGAGGGGAGAATGAGCAATTCCGATCTTTGGTTGAAAGCAAAGGAAGGATTATCCTGCACAAGATATTCAGAAATTATTTGACCGGAAGTGTCCATTTTTAATAATAAATAGTGCGCACTCAATCCGGTTTCTCCATAGTTGGTTGCACAAAGTAATTCATTGCCATTAACAATAGTATAAGGTGCGCTATTATTTAGTTCATTTCCATGTGTAATTGTTCTAAGTGTATCGCCATTGAACTTTACAATAGTAAAAAAATCTTGTCTATCTAATCCTTCTTCATATCGCCCCCCACTAATAAAATAGTTATCATTGGGCAATTTAATTATATTATTTGCTCCCGAATTAAATGGATAAGTGTTAAAGGCAAATTCCCATATTTTGTTTCCCTCTAAATCGGTTTTGAAATAACCCGTGCCGCCAACTCCAGTGTAAAAATGAGAACCGCAAAGAACTACATAGCCATCATCATCAGCTATAATGCCAAACCCTGTATCAGAACTTGTTTCCAATATGTTTATTGTTTTTATAAACAAATCCTGAGCAAGTATAACTACACCATACAAAAAAAAACAAAGTATAAATAACGGCGTTTTCATGATTCGTATATTTTTTGAGTATAGCCAAATATGGAGGATTTTTCTACAGAAACATCCTTGCATAAAAGCAGTATTAATGTTGCACAAACAGTTTACGGTAAGTTGCAGGCAAGCCGTTGGCGTAAAGCGCGGCAATATACAATCCGTTGGGCAGGTTTTGCAGGTTTAGGGTATAGGCATGAGTGCCAACAGGTATGGGTTGTACAAGCAATGTTTTTCCGTGCAGGTTGTACAGGTGCATTTCTGTTTGTTGCAGAGTGTACAACGGGGGTATGCTTACCTGCGCAGTTTGGCTGGCGGGGTTGGGAATTATAGCAAATGTGCCAACAAATGGGTTACCTGTTAATTGGGCAGCCGGGTAACGCAGATTTAAGGCAGCTTTGCCGCTGCTTTGTGGTATTGGCCACTCGTAATAATTGCCGTTTAGCAACCCAAGCAATGCCTGTGCTGCCGGCGCCTGGTAGCCGTAGGCATTGGCTATGGTATAAAGTTGGTTTGCCTGCTCTGCATCTAATTCAAAATTTTGTGCGGCAGATAGCCGTTGCAGGTTTATTTGCTGAATGGTTATAAAATCTTGCTCTTCTAAGGTATTGGCGGGCAGGTTGTTTATAATGTCTTGGGCGGTTTGCCATTGTTGCTGCTCCATTTTGGCGCTTAACAGGGCGCGCAGGGCAAATTTATTGTTTTGAGCGGCAAGCAGGTTTTCTAAGGCGGCATAATCGTTTTCATTGGCATATTTTTCAATCAGTTCGCGAAACAGGCTTTCGCTTTCGTCGGTATAGGCCGCTATGCGCATATTGAGCCGGTCGCGCTCCGATATGCTGTAATAATACTTAATATTATACAATATCTGGTAGGTAGCCGGGCTTACGGCATTGTAGGCCACATTCATCAGGGCATCAGACAAAGGCGCATTGGCTATGAGTATGTTGGCCCGCGCAGTAGCGGGCATAAAGGCATTTTGGGCTATAGCGGCAAGTACCGTATCGCTAAGGTAGGGGCTAAGATACAACAAAAACTGCGCGGTTGCCGGGCTGCCGGGCGCTGTTTGTACGGTGGTAAGCAGCAATTGGGTATTGCCGCCATCAATAGAGTCTTTTAAAGCACTTATGTATAATCTTAAAGAATCGTAGCAGGCGCGGGTATTACATTCGGTAGAATCGGGTTGCATAAAACCGCCCGAACCGCCGTCACTTAATAGAGTGAGACAAGTGGTATCGTATGGAATATTAGAAGGCCATGGCACGTCTTGTCCAAAAAAATTATAATATTCAGAATTGCATCCTGTGTATAAATCACCTAAAAAGCAGTTGGGCGTTAGTCGTGCATTAACAGCGATTGAAAAATTGGCATAGTCAATGTGGTAGTAATAAGTAAAGGGCATAGTGGCGCCGTTGGTAACAATGCGGTGGGTGGGGCGCTGGTAGGTAAATAGGTTGAAGAAGGGGAGGTAGTCGGGTCCAATTAATTCACCTTGTAGAAAATTAACGCGACTTTCATTTCCGTCAATATATACATCGGCTTGGGAGGTGGTAAAGTTGTTGTTATAAAATTGCAATCCGCTGTTATTGTTGTTGGCATACAGCCCGTAGGTGCAACTGTCAAGGGTATTGCAGTAAAAGTTATTGTTGCCGGTGCGGTCGAGGCTGGTAAAGAAAGCGGCCAAGGCGTGGGCGTTGCTAAAGGTATTGTTATGCACCTCATAACCGCAGGTGCCGGCCATGGTAATATGTTGGGCGTAGGGGTTGTTGTGGGTAAATTGGTTGTTTTCTATTTGCAGGAATTTGGTTTGCAGGTTTACAATACTGTTGCGGCAGTTGGTAAACAGGTTGGGCGCGGTATTGCTGTTGCCTATAAAAGCGGTGCCGGTGTTGTAATTAGAAGCCTGCAAATATACGCCAAAGGTAAGGTTTTGAAATTGAGAGCCGTTTATAATTTGCAATTTATCTGTGTTAGCTGCACTAATGCCTGTTTGGTAGTAATTGGGGGCTATTGCGCCGGCATAAATAAACCTGCAACTGTCAATTATAATGTTTTTGCAGGCTTCTATAACAATGCCTTCAAAGGGGGTATTCTGGTTGTTTGCGGTAAAAGAGCAGTTTATAAACCGGCTGAAGTTGGCATGTTTGTATGGGCGGAGGTCAATTGCCTTACGGTTATTGCTAAAGGCACTGTTTTCGGCATATATAACGCCGCCGTGGTATTGTGGGTAAAAACCATTGCTGTTAAGGGTTGCTACGGCATTAATGGCTTGTTCTATAAGTGCGTTGTTTTTAAGAATAACCATACCCGGGTCATCGGGTTCTAAAGAAACGGCTTCATAATTGGCAGCATTTAATACCGGGGGCATCAACGGGAATAAATCGGCATGAACTATTGCAGTATTGCCCCATACTTCAATGCCTTGCCATTGGGAGCAGTTACAGCCGCTGTTAGAAATGGTTGCGCCGTCTAAGATAAGTTTAGCGCCGCGTTGCAGCATAATTTTAGCGTTTGGCGGCATGTGCAAAGCGCAGGTAAGGGTAAGCGTAGCGCCGGTTTCTATTATTAAATCCTGATACAATCTTACATTGTCATGCCATGTTTGGTTTTCCGATACAATGAATGGTCTGTTGGGGTTGTAGGGGCAGCCTTCAATATAGGAGCGCACACTGCTTACAGACAAGGCTTTGTAAAGCGATTGTAATTGTGTTTCTGCAATAGCCGGAAAATTGGCATCGCTACAAGTGTTACACATAATATTGCAAGATGTTTCGGTAAATGGCCATTGTGCGTCAATGTTTGTATGTACCAAACTTAAACAATGTCCTATTTCGTGCAATATATGATTGGCTTTGGTGCGTACAATCCAGGTTCGGGCATTGTTTTCATTGGCATAATCGTTATTATCCCAAATAACGGTGGCGCTGGTGTCTGCCCAAACTACTCCTTCCATATAATGGAGCCATTGGTCAACCATGTGAATTGCAAGGCTTTGGTATGGCGGGGCAGCATTGGGGTAGCCCGGAAACATGGCAGCCGATATTTTACACCTGTCAAAATCCAGTCCTGCAACGGCATTGTTGTATTGCGTTTGATTTTCGGTAAAAAATACGTTAATGGCTTGGGTGCAATTGGCGGTGGTATCGCTTATTGCATGATGAAGAGGGCGCAGATACCAATTAGGCGCGTTGGGAGCAACATCATTGCCATTGCAAGCGGCCAAGGAGGCAGAATCGGGGTTTTCGTAGCTGTTTTCATTATTTCGGTAGAAAGAGTCCTGTACGCTTAACATATTTACCTGAAACCGTATTCGGGTATCTATGGTATGCGCTCCAGGAAATGGATTACATGACACAGAATCGGGTTGCAGCCAGAAATGTTCCATGCGGTAGTTCATAAGTTCTACCACATCGTTCCAAAATTGCTGGTGCACGGAATTGCTGAGGTGAAACCCGCCCACAGTATCCGGTTCGCCGGGGAGTTCCAAAAAGACAAAATTGAGGCGAATGTAGCGGATAGGGTCGTTAAGGGTATCGGGCATAAAATTTTCAAAATCAGTTCGGGTACTTGATAACCAGCAAGGCGCCGGCGTTGGCGGAACGGTATCGTATTTGCCGTCGCCCGATTTGCAGATGAAACTTTGAGCAAACAAGGAGTTGCTTGCTAAAAAGTTTAAGAAAAAAAGCATTACCACTAAGTTGGGATACTGGTATTTTTGTTTCATAGCAATCAATATTGAAAGGTTGTTATCAATAGATTTCTATTTTATTTTCCTTGTGTTCCAAAAATTGTAATTTGCGCAAGGGCATTTTGTGCAGTACTGTTTACC
>NBMY01000007.1 GCA_002212985.1 Sphingobacteriales bacterium TSM_CSS
AGCAACGGAGAAATATTATCGGGACAAGGAACGCCATCGGTTCAGGTAAGGTGGAACAACGGCACAACCGGCAGCGTATCGGTCATAGAAGCGGCAGAATAAATGCACCCGAAGGTTAATTTCGGGTAAATTGTTTGTTTACCTCTTCAATATAAAACAGCAATTCATCTTTACCCCTGTGTTTTTCGGCCGAGGTAATAAAAAAATCGGGTAAGGTTTCCCATGTTTGCAGCATGGCTGTTTTAAAGGCGGTAATGTTTTTGACGTCAAATTTTTTATCATCGGTTTTGGTAAATACAATAACAAAAGGTACTTGTGCAGTACCCAACCGGTTGGCAAAATCCAGGTCGCTTTGTTGGGGCGGTATCCGGCTGTCCACCAGCAAAAACACACATTGCAGGTTGGGGCGTTTAACCAGATACTCCTGAATCATAATTTCCCACTTTTTTCGGTTTTCTTTCGAAACTTTGGCGTAACCGTAGCCTGGTAAATCTACCAAATACCAGTTGCTGTTAATAATAAAATGATTAATGGTTTGAGTTTTACCCGGCGTTACCGATACCTTAGCCAACCCCTTGCGCCCGGTAAGCATGTTAATAAGCGAAGATTTACCCACATTAGACCGCCCGATGAAAGCATATTCGGGTTTATCGGGCGGCGGGCATTGGGTTAATTTTACAAAGCTGCCAACAAATTCGGCTGTTTTTATAATCATATTGCATAGAGTTTTCCATTCGGCAACCTTGTTCTAAAACGGCAACCATTTGCAAAGGTAGTAAAATGAGGCAACAATATCTTGGGTGAACAGGGGAACTTTACCGAGTTACCATACGTTTTACCTGTTTTTACCCAAACATAGTAAGGTAAAACAAGGCAAAAAGCGCTAATTTTGGTAAAGTATGCTTAATTTTGCGGGCTTTTTTATACGTTTAAACAGATAAAGTACAACCATGAGCAAAGAGGTACAGGATAAAGCGCAAAACACTGCGCAGGAAAAAGACTGGTACGAAGATTTGGTTTTGCGGTCGGGGCTGGCAGAGCACTCGGGCGTAAAAGGCTGCATGATCATTAAACCCTACGGCTTTGCCATTTGGGAAAACATGAAATCGGTTTTAGATGCGCGTTTCAAAGCCACAGGGCATGTAAACGCTTCCTTTCCGTTATTTATTCCCAAAAGTTTGCTCAGCCGTGAAGCATCACACGTAGAAGGCTTTGCCAAAGAATGTGCCGTAGTAACACATTACCGCCTCATCAACGACCCCGAAGGCAACGGCGTTATAGTTGACCCTACTGCCAAACTTGCCGAAGAACTGATTGTGCGCCCCACATCGGAAACCATTATCTGGAACACCTATAAACGCTGGATTCAATCTTACCGCGACCTGCCCATACTCATAAACCAATGGGCAAACGTAGTGCGTTGGGAAATGCGTACCCGACTGTTTTTGCGCACCGCCGAGTTTCACTGGCAGGAAGGACATACCGCACACGCCACCGCGCAGGAAGCCATTGCCGAAGCACGCCTGATGCTGGACGAATATGCCGCCTTTATGGAAAATTACATGGCCATACCAGTCATAAAAGGCTATAAAACCGAAAGCGAACGGTTTGCCGGCGCCGATGATACCTACACCTGCGAAGGGCTGATGAAAGACGGTAAGGCATTGCAAATGGGTACCTCGCACTTTTTGGGGCAAAATTTTGCCAAAGCCTTTGACGTGAAATTTTTGAGCAAAGAAGGCGTTGAAGACTTTGCATGGGCTACCTCATGGGGAGTTTCTACACGACTGATGGGCGCGCTCATTATGGCACATGCCGATGAAAACGGATTGATTATACCACCCAAACTGGCACCCACACAGGTGGTGATTGTGCCGCTTATTAATAAGCAAACCAAAGAACGGCAAGACGATTTTGACGCCGCTATTGATAAGGTTAAATCCGAATTGCAAGGGCTTTCTTTCTTATACGATGATGACGATACCAAACGCTCAGGTTTTAAATTTGCCGAATATGAACTAAGGGGAATTCCGCTTCGTATTACCGTAGGCCTGCGCGATATTGACAACGGCGTGGTAGAAATTGCCCGCCGCGATACCATGCAAAAAATGTCGGTACCATTTGACAATTTGGGCGAAACCGTGCGCAACCTGCTGACCGATATTCAAAACAACCTCTACAATACAGCCCTCAAATTCAGGGAAGAAAACACCACCAAAGCAGATACCTTTGATGAATTTAAGGAAGTTTTAAACACAAAAGGCGGTTTTATCTACGCACATTGGGACGGCACCAAAGAAACCGAAGCCGCCATTAAAGAGCAAACCAAAGCCACCACCCGGTGCATTCCTATGGATAACCCGATGGAAGAGGGCAAATGTATATATAGCGGTAAACCCTCCAAACAACGCATTTTGTTTGCCAAGGCTTACTAACAAACTCTGCAACAGATACTTGTAAAAAAACGGAACATTGCCTTTGTGGTATTGTTCCGTTTTTTTTGCACGGTTAGTTGTCAAACCTGCTGCATAAGCTGCATAAAATCCATGCACAAAGGTACAAGTTTTCAGAGTTTTGCTATTTTTACACATCAAGATTGCCGAAACCTAAAAACACCTTTGTTGCCTATGCGTATTAATGCTACCTTCCTGCGCTATTTATTGGTTAGCACCTTTTTTGTTATAACAACAATTAGTTACAGGCAACCTCTGTACGCCACCCATGCCATGGGGGCCGATCTTACCTACGGCTGCCTTACCAACAATCAATACCTTGTTATTTTAAAGTTTTTCAGAGATTGTAACGGTATTTCACCGGCCAACAGTTATCCGGTGTATTATGGCTCGGCACAATGCGGCGTAACCGGCTCCATTACCGTAAACCTCACCCCGCCCATACCGCCTTTTGCCTCCAACCCGCAAGATATTACCCCGCTTTGCCCGGGACAGCAAAGCGCCTGCGGCGGAAACGGTCAATATGGCGTACAACAATGGGTGTATTCCGGAATGCTTACCCTGCCGCCCGGCTGCGGAAACGACTGGATTTTGGGCTGGAGCGAATGTTGCCGCAACTATGCCATTACCACCCTCGATTCGCCCGGCGACCAGAGTTTTTACGTAGAAGCACATATTGACAATACACAACCCACCTGCAATACCTCGCCCCAATTTCTTAACCCACCCGTTCCGTTTTCGTGTGTAAACCAACCCGTGTTTTATAACCACGGCGTAGTAGATGCCGATGGCGACCAATTGGTATTCTCGCTAACCAACTGCAATCAGGCTCCCGGCTCATTGGTTGACTATGCCGGCAGTTTTAACGGCACCACACCCTTAAGCACCGTAAGCGGCGTTACCATTGACCCCGTTACCGGCGATATTTCCTTTACCCCCAATCAGGCACAGGTTGGCGTTATTTGTGTGTTGGTAGAAGAATACCGAAACGGTATAAAAATTGGTGAAGTAGTGCGCGATATGCAGTTTACCGTAATCAACTGCAACAACAACGCGCCGGTTTCATCGGGTATTGATGGCGGAAACGTATATGAAACCAACATTTGTGCCGGCGAACCGCTTTGCTTCGATATTGTAAGCACCGATGCCAATGCACCCAATACCATTACAACAAGCTGGAACGCCGGCATTTCGGGCGGTACATTTACCCCTGGCCCCATAGCCAACCCCACTACCTCTACCTTCTGCTGGACACCCACCGCAGCCGATGTCGGCACCCACTTTTTTACCGTAACTACACAGGACAATGCCTGCCCCATTTTAGGAACCAATGTATTTTCGTACACCATTGTGGTTGAACCCAACCCCAACCCGCCGGTAATTGCCAGCCCCGATGTGTCTATTTGTCTGGGCGAATCGGTACCGCTTAATGCAAGTATTTCGGGGCCGCTGCCGCCCGGTGTCAGCGTTATCAGTTATACATGGTCGCCCGCAGCCGGGCTAAATACCACATCGGGCTCTTCGGTTGTTGCCTCGCCAACAGTTACTACTGTTTATGAAGTAACGGCTGTTTATTCCGATTTCTGCCAGTCGGCAGATCAGGTACAGGTTACCGTTGACCCCTTACCACAGGTAAATATTTACCCGAACAGCAACATAGTGGTATGTGCCGGCGGAAGCATTCAACTCAACGCCCTTACTTCTCCCGATGTCATTTCCTATCAATGGGCGCCTACCACCGGCGTAAGCAACCCCACTTCGGCCAACCCAACCTTTACCCCAACCACTACTTCCACTTACACCGTTACGGTAACCAATGTATATGGCTGCACATCAGAAGCATCGGTTACATTGGGTGTAAGCCTGCCTCCGCCCGATGTGTGTACCAACTTCTATGTTACGCCTACCGGCACCGGCGGCGGCTTAAGTCCATCGGACCCTACCAACCTTGTGAGCGCCATTACACAGGCAGCCTGCAACAATGCCACCGTTAAAATGGCTATTGGTACCTATGTAATTGACAACCCCTTAAACATTTACAGCAACATGACCTTAGAGGGCGGTTTTGACCCGGGCAACAACTGGACAAAAACCAGTCAGGCGGGCGCCACCACCATTCACCGCTCTGCCTTAAATACCGAAGGACCGGTTAACCAACGCCGTATTGTGGCCATGTATGGCTACCAAATAAGTTTTTTCAGACTGCAAGACATTACCATAAGTACCGAAAACGCACCTACCACAGCCGGTTCAGGCGCCAGCACCTATGTTTTTCACTGCGATGGTTGCAGCAATTACCAGATTGTGCGAACCCAATTTCTGCCCGGTTTAGCCAGCGCAGGGCAAAACGGCGTTTCTACGCCCGGCAC
>NBMY01000119.1 GCA_002212985.1 Sphingobacteriales bacterium TSM_CSS
TAAACACATAAATATTGCACTTGGGCCGGAAACTGGAAAGCATAAAAGCCGTATAGCCCGAACTGGTCATGGCAATAATGCTGGTAGCTTCTACCGCCTTTGCCATTTGCGAGGCCGTGTAGCAAACCATATCAGACAGGTAACTGGCAGAGTCTTTTTTGGGCATTAATTTACCATGGTAAATAATATCCTGGGTTTCTACATCGGTTATTACTTTTTTAAGGGTTTCTATTACCTTTACCGGGTACTTGCCCCGTGCCGTTTCGCCGCTTAGCATAAGGGCATCTGCGCCGTCAAACATGGCAGTGGCAACATCGGTAATTTCGGCACGGGTAGGCGTGGGGTTTATGGTCATGCTTTCCATCATCTGTGTAGCAATAATTACCGGGCGTCCTGCCTTTATGCACCGGTTTACAATGTCTTTTTGTATTACCGGTATGCGCTCCAGCGGCAGTTCAACGCCCAAATCGCCACGGGCTACCATAATGGCATCAGAAACCCGAACAATTTCGTCAAGGTTGGTATAGGCTTCGGGTTTTTCAATTTTGGCCACTACCCGCGCCGGGTGCTTTTTGTATTCAATAACCCCTTTCAGTTTTACAATGTCGTGTGCAGTGCGCACAAAAGAAAGGGCAATCCAGTTAACGTTTTGCGTAAGTATAAAATCAAGGTCGCGCAGGTCTTTGGGCGTTAAAGAGGGCGATGAAATACTGGTATCGGGTAAATTAACCCCTTTGTTGGCTGTAATAACGCCGCCGTAAATCACCTCGGCTTTTACCTCATCTTCATTGTTCGAGGACAATACCTTTAACTCCACTTTGCCATCGTCAATTAAAATGCGGTCGCCTGCCCCCACATCTTTGGCAAGGTCTTCGTAAGATACATACAGCAAATGCCGGGTGCTTACTTGCGGTTGTACGGTAAGCGAAACAATATCGCCTTTTTCCAGTTCAATTTCGTTGTTTTCTACATCGCCAATTCTTATTTTTGGACCCTGCAGATCGGCCAAAACGCCCACATTAGTGCCCAACTCATGGTTTATTTCATGAATAGTTTTAATAATGGCGGTGTGTTTTTCGTGATTGCTGTGCGAAAAATTGAGTCTGAACACGTTTACGCCCGCTTTTACCAGGGCGGTCAGCATCTCTTTGGTGTCGGAGGCCGGTCCTACCGTAGCAATAATTTTAGTTCTGGTAAATGGAATCATATAGCAATTAGCTCAGGTTTAAGTGAATGAAACCGCAAAAATACAACTAAGTCTTTATCCTGGTATCATATCGGGTGTCCAAATACTGCTTTTAAGCGGTCAAGTTGTGCATACTAAACAAACAACCCAAATAAATAGCACTGCAATGTGCAGTAAATTTTGATAAATTGCTACCTTTGCGTCAAAATTCAACTAT
The DNA here is from genome assembly GCA_002212985.1 of Sphingobacteriales bacterium TSM_CSS. GTDB lineage: Bacteria > Bacteroidota > Bacteroidia > Chitinophagales > UBA2359 > UBA2359. The sequence goes on from NBMY01000119.1 coordinate 1,404, forward strand.
TGCAAACATTTCCTGAATAATTTAAAAACCAGCATTTATTTATGAGCGAAATTGCATCTCGCGTAATTGCCATCATTGTTGACAAACTTGGGGTAAATGGAGACGAAGTAAAGCCAGAAGCTAATTTTATTAACGATTTGGGTGCCGACTCTTTAGATACCGTAGAGTTAATTATGGAATTTGAAAAAGAGTTTAACGTGCAAATTCCCGATGAGGATGCCGAAAAAATAACTACAGTAGGCGATGCCATCAGTTACCTTGAACAAAACGCACCTGCCAATTAAAAAAACCGGCTGTTTTTCTTGTTTTATGGCAACGCTTACTATCGGGTAAATAGAGGAAAGGGGGTTGTCCATAACATTGCCCTTCATCATGCACCGTAAATGTAAAAGCGGTGCATGAGTGGGGTAAATATTTGCAAAATACCCCCGGATGGTAGGCAGCCCCTTTGTTGCCGGCGGGTTAATTTGTAGCAGTGCCTGCCAAACAAGGTAAAGTAAGTTAAACAGGGCTTTTTCCTTGTGCGGTTGCCCTTGTTGTAAACAGCAAAAAGGCAGATATGCCGGTAGTTGCGGCAAAAAAACATCCATTTTAATAACAGCAAGCCAAATTACTATGCAAGTTACACTGAAACGGGTAGTTGTAACGGGTTTAGGTGCCGTAACCCCCCTTGGAAATTCTATAAACGACTACTGGCAGGGGCTAATTAACGGGCAAAGCGGTGCAGCCCCTATTACTAAGTTTGATGCCGGAAAATTTAAAACCCGATTTGCCTGCGAAGTGAAAAACTTTGATGCCGATGCCATTTTTGGACGAAAAGAAGCCCGAAAACTAGACCCCTTTGCCCACTACGCCCTCTTTGCCGCCGACCAGGCCGTGGCCGACGCCCGGTTAAATGACGATTCTATTGACAAAGACCGCGTGGGCGTTATCTTCTCATCGGGCATTGGCGGCATACTCACCTTTCAGGAACAACTTTTTGAATATTGGAAAGAACCCGCACTTGTCCGCTTCAGCCCGTTTTTTATTCCTAAAATGATTTTGGATATTGCCGCCGGACACATTTCCATTAAATATGGGTTTCGGGGGCCAAACTTCGCCGTAGTTTCTGCCTGCGCTTCTTCTACTCATGCCCTTATCGATGCCTTTAATTACCTCCGGTTGGGTAAAGCCAATGCCATAGTGGTGGGCGGAGCCGAAGCCGCCGTTACCGAAGCCGGAATAGGTGGATTTAGTGTAATGAAAGCCCTCTCTGAGCGAAACGACAGCCCACAAACCGCCTCGCGCCCGTTTGACCTTGACCGCGACGGCTTTGTACTTGGCGAAGGTGCAGGCGCCATAGTGCTGGAAGAATATGAACACGCCATTAAAAGAGGCGCGCCCATTTATGCCGAAATGGCCGGCGGAGGCATGAGCGCCGATGCCAACCACATTACCGCCCCGCACCCCGAAGGATTGGGCGCAATACTGGTAATGAAAGACGCACTTAACGATGCCAACATGCAACCCCAGGAAATAGATTATATTAACGTTCACGGAACTTCTACCCCCCTGGGCGATGTAAGCGAGGCAAAAGCCATTGCCAATATTTTTGGCAGCCATGCCTACCAACTCAACATCAGCTCTACCAAATCTATGACCGGCCATCTGTTGGGCGCTGCCGGAGCCGTAGAAGCCATTGCCAGCATAATGGCCGTTAAACACAATATAGTACCACCCACTATTAACCATTTTACCTACGACCCGGCCTTTGACCCCAACCTTAATTTTACCTTTAACCAGGCACAACACCGCAACATAAGAGCCGCCCTTAGCAACACCTTTGGCTTTGGCGGACACAACGCATCGGTTATTTTTAAACAAATAACAACCTGATTTGAACCCGCCGCCCCCTCACCTTTCAATACCAATCAAGCATTGAAAGCAGTAAGAAAATTCTTTAACCGCTACCTGTCGCCGCAAAAAAAGAAAGTAAAATATTTGCGCGAATTAATGGGCTTTACCCCGGCTAACTTGTCGGTGTACCTGCTGGCCTTTAAGCATAGCTCCAAATCGGCCGATGCTCACACCAGCAATGAGCGGCTTGAGTTTTTGGGCGATGCCGTGCTCGATACCGTGATATCTGAATACCTCTTTATGACCTACCCCATAAGAGGCGAGGGTTTTCTTACCGAAATGCGCTCTAAAATTGTAAACCGGAAAAGATTAGGCGAAATAGGACATCAACTTAAACTGGAACGATTCTTAGACTATCACAAAGGTTTTGTTACCCTTAACAGCACCATTTTGGGCAATGCCCTCGAAGCGCTTATCGGGGCTATTTACCTCGATGCCGGTTTCCATAAAGCCAAAATATTTATCATCACCAAAATTTTGTCGCCCTACATAAATTTAGATGACCTCCAAAACCTCGACATCAATTACAAAAGCCGCCTCTTCGAATGGTCGCAGCGTTTTGAAAAAGAACTGACTTTTGAAGTGCTGGAAGAAAAAAATACAAACAAAGTGCGTATATTTGTAGTGGGCGCTTTTATTGACGGCGAACTGATGGGCAGCGGCGAAGCCCGAAACAAAAAAGACGCCGAAAAAGAAGCCTCGCGCGAGGTTTACCAAAAATTAAACGTAGAAGCCTCTATGGAGTGGTAAACAAAACAGCCGCAGCAACCACTGCCGGCAGTGCCCGTTTGCCCGTAAAAACCTTAGCCAAAGCCTTACACCCCAACTTTCTGCACCTCAAACCAAACGTTGTATGCAAAACCTCCGCTTCACCCTGCTTGGTTGCCTGCTGTTGCTGGCCGGCTTTGGCGCAAACGCTGCCACCGAAAAATACCGCCTTGTATGGAGTACCGATAATACCGCCACCAGCATGACCATTGCCTGGTGCCAGCCATCGGGTAGCGCCCCCATGGTTTGCTATGGTACTTCCGATTTGGGAACCAACTGGTCTTTATATCCCAACCAACGCACACCGGACCGCAGCGTGGACAACTACAAAGGTATGAACCACCGTTTCGCAAGGCTTACTGGGCTTACACCCAATACCGCCTACTATTTTGTTATAAAAGACAGCGAGGGCAACAGCAACCGCTATTGGTTTAAAACCCTGCCCAACAACCCCGAGCAGCAACTGTCTGTAATTGCCGGCGGCGACAGCCGCAGCAACCAGGTGCCCCGCC
>NBMY01000147.1 GCA_002212985.1 Sphingobacteriales bacterium TSM_CSS
ATAAATATTTTAATCAAAAAGTTAAATTTTTAACATAGTAATTAAGCTTTTATTTTGATTTTAATCTTTTTAATAAATCTATTAAACATGTTAATAGATTTATTAAGCATTTGATAAATTTATTGTAAATTGAACCCTACTGCTTAACCAATGCATTTTTTTTAGCCTTGTACAGGGGTTTTGGGTACATTGCCGCAGCAAAAAGGCGCAAAACCGGCCATTGTAGCTTGAGCCGGGTACTGCAAAGGGCAATACGGAAAGGGGTAATAATTGGAACACTAAAACCAACAACAGCATTCTCTGTTTTTTTATATGTTGTTGGGTTGTTCCATTGCATAGGTTAAACAATAACTCAATAGTTGCAAACTGCTTTTGAGTTTGGCTAAGTTGTTACGATTTAGTAATTAAACCCAACACAAAAGCACTGTTTGCTACCGCTGCACCACAATTTTGCGGCTGGCGGCCGAGCCGTCGGCGGTAATGAGGCGGCAAATATAGGCGCCGTTGGGCAGCAAACCGGTATCAAATTTAAGGGTATAAATGCCGGGCTGTTGTTGCTGATTGCTGATTACAGCTAATTGTTTACCCGATGCATCGTGCAGCGTTGCCAGCAGGTTTTGCGCTTTGGAAACGGCATAATGCAAGTGTACTTCGCCGCCGCTTGTGGGGTTAGGATAAGCGGCAATAAACAATACCGAGCCGGTGTTATGAGGCGTGCCTTCGGGTTGGTTAACCGAGGTAAAAACCGGCGCCGGGTCGGGTGCGCCGTCAATGGGCGGTGCCGGGGTGGTGGTGGTTATCAGGTGCGAGGTTTGGTTGAGCGTATAGCGGCCGGCATCGTAATTTTCAACGGTAGAGGGTTGCAATTTGGTGTCAATTACATACCAATCGGCCTGAGCTTGTTGCGGGGTTAAATCCAGTACAAAATAACCGTGGTCGGCAATGTTGATGTATTTGGCATGCGGGTTGGCATTTAAGGCCAGATTTTCAGCCACATCAACCGGAATAATGGCGGGCAACACCTCATCATTGGCGCTGGTTATACTGGTGGTAACCATTTCCACGCCAAAAGCGCCTTCGCCGGTGGCGGGGTCATAGCCTGTTTGGGGTTCAAGGGTAATATCGGCGGCAATACCCAAATGAATATCGCCGGTAACGACCACAAAATTTTTAATTTGCAGGCTGTCAATAAGGTGGGCAATTTTTTGGCGCTCGGCGGGGTAGCCGTCCCACATATCGGCATTGTCTAACAGTCCAAGGGTGTTAATGGTAGTAAACACTACCTGATTGCCCAACACTTTCCACTGTGCGGTGGAGCTGCTTAGCTGGTCAACCAGCCAGTTGTATTGTTGTTCGCCCAAAATGGTTCGGTTGGGGTCGGAGTAGGCGGGGTCGGTAAAATCTGCTACCTGTTCCTGCCTTCCTTCGTGGCGGGTGTCAATCATAATGAGGTCTGCCAAGTTGCCGTAGTGCAGGGTTCGGTACACATGGCGGGGCTGCCCGGGTTCGGGGTCGCGAATGGGCATCCATTCAAAGTAGGCCTGTATGGCATTGGCTTTTCGCACATCATAGTCGCCTTCGCCGGGGTTGTGGTTTTGTGCGCCTTCCTGCCATGCATCGTTGGCCACTTCGTGGTCGTCCCAAACGGTAATAAAGGGGTGTTGCTGGTGAGCGCGGCGCAGGTCGGGGTCGAGTTTATAGAGCGAGTGGCGGGTGCGGTAATCTTCGAGGGTAATTATTTCGTTTTCGGGTTCATATTGCCTGATATCGGTAGAGAAATCAGTACCGGGGCCGTATTCGTAAATATAATCGCCCAAATGAATAACGGCATTCAGGTCGGTTCTGTCGGCCAACCGCCCGTAGGCGTTAAAGTATCCCTGCTGGTAATGGCTGCACGAGGCCACGCCAAAGCGAAGGTGATTTACATTGCCGGTTGGCACGGTTTGGGTACGGCCGGTCATGCTGGTAATGCCCAAAGCGGCAAAATTGTAGTAGTAGGTTGCGCCGGGGCTAAGCCCGGTTACATCAATTTTTACCGTATAATCGCGGCTTGCATCGGTAACAAAGGTGCCGGTTTGGATGATGTTGGTCATATCGGGGTCTGTTGCCATATTCCATTGCACCGATACGGGGTTATCGTCTTGCGGGGTAACGCGTGTCCAAATGATCACGCGGTCGTTCATAGGGTCGCCCGATGCTACGCCGTGGTAAAACGGGGCATAGAGAGTATCGTAGGGAAGCACGCCCAATTCTGCGGCATTGCTTCGGGAGTGGTTAATGATATTGCCATGCAAAACATCGGGTTGTTGTTGCAATACTTGTTCCCATGGTTTTATGTTTTTTATGGCATTTATAACTTCGGGAGTTGTTTGGGTAGGAATGTTTTGGGCAAAAGCAGTTAGAAAGAGCAGTTGGAGGAAAAGAGCGGCTACTATTTTTTTCATACAATTCTGGTGGTTTATTAGGAAGTGGTAAATTGAAATACATTGGCGAATTTACCGCTTTTTTGCCGATTTAAGCCGCTATCCGAGCGAAAATTGCCAAATTATTACCGTTTCAAACGGTTTAACCCCGCTTTTGCCTGTTGCTCTATGCTGTTGCGGTACTCATGGTTTTTGTATTCCATGGCTTTGCGGTAGTACAGGGCTGCGTTAGCAGGGTTGCCCTGTTGCTCGTAAATTTTACCCAATTCAAGGCAGGCTTTGGGGGCAAAGTAGTAGGGGGCATCTTTGCTTTGCAAAATGGTTTGCTGGTAGCAGGCAATGGCGGTTGGGTACTGTTTAAGTCCGTCGTAAATACGGCTTTTGCGGTATATGTATTCCAACTTTTGCGATGTGGCGGTAAGTTGAGTTTCGGGTATTTGTTGCAAAATGGTTAGCGCTTTGGTATAGTAGCCGCCATCAAAGAGCAGGCGTGCCCGCAACAGTTGCGGGTGGGGCATTTCGGGGTTTTGAGCGGCTTTGTGCGCTTGTTTGTCGGAGTCGGTAAACTGTTTACCCCGTTGCAGGGCATATTGCATAAAGGTCCGGTATTTATCGGGCTGGTTTTTGAGCAGGTAATTCCATGCAAGTTTTTGATAGGCATCTTTAACATAGCTGCTGCCCTTAAAATTGGTTACAAACTTAAACATCGGGGCATCGGCATCTGTGTCAAGGCGGTTAAGTTTACACACACCCAACAGGTAATCGAGGTAATAAAAATCGGCAAAGCCATTGCCCGCCGGTTTTTGCTGCAAAATGGCAATAGCCTCTTCATTATGGCCGGTTTTAAGGGCAATATCGGCGGCGGCAAAGCAGTTCAGGAGGTTTCGGTCGGTGGGCATGGCTTCGGCTATTTGCCATGCTTTATCGGGGTTGCCCTGCAAATGAGCAGTAAAAAGGCATACAAAACCAGCCCCTCCTCCCTGAAAAGCTGGTCTTGCTGTTGCTGCCCTTGTTTTAGAAACTGCTCTATTTCTCCCATTCCCTGTGCAATGTTGCCTTGCAGCCCCATAAGTTTTATGCTCCATTTAAACTGTTCGGGAATGGTACCTATCATGGCATGTATAGCGCCTAAAGATTTGAGGTTGGGGTAAAAATCGGGGTAAAGTTGCCGGTTTTCCGATAGCAGTTTATATGCTTTTTGTATTTCCCAAAAAGCTTTAAGGTATTGTTCAAACTTAAGGCGAACCAACGCCCATTGCAGGTTAATTTCGGCTTGCGCATAGCGGTAGTAGGGCGAGTTTTTATCGGAGTTTTCCAGTTGGCTGAGGCGGCGGGCTTTGTTGGGTTCAAGTCGGTTAAAGGTGGCGCTTTCTTCGGTTATAAAGATTTTAAGTACATCGGCATAATTGTCGAGCAGCAGGGTAAAGTGGTTGGCGGGGTTTTGCTGTTTTTCGGCGGCCAGTAATTTTTCGGCCTCATTAATTTGAAGGCTCATCAATAACCGGTATGCCTTGCTGCATTGCTTGTTGTACTGAAAACCGGCAGCATGTGCTACGCCGGTAAAGGCAAACAACAACAGGAGCAATATATGGCGAAACAAATAGGACAATGGAATGAGTTAAATGGGGTTTTCGGTGTTTTGAAGCGGCGCTTCTTCTACGGGTTTGGTAGCCCTGACAAAGTAATTGGCATCGGTAAAGGCTTGCAGATGTTCTTCTACCAGAGGTTTTGCTTTGGCAAATTTCACCAAATCTGCCAGTTCCAGCAATTTGCGCAGTTTGTCAAGTAAAGAGCCTTCAATGGCTATGTGTTTAAAGGCGGCAACGGTTTCGTCGGTGGTCATTTCGGGCGCTTGTATTTGGTAGCGTCCTTCAATATACTGGCGCAAAATATCGGTCAATTCGCTGTAATACTGTTTTTCCTGCCCTTGTTGCCAGTATTTTGCCTGTTCCAGCGTTTTTAGGCGGTTAAGGGCAACTTCATAGGGTGGCTGCGGCGGTGCCTGCGGCATGGCTTGTTTCTCTTGTTGCTTTTGGCTGCGTTTTTTCCACCACCACCATAGCAAGGCAAGCAACAATATAACACACAGCGCAATGACATAGGGGCGCAGGCGCTCCCAAAGGGTAAGCGGCAGGTCAACCGGCGGGGCAATGTCTTTTATTTCGGCGGTTGTATCAACTTCGGGTTCGCGGACGGTAACAACAACGGGCGTGGATCTTATACTGCCTCCCGAACCGGTTTGGGTGTTGCGGTAGTTAAAGTTAAGCGGCGGCAGGGCAAGTGTGCCGGCATCAAATGCGGTAAGGTTTATTTTTTGGGTAATATGCAGGGTGCCTTCGGGTGTTTTTACCGTATCGGGCGGAAGCACGCCGGTTACTTCAAAGCCGCCCAGCGTATCGGGTATTTGTGGCCAGTCAAAATGAATATCCGAAGTGCAGGTAGCATCAAGGGTAAGTATAAGGGCATCGCCAATTTGCATAGCGCCGGTGCTTGGGCTTACATTTACCGCCGGCGGTTGTGCCTGCGCCGTAACAAAGGTTGCAAAAAAAACAACTGCACCAAAAATGAATTTGCACTCCATGCTGAAGAATGGGTTAATTTTAGCGCAAATTTATGCTTTTTGTATCATTGGCGGTAAAGATTAACCTAATTTAAGGTTTTATAACCTACATTGCAATAAATGTGCATACTAAAACAGGAAAACGAAGTAAAACCCGGTAACAATAACCCCGTTTTTTTACCAATGACCTAACCGAAGTTAAACAAAATAACCCGATGTGGTGTTTCACTCTTTGTTATTTATCAAAATGAACAACCTATGACACATTTGCAAGAAGGCGCTGCCGCACCTGTATTTACAGCAACCGACCAATCGGGCAATACCGTTTCGCTGGCAGATTTAAAGGGTAAAAAAGTGGTGTTGTATTTTTACCCAAAAGACGACACCCCCGGCTGCACCGCCGAAGCCTGTAACCTGCGCGATAACTACGAGCTGCTTGGCGTAAAAGGATATGTGGTCATTGGTGTTAGTCCCGATTCTGAAAAATCGCACCGGAAATTTGCCGATAAATTCCAACTGCCCTTTACCCTGCTTGCCGACCAAAATAACGCCATTGCCAATGCTTACGGCGTTTGGGGCGAAAAAAAGTTTATGGGTAAAACCTATATGGGCATTCACCGCACGACCTTTCTCATTGACCAAAACGGCATGATTGAAAAGGTAATAACCAAGGTGGATACCAAAAACCATACCGAACAGATTATTTAAAAGTAAATGAAAAACCGCAAAAAGACCGAATCTGCCTTAACACCGCAACTGTACCGCCGAAAACGGTATCTTTTTAATACCAGCAGAACCCAATTCTCGTCATTTGGTCTTTTGCCCGACTTTACTTTATTAGCGGTTTTTACGTTTAATGTGGTAAACCACCAATTCAGTGCACTTTTTTTATAAAACTCATAAACTCACTGGAACATGACCCAAAAAGTACTTTTTCTTACCTTGCTTTTGTTTGCCTCTTTGGCAACGCTTAACAGGCAATACGCTCATAGCAACTCGGCGCAACCTCCGTTGGGCAGAACCGGCGCACCGGGCGAGCTAACCTGTGCCACCTCCGGCTGCCACGGCGGCGCCCCCAATACCGGCCCCGGTTCGGCAACCATTTTTTTTTCCGGCGATGGCTCCGGTTCATCCTACACACCCGGCTCTACCTATGTAATAGGCGTGGTGATTAACAACGGCGGCGGCACCGGCTCACGCTTCGGCTTTGAAATGGTGGCGCTCAACAGTTCTAACCAAAGCGTGGGTAATTTTACAGGCAACACTCCCAATTTTACCGCAACAGCCGTACAAAGCAGCAACAACAGGCAATATATTTTCCATAAAAACGTACCCAATCCCAATGCCGGCAACTTTACCATGCAATGGACCGCGCCTGCTACCGACCAAGGCCCTATTACCTTCTACCTCGCAGCCAATTCGGCAAACGGCAACGGCACCGGTTCGGGCGATTTAATTTATACCACCACCCTGCAAATTCAGCCTGTGCCCGTTGGTATAGAAAACACACAACAAACCAATGCCGGCGCTCTGTCCGTTTATCCAAACCCCATAACCGGAAACACCGCAAACGTAGCGTTTGCTTTAGATAAACCGCAAAGCGTTCAAATTCAACTTTATCACATCAACGGCCAGTTGCTCGAAACCCTCTACACCGGTCAACAAACTGCCGGAATCCAACAGCAACAAATTGCCGTAAATCGCAACAATTACCCCGAAGGTTTGTACCTCATCATGTTACAGACCGAAGACGGAACAACCCAAACACAAAAAATCTGGTTAAAATAAACCACTTTTCGCCAATGTTGTAAAAAACCCCCGCACAAAAATGTTGCGGGGGTTTTTTGTTCAATAAAACTGTGTACCTTAGCAGTTCAAAACCTCAGTTCTATGTTCAAAACCGGCGTATTTACATTTGCCTTGCACTGCGCGCTATTATTGCTCTTTTGCAACCCCGCCAAGGCACAGGAAGAAAGCACCAAAGTGGCAAATACTTTTTATTCCACCCGCCTCATTAATGCGCAAACTGTTGAAACTGTTCCGGCAAAAGCGCTCGATATTCGCATTACACACCGTTTTAACGATGTGGGCGGTGAGCGCGGCGGAGTTAAAAACCTTTTTGGGTTAGATAATATTACCGATATAAGGCTTGGCTTTGAATACGGAGTTACCAACAACATTACTCTTGGCATTGGACGAAGCAAAGGCGCTTTTGGCCCCCGAAATTTGGTTGACGGGTTGGTAAAATACCGTTTTCTTCACCAAACGTCTGATAATGGTATGCCCATTTCGGCAACTCTTTTTGCAAATGCTGCCTTTTCTACCATGAAAGCCGAAAAGGTAAACTTGGAAAGCGAAACCTCTTTCCGAAAATTTGCGCACCGCCTCAGCTATAATGTGCAAGTGCTTGTTGCCCGAAAATTTGGCGACCATTTTTCCATACAAATAATACCCGGCATGCTTTACCGCAACTTTGTGCGTTTGGGCGATGAAAACCTGCTTTTTTCGTTAGGTGCCGGTGCAAGGGTAGCCATTAACCAACGCTATGCCATTATTCTAGACTACTTCCAATATTTCTCCAACTACCGCCGCGATATTAACAAAGATGCCGGCCCTAACGACATTAAATATTACCCTCCACTTGGCATTGGTTTGGAAATAAAAACTGCCGGACACGTGTTTCATCTCAATTTCTCCAATTCGCCCGGGGTAATTGAAAACCAGTTCATACCCTACACCACCCGCAACTGGTTAGACGGTGAGTTTCGCCTTGGGTTTAATATTTCAAGGTTGGTTAAGTTTTAGGGCAGCCGGTTTTCTGCCAATCAAGCCTGATGTTGTTTGCAAAACCCTTTTTAACATTCAACCTCTTTGAGGTTGCCGCTATCAGGTCTTTTTTCTTTCCGTATGTTGCACATACGGCTATTCATGTTCGACACTTTCAGTGTCTGGAAGGTTTTCAGTATTTATTTCCGAAAAGGGGCGGAAAGAAAAATGGGGCACACATCATTACAAATTGAGGAATTGCCTATCCGGAACAATTTTTGTTATTTTACCCGAAAGGGGGTAAACTCCCCTTACCGAAGCAGGGTAACGTTGCCTTTTACCATTTCCATTTGTCCTTCGTCATTCAGGTATTCCAATACCCAAACATACACCCCAATGGGGCATGGCTCGTTTTTGAGTGAGCCGTTCCAGCCATCGGTAAGGGTATTGCCGGTAAATACCCGCTCGCCCCAACGGTTAAAAACACTAAAAGAAGCAGTTGCTGAAGTGCAGTTATACACCGGCGCAAACACATCATTTACCCCGTCGTTGTTAGGGCTAAAAGCATTCGGAACCAATAAGGTGCAGGGCAACGGTTCGGGCGGTGGCGGTGGCAGGCAGTCATTTACGGTTACGGTTACGGCATCGGAAGCGCTGCCGCAGGCATTGCTTACGGTTATGGCATAAACGCCGCTTTCTCCGGCAATAAGTGTAGGTTGCGTGCTGCCGTTTTGCCAAAGGTAGGCAGTAGCATTGGCGGCCGTAGGGGCAAGTGTGGCGGTTTCGCCTATGCAAATGGTAACATCGGGTCCGGCGCTCACCGTTGGCAATTGGTTATAATTTACCAATATACTGTCTGAAGCATTGCCGCAGGCATTATTGAGGGTTACGGCATAAAGTCCGGGTTCCGAAACGGTAAAATCGGGTTGCGTACTGCCGTTGTTCCAAAGGTAACTAACCGATGCATCGGGCAGTTGTGCGTTCAGGAACAGGGTTTCGCCGGGGCAGAGGGTGGTATCGGCGGCAAGTTGTACAAATGGTGTATTGAGGTAATTAACTGTTACGGTATCTGTGGCGCTGCTGCAACTGTTGGCAATTTGCACCCAATAAGCGCCGGGAGTATTTGCGGTAAAGGTTGCATTGCTGCTGCCATCTTGCCATTGGTAAGTTACGCCGGCTGTGGTGGCATCCAGTGTAAAGGAATCGGAATTGCAAAGTTGCAGGTTGAGCCCAAGGCTAATGGTGAGCGTTGTTCCAAGGTTAACGTTAACCGTATCAGAAACCACGCCGCAGGCGGTAGTTACGGTTACGCTGTAGGTTCCGTCAGTGCCCACGGTGATAGTGGCAGTATTATCGCCGTTGCTCCAATTGTAAGCGGTTGCAGCGGCAACGGTGGCATCTAATACTACACTTTCGCCCGGGCATAGACCAACATCATTGCCAAGGTTTATGGCAGGTAGCGGGGTAATGCTCACCGCTACTGTATCGGTAACGGTGCCGCATTGGTTGGTTACACTGCCCCAGTAAGTGCCGGCAGCATTCGCGGTAAAATCGGGTAAGGTGCCGCCGTTGCTCCACAGGTAAGTGGCTTGCGCATCGGGTATGGCAATGTTGAACAACACGGCTTCGCCTTCGCAAAGCGTTGTATCGGCACCCAAATTAATGGTTGGGTCCATTCCGAATTCTATGGTAATGCTGTCGGTTTGGGTGCTGCAACTGTTGGCAATCTGCACCCAATAGATTCCCGGAGCATTTGCGGTAAAAGTTGGGTTATTGCTGCCGTCTTGCCACAGGTAAGCGGCAGCGCCGGTAGTATTGGCATTGAGGGCAAGGGTTTGGCCGGGGCAAAGGGTGGCATCGGGGCCAAGGTCAACATCGGGCAGGTTGGTATAGCTTACGGTAATATCTTCAAACACTAAGCCGCATAGATTGGTAACTTCCACCCAATAATTACCCGGTGCAGAAATAGTAAAGGTTGCTGCTGTGCTGCCATCTTGCCATAGATACAGGCCATCGGGCACAGTGGCATCAAGGATTAGTGTTTCGCCCGGGCACAGGGCTACATTTCCGCCAAAATCTACCACCGGCGGAAAATTGTTGGTAACGGTAATATTGTCTGTTGCCGTTCCGCAACTATTGTTTACGGTAACGCTGTAAGTGCCGGCCGATGTGGCAGTAAAAATGGCGGTAGCGCTGCCATCTTGCCATTGATAGGTTACCGGGCCGGTAAGTAGGGCATTGAGCGGGGTGGCATTGAGCGCAACCGGTGTACCAAGGCACACTGCAAGGTCTGCGCCAAGTTCTACTACGGGTGGCGCCAGATAATCAATGGTAACGCTGGCATTGGCGCTTCCGCATTGGTTGCCGATGGCTACTGTGTAGGTGCCGGCTGTAGTAACGGTGTAGGTAGGGGTTGTTTCGCCGGTTTCCCATTGGTAAACGGTTCCGACAGCGCCGTTGGTGGGTGCGGCATTGAGCACGGCAGTTTGTCCGTTGCACAGGGTTTGGTTGCCGCCTAAGTTAATGTTTGGCGCCTGATTGTAGGCAATGGTAACGGCATCGGAAACGCTGTTGCAAAGCCCGCTAACGGTAACGCTGTAGGTGCCCGGCGTTGAAACGGTAAACGTTGCGGCAGCACTGCCATCTTGCCAAAGATAGGTTAGCGAGTTGGGTATTATGGCAGATAAAGTAAGCGTTTCGGTAGCGCAAATAGTTTGGTCTGCTCCCAAATCTACGCCGGTGAGCAGCGGGTGAATGAGCAGGTTTTGGGTATTGGTTTCCGATACGCCATTGGTTAGGGTGGTGGTAAGGGAAACCGTATAGGTTCCGGGAGCTGAATAAACGTGGGTGGGGCTGAGTTGGGTGGAAGTGTTGGAAGCACCCGAAGCGGCGTCGCCAAAATTCCACGATACCGATGAAATAAAAGCCGTATTGATAATGGCAAATTGAGTGGTAGCGCCGAAACAGGTATTCTGATAGGTAAATGGCGAGGGTTTGAGATAGCTTTGCACAAAATTGGGCAGCCCGAAATTGGAAGTTTTACCGTTGAGGTTTACCCCGTCATCTACATAACCGCAGGCAACGCCTAAGGTATTGGGGTTGTTGATAACTCCCAGCCACTCCGATTCAAAACGGGCAAAGTATATCTTGCCATCGGTGCCCAGTTGCAAACCTCCGCCAAACAAACTGGATGATGTGCCTACCAATGTTGATGAACTTAAAATTGCCGCAACAGACCCTGCCTGCAGGTTGAACTGAAAAATTTGCGGCCCGCCAAAGCCGTACTTTGATGCATACAGTTTAGTGCCATCGGGCGAAAACTCCACACCATAGGCATTGGTATAGGTTGCAGGGGTGGTAATGGCATTGGAAACAACGCCGGTTGAACTGTTGAAATCAAAAATTTCAAACAGGTTCATTTCTTTTATGGCCAGCGCCAGTTTGTTTCCCAAAGGCGAAACCTTCATATACCCGGCCGAGTTGCCGTTTGTAGCAATGCTGCCGCCGGTATGTACCAAGCCCACATTGCTTACCACCGGTGCAGCGCTAACACCGGCAGCGGTAACCAAATAAGCATAAAAAGCATCGGATTCCCACTCGTGGGTAATAACCCAAACATCGAAGTTGTTGTTGTGCTTAACCGCCGTAACTTTTTCTGATGTTGGTGCTACCAAGGGTACATTTTTTACAAACACATCGCCCAAACCGCCTTGTAAATTCAAGTCAACCATAGAGTATCGAAGCCCGTTGGGTCCGCCTTCTTCATCTACGGTAAAAATGTAGTACAAGGTGCTGCTGCCCGGCTGTGGCACAATGATAGCCGATTGCGTGGAGGAAATATCGCCCATAAGCCCGAAACCGTTGGGCATTTGCACGTGGTTTCGGTTAAAAACACGGTTGCCGCCGGTATAAAACAAGAGTTGCCCTGCTGCGTCGGAAATGGAGGCACAGCCTTCGTTGGTATTTAAGGCGCCGTTTGTTAGGGCTACCGGCGCACCGGGGTTAAAGTCGAGACCGGCAAACTCGCCAAAATACCAGTTGTTGGTTTCTTTTTGGGCAAAGGCAGGGGTTAATAAAGTGCAAAAGAATATAAAACAATACAGTTTTAAACGGGTGAGCGGCTGTTGTTTAAACATAACAAGTTGAAATTTCCTAACAAATGCAGAATGGGCAAAGTTACAAAATGTACTGCCCGTGTTTGATAAATAACCTGTTTTTCTTAGACTTTTATAGCTCAATTGCAATTTCATCCTCAATTTGTAACTTTTCCGCCTGTTTACAGGGGCACTAATTTGAATAATTGTCCGTTTTAAGTGTAATTGTGTTAAATTTGTGTAAGCAGTAATGATAACCTTTTAACAAGTTGAAGCAAATAATAAACATGACAACAGAACTGCAAACCCTGTCAATAGCAAACCGGCTGTACACCTATGCCGATTACCTTACCTGGAATTTTACCGAACGGCTGGAACTGATTAAGGGTAAAATTTTTAAAATGTCGCCGGCGCCAAATCTGGAACATCAAAAGGTTTCCATGAACTTGTCGGTAATGTTATACAACTTTTTAAAGGGGAAACCCTGCCGGGTGTTTTCTGCGCCGTTTGATGTGCGCTTGCCGCAGGTTAAGGGTAAAAAGCAACCAACCGATAAAGACGTTTACACGGTAGTACAGCCCGATATTTGCGTAGTTTGCGATGCCTCAAAATTAGACCACCGTGGTTGTTTGGGCGCGCCCGATTTGGTGATAGAAATACTCTCAAGGTCAACTGCCGCCAAAGACCTTACCGAAAAATATGAGGTTTATGAGCAAAGCGGCGTTAGGGAGTATTGGGTGGTGTTTCCGTATGAGCAAATTGTGCAGGCGTATGATTTAGACGAAACATTGGGCAGGTACCGGCTTCGGAAATCTTACAATCGGAATGAGGTAATTCCGGTGAGCATTTTTTCCGGTTTCGGCATTACCTTATCTGATGTGTTTGAAGAAAAAGAAGAAGAACATTTTTAAAAAAATTATGACAACAGAACTGCAAACCCTGTCACTATCAAACCGGCTGTACACCTATGCCGATTACCTTACCTGGAATTTTACCGAACGGCTGGAACTGATTAAGGGTAAAATTTTTAAAATGTCGCCGGCGCCAAATTTAGAGCATCAGAAAGTATCATTTGAGATTGCCCGTCAAATTGGTAATTACCTGCTTGGCAAGAGTTGTAGGGCATTTTCTGCGCCGTTTGATGTGCGCTTGCCGCAGGTAAAGGGTAAAAAGCAGGCAGCCGATAAAAATGTTTACACAGTAGTACAGCCCGATATTTGCGTAGTTTGCGATGCCTCAAAATTAGACCACCGTGGTTGTTTGGGCGCGCCCGATTTGGTGATAGAAATACTTTCAAGGTCAACCGCCGCCAAAGACCTTACCGAAAAATATGAGGTTTATGAGCAAAGCGGCGTTAGGGAGTATTGGGTGGTGTTTCCGTATGAGCAAATTGTGCAGGCGTATGATTTAGACGAAACATCGGGCAGGTACCGGCTTCGGAAATCTTACAACCGGAATGAGGTAATTCCCGTAGGCATTTTTTCCGGTTTCGGCATTACCTTATCTGATGTGTTTGAAGAAAAAGAAGAAGAGCATTTTTAACCCTGTTAGAATGGGTATCCAATGGCTAAGTTAAGGTTGGTATTGCTGCGCAGCCATTTTTTTTCGAACATATTTTTAACCGGCCATTGCTCGCTGTTGCTCAAAGATGGGTTGTGTATGGGCACGCCTAAATCAAAGCGCATCACAAAATAGCTGAAATCGAGGCGGATACCTGCGCCGGTTCCAATGGCAATCTGGCTCCAGAAAGTGCCAAAGCCAAACCTGCCGCCGGGGCGGGTCACAATGGGTTCGCCGGTATCGGGGTCTGTTCCCGAAGTTTCGCTGCGCAGTGTCCAAATGTTGCCCAAATCGGTAAATAAAGCCCCTTTCAGCATTGAAACAATGGGAAAACGCCATTCTAAGTTTGCTTCTATTTTAATATCGCCGGTACGGTCAAATTCATCAATCACTATGGTGTCGGGCACGGCATAAGCGCCAAAACTTCCGGGTCCGATACTCCTTATACGGAATGCCCTTACGCTGTTGGGGCCGCCCACAAAATACTGCTTCACATAGGGTAAAACGGCAGAGTTGCCGTAGGGCACACCCACCGCCACATTAAAGCGCGACACGAGCGAATTGCCCCGTGAAAGGAGGTTATAATGCCTAATGTCGAATTCGGCGCGGGCATATTGTGCATAAGAACTGCCCAAAATTTTAACCTGTTTATCCTTGTTAATAGCACCCGACACTTTGAGCAACCGGTCGGCAGCGTACAGGGTATTTCCTGCAAGGTCGAAACCGGCTTTAAAGTAAATAAAATTAACAGCCTGACTGATGTTTTGAGTGTTATAAATATAGGTATAATTGCTTCCGGCAATAATTTGCTCTTCAAAACTTCGGCGCAGGAATGAGTTTTGGGCAAGTTGTTCTTCAAAGGCCGCCTCTTTGTTGCGCAAACTGAGCAAACTGGCCGAAACGGGGTTAAACAGGTGGCGTTTCCGGCTGTTTTCGTTCCAGTCGTAACCAAAATTGATGTTAAAGGAGTTGAGCGTATAAAAGTTGATGCGGCGGAGGTAGCTGGCGCTAAGCCGAATATTGGTTTTTGGTAAAAAATACCTTGATTGATTTTGGAGTTTAAAGGGCACTATAAATTTGGGTACTGCCAGTTGCAATTCGCCGCTAAGGTTAAGGGTGTTTATGAGTGCGTTGTCTGTAATTGCCGATTTGCGGTTTTGCGGGTTAAGTTCCAATCCGGTAAAAAGGGTAAAGCTAAAAGCCTCGGCGCCGCCCAGCAAATTTTTGTTTTTATAACTTAGGGTGGCGGCTGTACCCAGCAACGAACTGGTTGCTGCGCCCAACACACTCTGCTGTGCCCGGTTGTTTAACTCCACTTCACCCGAAATGCCCATGCGCCGTGCGGGGGTAAGTAAAATGCGGCAATCGAGCATTGGATTGTTTGCCGAAGTATCGGCTTTTTCAAACTTAACGTTTACAAATTTAAATACGCCCAGTCCAAGCAGGTGGTTAAGGCTGTACTCCCAGTTTTTTTGCGAGTATAAATCGCCTTTTTTCAGCAACAAAACGCCGGTAATGGTGTTGGGGTTAAATCGGTTCTTATTGGAGGCAATATAATGGAAATTATTTACCTGCAACGTATCGGTATATGCCGCGGGCGGTTTACCCACCTCGTAATCGGGAAAAACATACACATTGTTAATGGTATATGACTTGTGCTTTCCGCCCGTGGCCGGAGGTTTTACTTTTAAGTACACATCTATGGTTCTGGTTCCTTGTGTACTGTCCAATTCAAAAAACAAGTCTTTAGAAATAAGATCGTAATATCCTTTGCAGTGCAGTTCGTAGGCAATGCGGTTAATTTCTGCCTGTAGTTTATCTACATTAAACTCATGCCCCGGTTTAATAAGTGCCTGCGGTTGCATATTGCGCACCAATGAGTTAATGGTATCAATGGTATCGGAAGGATAGTATATGTTTTTGACTTTATAAGGGCTGATGGCTGTTACATTATAGGTAACCTGCGACCGCCTGTTTTTTTCTTCGGTGGTAAAACTCACGGCATTGTTAAAATAGCCATGGTTAAACATATATTGCTGCATGTTTCTTTTGGTGCGCTCAAGTAGTGCGGTATCGAGCAAAACGGGCGGTTCGCCGATTTTTTCGTTGAGCCATTTGCCAAAACCCTTTTTTTTGTTTTTGGTTTGGGTGTAAACCGATAATTTAAAACGCAAAACACCCATCATTTTTTTGTTGGGTTTAGGACGCGATAAAGCGTAGAGGTCTTTTTTTACCGTATATTTATCGGTTATTTGTGCAGTGGGGTCAATATGTATGGAAGTGGCTGTGTACAGGCTTTTCCCCTGCGGTAAATGCTTAACGTTGCTGCACGAACCCAACACAAGGGCCAAGTACAACAAAGTAAGGAGTAGCAATTTAAATAACAGGTTGTTCAAATTCATTTACCGCCTTTAAGAGTTAAAACAAAACAGGGTGGCAAAACTGTGCAAAGTTACAAGATTACCGGCAGCTTATGCCCGCAAAACCAAAGATAGTACAGCGCTTATGATTTCAAAACAGCAAATAAAGTTTATCCAATCGCTTAAAATTAAGAAATACCGGCAGCAATACCGGGCTTTTATTGCTGAAGGTGAAAAAATTGTGCCCGAAATGCTGCAATCCTCCGTTCCGGTGCTTGGGTTGTATGCCTTGCCCGATTGGATTCAGCAACACACTGCCTTGTTGAAACGGCATAATTGCCTGCACATTGTACAGGAAATTACCGATGGCGAACTAAATAAAATTTCGTCACTTGAAACGCCCAACTGCGTGTTGGCCATTGGCAGCATTGCCCCCCAACTACCCGATGACACGGTTTTACAACAACAGCTTTGCTTAGTGCTGGACGATATTAAAGACCCCGGCAACCTGGGCACCATCATTCGGACAGCCGATTGGTTTGGTATTCCCTACGTATTTTGCTCTCCCGAATGTGTAGATGTTTTCAACCCCAAAGTGGTGCAATCGGCCATGGGTTCATTGTTTAGGGTAAAGGTATTCTACCAGCCCCTACCCTCTTTGTTACAAAACTACCGCCACGGCCCTGTTTTTGGCGCATTGCTCAACGGGCTAAATGCATATACCACCCCCATACAAGCGCCAGCGCTGTTGGTTGTTGGCAGCGAATCGCATGGCATTTCCGGTGAGGTGTTGCCCCATATTCAACAGGCGATTACCATTCCGCGTCGGGGTGGCGCCGAATCGCTCAATGCTGCGGTGGCTACGGGTATTTTGTGCGCACTGGCGCTGCGCAGGTAGTACCGGATATAGGAGGGCGGAACAGTAAAGATGCAACTTATGTTGTGTGTACTATACAAATTCACTCAGTTCCAGCCAACGGTCGGTTTTGGTATCGAGCAGTTGTACCACTTCGCTCAGGCGATTTGCCCACTTCATCAGCTCGTCGTGGCTGCCGCTGCCCAGATTGAGCTGTTGCGATAATTGTTCTTTTTCGGCTTCCAATTGCTCTATTTCTTTATTAAGCTGGTCAAACTCGCGCTGCTCTTTAAACGAAAGCTTGGTTTTAGCCTTATTTGCGGTGGTATTTTCATCGGTTTTTTCGGGTTTGGGTAAGGCTGCGGTTTTTTCTTTTTCGGCCAGTATTTTTTCGCGCTCTGCCTGTTCTTCCTCGGCTTTGGCTTCGCGGTAGCGGCTGTAATTGCCCGGGTAATCGCGGGTTTTACCATTTCCTTCAAACACAAAAACGTGGTCAACCAATTTATCCATAAAATAGCGGTCGTGCGAAACAATCACCAAGCAACCCTCAAATTGCAGCAAGTAATCTTCCAACAGGTTAAGGGTAATGAGGTCAAGGTCGTTGGTAGGCTCATCTAAAATAAGGAAGTTTGGGTTTTTCATTAAGATGGTAAGCAGGTAAAGTCTTCTGCGCTCGCCGCCGCTAAGGGTTGACGCGTAGTTTTGGTGCATACTGTAGGGCAGCATAAAATGGTCTAAAAGTTGGGCGGCTGTGTAATATTTACCTTTTTTAAGCGGCAAAATTTCGGCAACATCGCGCACTACGTCAATGACTCTTTTATCTTCCTTCATTTGCAACCCCTCTTGGGTGTAGTAGCCGGTTACCAGCGTTTGCCCGATGAGTATTTTACCTTCATCGGGTTTTTCGAGTCCGGCCAGTATGTTCAGGAAGGTGGTTTTGCCGGCGCCGTTTTTCCCCACAATGCCTGCACGGTCTCGGCGTTTAAAAACGTAGGTAAAATCGTCTAAAATAATCTGGTTGCCAAACCGCTTGTAGAGGTGATACATTTCAATGGTGCGGTTGCCAATGCGGGCGGCGCTCATGCCGTCAAAACTTAGTTCGTCTTCTTTCGTTTTCTGCTGGGCTTTTTCTTCAATATGGTCAAAGGCATCTATCCTCGATTTGGCTTTGGTAGTACGTGCTTTGGGTTGTGTGCGCAGCCACTCCAGCTCTTTTTTCATGAGTTTTTGCGCCTTTTCGGTTTCGGTTTTCATGTTTGCCTGCAACTCGGCTTTTTTCTCTAAGTAATACTCGTAGTTGCCGCGGTAGCGCTGTAGGGTTCCGTTTTCCAGTTCCACAATTTCGGTGGTTACATTGTTCAGGAAATAGCGGTCGTGCGTTACCAGCAACAGGGTAAGGTTGGTTTGGCGCAGGTATTCTTCCAGCCATTCAATCATTTCCAGATCGAGGTGATTGGTTGGCTCGTCCATGATAAGCAAATCGGGTTCCTGAATGAGTACGCCGGCCATGGCCACCCGTTTTTTTTCACCCCCCGACATTTCGCGTATGGGTTGGTGGAGGTTGGCAATTTTAAACCGGGTGAGTATTTGCTTAATTTTTGTATCGTAATCCCATGCCTGATGATGTTGCATGGCTTCAATGCACAATTCCAGCATTTTTTGCGATTGTTCCGACGGGTGTAACTCGTGTTGCAACAGGGCATTTTCGTAGCGCTGTATTACCGCAATGACCGGATTTTCGGTATGTAAAACCGATTCCAACACGGTATCGTTTTCGTTCAGTTGCGGATCTTGCTCAATATAGCCCAATTTTACCCCTTTTTGCAGGCGCACCGTGCCGTCTTTGTCAGAGGAGTCAAGCCCCACCAAAATGCGAATAAGTGAAGATTTACCCGCTCCGTTGCGGGCAATAAGGGCTATTTTTTGCCCTTTGTTAATGCTAAAGTCAAGGTTTTCAAACAATACCTTAACGCCGTACACTTTGGTAAGGTTTTCTGCCAACAGGTAATTCATGCTGCAAAGATACAGTATTTGGCGGTTTTACGGCAGGGTCTGGCAGAAAGGTTGTGCCCGGCAACTCGGGTAGCGTGGTAAAGCTTCGGTAGCTACCGCTTCAAAAACAAGCGGCATATTGGTGTTTCCTTAGCAGAGCTTTGCTAACTTTGTGCCTGCTTAGGATTTATTTAAACAATACCGTATGAAACTATTAGATGGTAAAAAACTGGCCGAAATTGTTAAACAGGAAATTAAGGAAGAAGTGGACAGGTTGGTAGCAGCCAACCACAAACGCCCCAATTTGGCTGCGGTGTTGGTGGGCAACGACGGCGCAAGCGAAACGTATGTGCAGCACAAAGTGAGGGCTTGTAAAGAAGTAGGTTTTGACTCTACCCTCATAAGACTGCCCGAAACAACTACCGAAGAAAGCCTGCTGGCACAAATTGACCGCCTCAATAAATCTACCATGATTGACGGGTTTATTGTGCAACTGCCTCTGCCCAAACATATTGATGTGGAAAAGGTAACACAAGCCATAAAACCCGGTAAAGATGTAGATGGTTTTCACCCGGTAAATGTTGGGCGCATGGCACAGGGACTTCCCTGCTACCTGCCCGCCACACCCTACGGCATTTTACAATTGCTGGAGCGCAACGGCATTGAAACATCGGGTAAAGATTGCGTGGTATTGGGGCGAAGCAATATTGTGGGCACTCCCATCAGCATTTTATTATCCCGAAATCAATATCCGGGCAATTGCACCGTTACCCTTTGCCATAGCCGCACTAAAAATTTGGAAAAATACACCAAGCGCGCCGATATTTTGATTGTAGCCCTTGGACAACCCGAATTTGTAACCGCAAAAATGGTTAAGAAAGGCGCGGTAGTAGTTGATGTGGGTATTACCCGAATTGAAGATGACAGCAAGCGCACCGGCTACCGGCTTGCAGGCGATGTAAAATACGATGAAGTTGCACCAAAATGCAGTTTTATTACCCCTGTTCCCGGCGGTGTGGGTCCAATGACCGTTGTTTCTTTGCTGCTCAACACACTGAAAGCCGCAAACAAAGAAATCAACTACCCCGATTAATTCCATTTCAGGTAGTTAAGCTTTAAATTGGTTTCTTTGCTTCCATCTGCTTTCGGCTGATAGTGCCTTATCCCGATGTTGTTTGCAAACACCTAATCAACATTCACCCTCTATGAGGTTGTAGATATCAGGTTGTTTTGTTCCGCATGTTGCATATACAGCTATGCACATTTGACACTTTTAGTATCGCAAAAGCTTACCTGTACCGGAAAAAATGGCGCGGTAAGTAAAATGACAAATCAATCATTGCAAATTGTGACACCCACGCTATCAAAACAATATGGGCTTATTTACCCAAGGGACTAATGAAATGGGTTGCTCTTTCGGCAAAAGCCTGCCATGCAAAAAGCCCCTCTGCCTGCGCAGAAGGGCTTTTACCTACAAAACAATGCGGTATTGCTTACAACACTACCACACAATTTTGTTCAGCGCCAATACCGCTGGGCACATACTTATCGGCAGCCTCATCGTTTGTCCAGAATTTGTCGTCAACTAAGTAACGGAACTGATATTCTTTACCGGCTTCCAAATCAATGGTGGTTTTAAATGAGCCATCTTTGAGCGCCTGCATCAGTTCTTGTGCGCCATCCCAATTGTTAAACTCACCTACCAAGCTTACCTTTTCGGCTTGGCCTGCCGTTTCTTTGGGCAAACGAAATGTAACCTTGCAGATTGCTTTACTTTTAAGATACTTTTTTTCAATACTCATAACAACATTTTTTAGTTAAAACAAATTAAAAAAACTTCCTGCATTTGTTTTCCAAAACGGCAAACAGGCCGGCAACATGGTTTTCGGTAAAACTGCGGGCCTCATGCAGGAAAGCGTTCTTTTTCGGGGTGCAAAGGTAAAAATAATTTACAAATATACCAAGCGTCTGAGCTATTGTTTAACAATTTCTTAACTATGGGATTAGTATTACCGGCACCGGCAAAGCATGGCAAAATTCTTTTAAAATAAGGATTTCAGCATGTTTTAAGGGTTGGTTCTATAAAATCTGCCCATTTTTTGCAGGCGTAATCATCTCTCACACAAGGCTTTACCAAGGTGTAGCCCTTAGTGAATGCGACTAACAGTTGCTGTACTATTACCGCCCGTCTTTGCCCGGCGGGTTGCCGCCTGTATTACCGCCGTTTTGCGCGGCTTTAAAATTGCGCAGGTTATAGGTAAAGGTAAGCATGGCATACCGGCGCAGCACCTGTGTTTGGGTATCTTCAACATAGGTTTCGGTGACGTTGCGGGTAAGGCTGTTGTTTTGGTTAAGCAGGTCATAGACTTTTATCTGTACTTCGGCAGCATTGTTTTTCAGGAACTTATATGCCAACCCGGCGTTCCACAAAACAAAATGTTGGTTAAGGGTGGCATCAAGCCCGCGGTACAAGGTTTCGTTGGCTTCGGTATTCAGCACAAATCCTTTCCAGAATTGCCAGCTTACCCTTGCACCTGCCTGCTGCAAAAAAAAATTATTATCCAATTCGGGTAGAATTGAATTATTTACAATATTGTAATTGGCCGTGTATGAAATGGTAAAATCTATTTTTTCACTTATATTGCTGCCCAGCACCAAGCCGGCGTTTATGTTATAGTTGTTGGCGTTGTTGGTTTGGTTGTTTACCAAGCCCGGGGTGCGGTTGTAGGTAAACCCTGCGTTTAAGTTAAGGTTGCTTTTAAGCGCTTTTACGGGCAGCCCGTAGGTTAAAAATGAGCGTACATTCCAAAAGCCGTTCAGGTTAACGGGTTTATTGAGTTGAGCGCCTTTAAGCAGGGATATATTGCTGAGTATGATAGTATCGGATGGTGCAATAAAAACCGAATTGCCTATGTAATTAATGGTATTGGAGGTAAATACAAAGGCAAACAGGCTGCGCCCGGTAGCGGTATTGGCATACCCGAAACGGGTAACCAGCATTTGGAAGAAGTTTTGTTTTAAATCGGGGTTGCCAACGTTCAGCAGCAGAGGGTTGGTATTGTCTATTACGTTTTGCAACTGCGTTACCGAAGGCGGCGAGGTAGAGGTTCGGTAAAACACGCGCATATTGGCGCTACTTGAAAACTTATACTGAAACATGGCCGTTGGCAAAAAGTTGGTAAAGGTTTTTTCTACCTTCCCCAACTGCAACGGCAGTGGCGGAAACAGTTGTTCGCCGTTTAAAATAGCATATTGATGGTTAACCCCTGCCATAAAATTGGCTCTTTCGGTATTGTAGCGGTAACTTATTCCGGTGCGGTGCGTGGTATAATTGTTTTCAAATTTATTGGTAAGCAAGAGATTGGGCAGTGCGTATTCATTGCTTTGTGCGTCAAAATTAAATGTTTTTTTATCTGAAAGACTGTAGGTGGTTGAAGGGCTGTAACTAACCTGCAGTTGCCCGTTTTTACCTGTGGGTTCGGTGTAGGTAACATTGCCCGATAAAGTACGGCTTATATTGTCTGTATTAGCCTGTTGCTCCAGGGTAATAGTGGTATCTGGCAGGGTGTAGTACACGGTTTCGGACAGAAGGCTGGTATTTCCCGTTTTGTTGTTGAGTTCTGTGCCGAAATTAGCCGAAACAGTTCGTCCGTTTTTTTTAAATTTATGCCGAAGCAACAGGTCATTGGTAAAATTATAGCCGTTGTTATCGGCAGTAGTGAGGTTATCGGCTTGGTTAAGCAATGCGCCCGATAAGGTATTTTGCCCTTGTAAAAGAGTTTCCTTGCTATTGTTTTGCAGGCTAAGTTTAGGGGTAAGGATAATGGAATTGGCGCTGTCTATGGTAAACTCCATGCGCAGCGACAGGCGGTGGTTGTAGTTGTTGGTTTGCGCTTTGTTGTTTTCGGAATAAACCTGATTATCGGCACCGGTGAGCAAAGTTCGGGTAAGTACGGTACTGTTGTTGTTATCGGAATAATTAAAAAAATAGCTGGCGGTAACATCTGTTTTCTTTCCCCATTTATCGGCATAATTAATGCCTAAAGCAGTAGCAGCGGTTATGCCTCCCTGCTGCCCTACCAAAAAATTGTACATATCGCCGCCGCCCTGCCAGCCGCCACCCTGCCTGCCGCCGCCGCCGGGGCCACCACGCCCCATGCCGGGGCCACCCCAGTTGCCGCGCTGCCGGCTGCCCTGTGAGCCAAAAACACCCAGCAAATCCTGCGTGTCAAAATTTTGTTGGTTAATATTGTTGGTAAGCCCAAGGATAGAAATGCGGCGTTTACCTTTAAACAGGTTTACGTTGCCGCCTGCCCAATAGCGGGTGTTGGTGCCGTAGCCGGCATAAATTTTACCAAACTGCCCATTGCTTTTACCGGCTTTGGTAACAATGTTGAGGGTTTTTTGGTCGTTGCCATCGCTAAAACCGGTAAAGCGCGACTGATCGCTCATGCGGTCGAAAACCTGAATTTTATCTATCACTTCGGCAGGCAGACTGCGCAGCGCCAGCGTTGCATCATCGCCAAAATACTCTTTGCCGTCAATAAGCACTTTTTTTACGTCTTCACCCTGGGCTTTTACCGTGCCGTTTTCTACGTTAATATTGGGCATTTTGGCAATAAGCTGCTGCGCATCAGCATCGGGGTTTACCTTGTAAGCATTGGCATTGTATTCGGTGGTATCGCCTTTTTGCTGCGCCCGTATTTGTGTGCTTTCAACCTGTACCTCTTTCAGCAGTTCTGTTTCCTGAGCAAGCGGAATAACCCCCAAATTTATGGCTTTGTTGCCCACCAAAACGGCTGTCTGATAAACCGAATACCCTATAAAAGACACCCGAAGGTTGTATTGCCCTTTGGGTACGTTTTCAAGGGTAAATTTACCCAACTCATCGGTAATGGTTCCTTTGCTGCGGCTGCTGTCGGGCACATTGTACAGCAATACGGTTGCGCCAACCAAGGTAGAGTTGTCTCCGGCATCGGTTACCATACCGCTCACAGACCCTTTTTGCGCATAAATGGCAGAAGCCATCAAAAAAGATAAACAAAAAAGCAACTGTTTCATAGTGAATTAAATAGGTGTGGTGCTGGCTAAAGAATAGTAACTGCGGTTCTGCGTAGCAACCGCTTGTAACCGCCCTATAATGCCGCGCTATACAGCCTTTGCATACACAACCGGCCAAACTATTTGTACAAACACTGCTTTGGGGGCATTGGTTGATACCGCCTAAAGCGGTTAAAAATATTTTTTAGGCAAGTATAGCCGCAAAAGTTTGGTAAAAACAAATTAAAACCCTACTTTTGCGCTTCAAAAATTTGAAATGGTATGCCAAAAATGAAAACACACTCCAGCGCCAAAAAGAGGTTTAAAGTAACCGGCGGTGGACACATTAAACGACACAAGGCTTGGAAAAGCCACCTGTTAACCAAAAAAGCCAAAAACAGAAAACGCCGCCTCAATCGCACCACTTTTGTGAAAGCCTGCGATTTAACCCGCGTAAAATTGCTGTTGGTAATGTAGGATAATGCAGCTGTTATTTTTCCAATCCTTAATTTTAAACCGTAAAACATTCCGGTAAAACTTCTGCACCGCAGACCTCACCGGAATTACCTGCATAGAGGTACTATGGCAGGTTATTCGTTAACAAAGAAATACAAGTAAAAAATGCCAAGGTCAGTTAATCATGCAGCGTCAAAGGCAAGACGCAAAAAGTATTTAAAATTAGCCAAAGGTTTTTTTGGCCGCCGTAAAAATGTTTGGACGGTTGCAAAAAATACCATTGAAAAAGGTTTGATTTACGCCTACCGCGACCGCAAGAAGAAAAAAGGTCATTTCAGAAGTTTGTGGATTATGCGTATTAACGCTGCAGTTCGGCCCGAAGGGTTGAGCTATTCCAAGTTTATGGGCTTAATACACAAAAGCAACGTACAACTCAGCCGCAAGTCATTGGCAGAGTTGGCGCTCAACCACCCCGAAGCCTTTAAAGCAGTGGTAAATTCGGTAAGGTAAAGTTTGTTTTGCCGCCTTATTTTGCATAAGCGCATCCGTAGTGAAATACAAAAAGCCATGAGCAGGTCACTTGCTCATGGCTTTTTGTATTTTCCCCTTGCCGGGGGCCGGGTTAGTGGTTTCCGCTCACTCTGGGCACCTTTATTCTGGCGGCATTGCCCCGCACATCGGAAATGGAAGCCGGCGTTTTCGGTTCTTGGTGTGCGTTGGAATTTTCATTACCCGAAGTTTTGTTGTTCGTATTGGTATCGTTTCCGGTAAAGCGGCTGGTTGAACCGGGTGTAGGTTTCCATGTGGCATTGCCGCGATAGTTGCGGGCTACGGGCATAGGGTTGGGCGCCGGTTGCGGTTCGGGTTTGGGGGCAGGCGCAGGTTGGGGAGTAGGCGCAGGCGAAGGTTTAGGGGTTGGTTTTACGGTTGGCGGCATTACATTACCGTTGTTGTTGTTGTTGTTGGTTGTGTTGTTTGCGGGTGGCGGTGCAATGGTACTTACTTTAGTTTCCACCCAACACGGATACGAACCTATATTGTTGCTGTCGTAATCAATCCACATATAGCCGCCTTCGCCCCAGCCGCTACCCCACGAGTTTTTAATGAGCCATGCATGTTTGGAATCGTCCCATCCAATAATAACAATGCCGTGGTTAATTTCAAAATTGGCACGCTCATTAAACACGCCGCCGGCATAGCTAAGGAAAGCCGGCGTAACCGTAACTGCCGAAATAAGTGGTCCATGCTCTGCAATAGCCTGTTTTACTTGCTGTACCGATGGGCGAGGTGTCCAAAAATCAATATAACCCCATTTTTCAACAATGTAATTGGTAACGGCGGCAGTTCCGGTGCAGGGTTTTTCGGCATTTACATACGGAAGCGCACTTTCGGGTTGTATGGGGCGGCCTTGCATCCATTTAAGCGTATTGCCATACCAACCGCCGTAGCACCCCCCCGAATCGGCACAATCGAGCAAATATTGCTCCGACATATCTATTGAAGCAGCACTGCCAATGCTGTTTCTAAATACGTAGTTTCCTTCAAAAGCCCCCAAAGTACTAAACGCCCAGCAGGCGCCGCAAGTACCCTGGCTTCGAATGGGGCTAATAATGCCAAGTGTTCGCAAATCGAGCTTTGATTGGGTAGCGCTGCCAAACCTGGCGCTGCTGTTGCCAACGCCAATCATGGGTGCGCTGTTTACCGCATTTCTTACCTGTTTCATGCGTTTATCCTGCTCCTGCGCCTCCTGCCGCCAGTTGGCAGGCACTTTTAGCAACAGGTATTTATCCATTTGGTCTTCCATGGCTTGGGTAAACCCTACCTCAAACCTCCATTTTTCTTTTACCGCCTGCGATCGCAAACGGGTTAACTGTTTTTTTACGGTGGCATTGGCGCGTACCTCGCGCATACGGTAAAAATCGGTTTGTGCCTGTACATACAAATAATTGCAAAAAACAAGCAAAAACAAAAGTAAACATACCGCCAAATTTTTGAATGTAGTTTTCATGGCATAGGCTTTAAAATGTTATGAAAATGCAAATATTGGCTTATGAAAATATTAAACATGCATAAACCAAAGGCAATAGTAACCTACTGTTATCATATATTGCCCGATGCTCATAGACCAACGCCGTACAACCGGTAAATTGAAGGCAAACAGCCTGTTTAGGTGGGTAAGTTGCTGTTTAGACGTGAACAGAGGTAAAGGTTTAATGCTAAACAAAACATTAACCATACTTATTGCCATAGATTGTCCAAAGGCCGGCACCGGCAAGGGCGAACATATAGGAATGCCTTAGTTTGTGTCGCCACAAACTACTCCTTAGTCCCCCGAAAGGTACAACCAAATACAAAATACATAAAAATAAAGCCGCAGGGGATTGCTTGTAGAGATACATGCAACGGTAGTAAAACGGCAACAATGAGAACGGCGCAGGGCAATGCTACCCCAAATCTACAATACCGGCGTTAGGTCCTTTAAAATATCGTGCCCCATTTTATCTCGCTTGGTAAGGAGGTAGCTTTGGTTATGGGGATTTGGATATACTTCTAAAGAAACATTTTCAACAATTTCAAGCCCATAGCCAATAAGTCCGATTCGTTTTTTAGGGTTATTGGTCATCAGGCGCATTTTGGTAACGTTCAGGTCGCGCAGAATTTGGGCGCCAATGCCGTAATCTCGCTCATCCATTTTAAATCCCAACGACAGGTTAGCTTGTACAGTATCCATACCTTGTTCTTGTAACTGGTAGGCTTTTAACTTGTTTAGCAACCCAATGCCCCGCCCTTCCTGGTTCATGTACAATACTATACCTTTACCTTCATTTTCAATTTGCTGCATGGCGCTGTGCAGTTGGTCTCCGCAATCGCATCGCAAAGACCCCAATACATCTCCGGTTAGGCAAGAGGAGTGTACGCGCACAAGAACAGGTTCGTTGGGTTGCCAGTTGCCTTTAGTTAAGGCAAGATGTACATTACCGGTATGCACTTCGGTGTAGGCTATGAGTTTAAAGTTACCCCATTTGGTGGGTAAATTAACGGCAACCTCTTTGTTTATCAGTCGTTCGGTTTTAAGTCGGTAGGCAATGAGGTCTTTAATAGCAATAATTTTAAGATTAAAGCGGTTGGCAACTTCTATGAGTTGTGGCAGCCTTGCCATAGTTCCGTCTTCGTTCATTATTTCAACCAAAGCGCCGGCCGGTTCAAAACCGGCAAGTCGTGCAAGGTCTATGGTAGCTTCGGTGTGTCCTGCACGGCGCAGTACGCCGCCGCTTTTAGCCCGAAGCGGGAAAATATGTCCCGGTTTACCAAATTCATCGGGCTGTGTGTTGGGATTAATGAGCGCTTGTATGGTTTTGGCACGGTCGTGCGCCGAAATTCCGGTAGTACACCCATATCCTATCAGGTCAATAGAAACGGTAAAGGGGGTTTTATGGGTGGCAGTATTGGCGCTCACCATTAAATCGAGGCCAAGTTCGTCGCACCGTTCTTCTACTACGGGGGCACAAATAAGGCCACGCCCGTGGGTAGCCATAAAGTTAATAATTTCGGGCGTTACATTTCGGGCGGCAGTAATAAAATCGCCTTCGTTTTCCCGGTCTTCGTCATCAACCACAATTACCAGTTTTCCGGCTTTAATATCTTCAACGGCTTCTTCAATGGTGTTGAGTGTAAACTCAGGCATTTCGTTTTGTTGGTTTCCAGACATTGCTTTCTACTCCTTTTAAATATTTAATAAATCCTATGAGCAACCCAAGGTTCATGAGGTAAAAATAGCGCACAAACCTAAACAATTTAATATTAATATTTATTTTGCCGAGAACAAAATCGGCAAACCAGAGTGCCGGGCCGGCACACTGCAAAAGAAACAAACAGAAATAAAATTTGGTTCGGAAAGCCAGGTATCCCGAAATACAAAAGGCGGTAATGAGCAAAAGCGGGGTAAGCCAGCGCAACACCTTGTGCGAAAAAAAGGCAAAGGCTATCACACCCTTTTGAGGCAACAGCAGGCGCCAAAACCGATGCAGGTTTTGAAAATTTCCCGATGAAATGCGTTTTTTCCGTCTGTATTCTTCTTCAATATCATCGGGCACATCTTCATAACACACGGCTTTCAGTTCTTTTATGGCGGTATGTCCTTCTTCGAGGGCAAGCATGGTAAGGTAAAAATCATCTACCACAAAGTTGGGGGGCACAGGTTCGAACAAAGTGGCGCGCATGGCATAGCAGGCACCAAATGCGCCCATCATACAGCCGCCAATAAGGCTTTCGTAGTGTTTGAGTACGTTTTCGCGTTTTATGTACCACATTTCCTGATACGAAATGCCGGTATCTTTAACGCCTATATTAAGCACATTGGCTCCCACCACGCCGGTTTGGGGGTTTTTAAAGTGTTTAGCCAATTGATACAGCAGGGAGGGGGTAAACAACACGTTGGCATCGGTTAATACCAGCACCGATTGTGGCGGTAAACCGGCGCCAAGTTCTTCCATAAGGCGGTTAATGATGCGGGGTTTTCCGTTTCGTCCTTCGTAAATTTTAAGTTGTATATTGTTATGTTGCCGGGCATATTGTTCAATAATGCGGTGCGTGTCATCGGTTGAGTTATCGGAACCAATCCACAACTCAATTTGTGTTAATGGGTAAGTGGTATCAAAAATGCTGTTGAGTTTTTGCGCCAGCACTTTTTCTTCGTTATAAACCGCCATGAGTATGCACACACAGGGCAAGTCATCTTGCGGCTGATACATTTGCAGGTTGCCGGCTTTACCCCTTGCCTGCCATTGCAGCCAAAGCGGGTAAAACAGGTAGGTATGTGCCACCGCCAGTACCGATAACCAAAAGAATATTTGAAGCAACAGCAGCAAATTAGTATGTTAACAGGTTGGAACAATGCACAACAACACCTTACGGGCTTAGCAACTGTTGATAAAAACGGGTTAAACCCTCAACCAATGCAGTGTTGTTGTGGTGTTGCATGGCAAAGTTACGGGCATTATAACTGATTTGGTTGCAAAAGTCTGGGTTTTTTAACAGTTTCAGTAGGTTGTTTGCAAATTCTTCGGCAGTATTGGCAATGAGCAGGTCTTTTCCGGGAGAACATTCAATGCCTTCGGCAGCTACTGCTGTGCAAACAACGGGTTTCCCCAACGCCAGCGCTTCAATAATTTTTACCCGCATACCACTGCCCGAAAACAACGGAACAGCCACCACCCCGTGTTGTTGCAAGTAAGCAACGGCATTGGGCACCTCGCCAACCATAACCACGCCCGGCAGTTGCCGCTGCAAAAACCCGGGCGGGGCATTACGGCCGGCTACAAACAGGGTTGCATTGGGCAACTGTTGCCTTACCAAAGGCAGCACATGGGTAAAAAGCCACTCCAAACCCTGTTGGTTGGGCAGCCAGTCGAGCGAGCCAAGGTAGCAAATATTGGAAACGGGCAAATCTTTATTGGGTGGTGAAAAGGGGTAATCTTCTTCGCCAAAACCGGCGGGCATGAGGTACATAGGCTGGCGGCAGCCCATTTGGGTAAGTTGTTGTGCATCTAACGGCGATATGGGAACCAGCCCGTTAAAAAGCGGCAGCATGGTTTGTTCGTAGGTTTTAAACTGCCTTGCCAGTAAAAGTAAATACCCTCGTTTTACCGCATTTTTGGTTTCGGCGGCCAATCGCTGCCAAATAACATGCTCAATGTTGTGGGTGCGCATAACCACGGGCAATTTGGGAGCCAACTGCCTGATGAGCGGCAAGTACGGAGCAAGATAAACGCCTTCCATTTGCACCACATCAAAACGTTGGGTTTGCAGCAATTCCCGAAGCGCTTGGGCATAACCGGCAGAAACAAAGCGGTCAATATTGTACGATTTGTTGAGCAGCAAACATTTGAGCGCTTGCAAAGGGTTAAGGCGCGTATTGACAAATACTGCCTCAAACTGTGCCAAAGCCTTTACCTCCGGTGGCAGTTGCATAGGGTTAAAAGCATGTTTGGGCGTATTCATCACCAACACAGTTACCTCGTGCCCGGCTTTGTGCAGTTCTTTTGTTACCGACAATATGGCAATTGCTTCGCCGTCGGCGGGTGGGTAGGGGTTTTTCTTACACAGTTGGAGAATATGCATAAACCGGCTACAGTGGTTATTTATGGCAAGTTCAGGTAAAAGAGTGTGAATAAAGCGGTTTAAGCATATAAATAAGGTTCGCTTTGGGCAGCAAGTTGCTGAATGTTTCTGACTACCCGTTTCATATAAGTTCGCCAAAATGTTTTGGTAAAAACCCAGTGTAACGGGTACAAAAATTTATTGCCCGAAAACATGGTATAGGTATATTGCACCTGTACGGTGCCGTCTGGCAAGGGTTGGGTAAACCATTCGCCTTCAAACTTAGAAAAACCCAACATCCAATATTTAAAGCCCGATACCTCAATTTTCCAGTAAGCAAGTTCCTTTCGCTCCAACACAGTGTCTAAGGCGGCTTCTCCTCCTTTAAAAGCCAATGTTCTGGTCATATACACCTTTCGTGTTCCATCAATGGTTCCCCATGTTTCGTCGTTGGTGCAGTGGGTAACTTTTGGCATAATAAGAAACCCGGTATGTACTTTGGTAATATCGCACAGCATAGGCGTTTTAAAAGCGCGTTCCAAAGTGGTGTTAAATATTGCCGTTACCGTTGTTTGCGTGGTCATGTTAAAAAATGTTCAGCAAGTAGTAAATGTGGGTAACTGCTTTTTTTTGTAAAACTATTGCCAACCCGCACCGGCATTCGTTGCAGTTGCGGGTTGACAGTGTTTGCAGATAAATAGAACATGGGGTAGCAGCCTAAAGCTAATTGTTTGGCGCTCCGGCATCAATCCATGCTTTTATTTGTTTAATTTGGCAGTTTGGCAGTTTCGACAAATTCAGCGGCATGTCTACAAAATCTTGGTCGTGGTTAACAGAGCCGTAGAGTCTGCCATCTAATGCGGGCACTTTTACCGCATCATAAGAGGACAGGTTTACATCACCGCCGGCATCCTGGTAAACCGAAGCGCCATGGCAACTTAAACAACTGTTGTTCAAAATTGGCAGTATATTGCCCGAATAAGTTACATTGATTGTATCGCAAGAACCCGATGCCGTGCAGGTAAGGTTCTTTGCACCCTGCAAAATCCATTTTTCAATAATGTTTTTTTGGCCATCGGTCAGGGGTTCGTAAGGGGAAGGAGGCATTTTGTTCTCAATTATTTGTTCGTACGCCTCACTGTTGCCCGGTTTAAAGGGCTTTACCTTGCCGGTGGTAACAATATTAACATAAGTGTCTAACTGAACCCCTTCCTCGCTGGTTTGGGCATCGTGGCAGCCTCCAAATGCGCAGTGTGCCTCAAAAATAGGCAGTACATCATTTTCAAAGTAAACAATACTCGAATCGCAGGGTTCGCCGGTGTCAACAGGGTCTTCGGGCAGGGCGACATCGTGTGTACAGGCAAAAAACAAAACGGCAATAGCCGATAAAGAGCAAAACAGAAACAACTTTTTTTTCATTTTTTCATGTTTAGTTGAACAACAGGTTTAGCTTGCGGTAAGTTGCAGCATATTGTTATAGCTAAAAACAACAGTAAAAATGTTTGTGAGTGGGAGGCTGTAAGCACTTGAAAACAGTTTTATAAACGGCAAAGAAG
This sequence comes from Sphingobacteriales bacterium TSM_CSS, assembly GCA_002212985.1. Classification (GTDB taxonomy): domain Bacteria; phylum Bacteroidota; class Bacteroidia; order Chitinophagales; family UBA2359; genus UBA2359. The sequence continues at coordinate 31,763 of NBMY01000147.1, forward strand.
CTTTTTTATTCTTCACCAATAATAAGTGTCATAGCCCGATTGTAAAAATCTTGCACATCGGGCGGCACGGGGTTGTTTCGGTCGCCCCAGGTTATGGTATTGGTCAGGTCTTTATCTGAGTATTCTATAAAGTAGTACAGGTTACCCGGAAACCTGAAACTCATTTGGTTGAGGCGCAACTTCAAGGCATCATGCTGTAATGTGGTTAGCTCTTTTTCGCTGAGTTGTTTTAAAACTGTAGTATCCTGCGGAACTTTGGTTCTTATACGGGTAACCTTACCATCGGGTGGTATGATATAGCGAACGGTTCCACCGGTAAAACCGCCGCCACTTCCTATGGCAAGGGTAGCGGTAAAGGCATCAGGCAGATTGGTTTTACCCGCTTCCGCTTCTTTGGTTGTTTTATTTGGGGCGCTGTTAGTATTAGGGTTTCGGCTGCACGAGATCTGCAGCAGACAGCACGCAGCAACCAGCCCTACACCGGGCAAAAACCAGCCCGATAAATGCCGCCAACCGCTTTGGGGAACCGATAAGGCTACCTTGCAGGCACTACGGATAATTAAAATATGCAGCCATGCTAATTTCATATAAAAGGTAATATACCATTTTTACTGAACAGAATAAAATCTTAGGGAAGCTGCAATAATACTGCTATTTTTTCAATTTTGACGTTCTATAACCCAAACTTGTACATTAATTGGCAGGGCATAAATAAATTAATTTTTTATAAATACGCATATCGATAATAAATTAAATAAGAATAAAATAAAAATTTTGTAAGGATTAAGTAAAAAGATAGTCGGCAGTTGCAAAATATCAATTATTTACCGAAATTTGTGCCCATTTTTAAAAAAGAACCAACCCCAATTGCCGCATGAGCGAAACCAACCACCCATATTCCCTACCCGAAGCACACCGGTATTTTGCAGGTGCGTGCCTTGAAACTGCGGCCGGCTTGCTACGGCAACCCACCAGAACCGCTGAACAAAACCAATTGCTTGAAACGGTTGCCCAAACCGGCTACTACCACAACCTGCACACTCAGGATAAAACTGCTTTTGTACGCTGCCTTTGGATGCTTGCCAAGGTATATGCAGCCATGTGCAATTCTGCAAAATCTTTGTATTTTGCCCGCAAATGCCGCTCCGAAAGCGGCGAATACCGGGAAGAAAATGCGCTTGCCTATGCTTATGCCTGCGAAGCAATGGGGCGTGCTTATGATGCCGGGCAACAACCCGAACAGGCACACGGCTACCTTCAACTGGCGCTTGATGTGGCAGATACTATTGCCAATGAGCAGGAAAACCGGCAATTTTTAGATGATTTTTCACTGCCCTGCACCCAAATGGGCAATAATGAAGTAATCTGATTTCTCTCTGCTCCCCGAAACAAACCCCGGAAAGGCAATTTCAGTTAAACCGATACCACAAAGTTGGGGCTTAGCAGGTTTTCTTTGTTATAAACCAACGGGCTGCCATTGGGTTGCGTTACCATTGCGCCGGCTTCGGCAGCAACAATATGGCCGGCTGCGGTATCCCACTCCATACAGGGTGAAAAACGGGGGTAAACATGCGCTTTACCCTCTGCCACCATACAAAATTTAAGCGCGCTGCCGGCACCGGTTACCTCTACGCGGCCGTATTTTTCTTCCAGCCGTTGTATAAAATCATTGGTTTCCTGATTGCGGTGCGAGCGACTGGCAAAGGTAATAACCGGTTTACCCGGTTCAATGGGGCGGGCATGTATGCGCACTGCAGCCTTGCCGCTTTCAACCTTATAGCTGCCTTTGCCTTTTATGGCATAATAAGCTAAATCTTGTACCGGAACATATACCAAACCCAATACCGGCGTTTGTTCATGTATAAGGGCAATGTTAATGGTAAACTCGCCATTGCGTTTAACAAATTCCTTAGTGCCGTCAAGGGGGTCAATTAACCAGCAATAGCGCCAATATTGCCTTTCTGCCCATGCTGTTTGTTTGGTTTCTTCCGATATAAAAGGTATGTTGGGGTATGCTTTGGTAAGGCTGTCAATGAGTATTTGGTTCGATGCGGTATCGGCAAGCGTAAGGGGCGAGCTGTCGTCTTTATGCGTTACATCAAAAGCATGGTTGTAAATTTGCAAAATGGCTTCGCCAGCCTTACGTACAAAGTCCAGCAACAAGTTTATGTCAATCTGTTCGGTCATTCAAAAAGCGGATTACGGTAAAATAAAAAATTACAGTTAGTAAAGCTGTTTGGCCTTATTGCTTGTAGCCGGTAAGGCGCATGGTAACAATAAAACCCCGCTGGGCACGCTGCGGCCAGGGCAAAGGGCTGGTAATATCATTGCTGCCCAATTGCAGTATCCAGCGTTCTTTTTCTATCATACCCACATTTTTGGCATATACCTCGCGACTGTAAATTTTGGTTACCAAATCTTCATAATCGCTTTGCAAAACTGTGGCGGTTTGGGCAAAACTAAAACTGTTTACCGTTTTTGGGGTTCCTGTTTGCTGGTATTGGTATTGCCAGCCGGCATAATTGGTGGTATTATCCTGATTGGTGTTAATATGGGAGTTGCCATACCATTTTACCCCGTCTGTTACCGGAAAAACCATATTTAAAAACCGAAGTTCGCCCTCCATGCGCTCTGCCTGCTGACTGTCTTTTACGGCATACCAAACCGTTGGTATGATGTTTTCCCATGCAATGGTATCGCTGTAGCGGGTGTAGCGTTCAATGGTTATGGCCTGTCGCCCTTCGTTATCGGTAAACGGGGTAGAAAAAAGTTCTTTCACCTCGGCATGAACCGTATCCACACCGCCGGTTAAAAAAGTGCTGTACAGCACCGAATCTACCTCATAGGTTATCCAATAACCCGAATCGATCGGAAAATACGCATACCCGTAGTCGAGGTTCAGTTCTTCGGTTTCAGATGAGCAGCCACTCCAAATGGAGAAACCGGCAAACAATGCTGCAAGGAGCAGTACAAAGGATATACGCATACAATTAAACTTCTTCACAAAAAACGGTTTGGTAGTAAAATGGCAACAATGCCTTGTGTGTATGGTTAAGTAGTCTGGTTTGGTTAAAAAATAGTTGCATGGCAGGGCATTAATCTGGGGGTGCAACAGCCGGTAAGTTGCAAACAGGAGAGTGCTAAGCCGTTTCGAAACCGGTTTCAATATGTCCGCCACCAATTACATCGTTCCCGTCGTAAAATACGGCCGATTGTCCCGGAGCAATGGCATCTACCCTTTCATGAAACTGTACGTGCATTTTACCATTTTCCTGTTTAATATAAGCAGGTGCGCCGGCATGGTGCGCCCTTATTTTGGTCATGGTTTCCATACCGTTAAAGGCATCGGGATATTTTACCATGTTAATATTCTTCACCACCATACCATTGCTTTTCACGTCTTCTTCTTCGCCCAGCACCACGGTATTGGTTTCGGGAATAATTTTTACCACATACATGGGTTTTCCAAGCGCAATGCCCAACCCTTTTCGCTGCCCGATGGTAAAAAACGGATAGCCGTCGTGTTGGCCAAGCACCTGTCCGGTAACCGATACAAATACGCCGTTGCGCAGCCGTTCTTCCAGCCCGTCAATTTTGCGTTTCAGAAAACCCCGATAATCGTTATCGGGTATAAAGCAAATTTCATAACTTTCCGATTTTTGCGCCAGTTCTTTGTATCCCCATTCTTCGGCCATTTTCCTTATTTCTGGTTTTCGGAAGCCGCCCACCGGAAACATGGTACGCGCCAGGTTTTGCTGGTTTAAACCCCACAATACATACGATTGGTCTTTAAGTTCGTCAATCCCTTTTGAAATAATGTACCGACTGTTCTCAAAGCGTTTTTGGGCATAGTGTCCGGTAGCAATAAACTCGCAGTTCAGAGCATCGGCACGTCGCAGCAGGGCAGCCCATTTTATGTGGGTGTTGCATAAAATACAGGGGTTTGGCGTTCGTCCTGCCAAGTATTCCTCTACAAAGTTATCAATAACCCAATCGCCAAATTCATCGCGAATATCAACAATAAAATGGTGAAACCCGAAATCTACGGCCACCGCCCGCGCATCATTAATAGAGTCGAGGCTGCAGCAACCCGTTTCTTTTTTTGAGCCGCCCGATGTAGCATAATCCCATGTTTTCATGGTAATGCCTACCACTTCGTAACCTTGTTCGTGCAGCATGGCAGCGGTAACGGTACTGTCTATACCGCCGCTCATAGCCACCAAAACTCTTCCGTGTTTGCTCATGTTTACCTCTTTACAACCTAAACCCGTTTACAGGTTAAGATAGTTCACAAAACTACAAAACTGTTTTACAAAAGTTCATGGCAGATGCAGGAATTTGCTATTTTGAGGCATCGGGGCTGTTTGCCTCCTTTAGTATTTGGGCAGCCATATCGGGGTAATCGGTTATGATGCCATTCACTCCCAGCCTTATCAGGCGGCGCATGGTTGCTGCATCGTTAACTGTCCAGACAACTAATTTCATTCCCTGTGCATGTGCTTTGCGCAACATGCGGCGGCTAACCAGCCGGTGATTGGGTGAGTAATATTGGGGCACAAAACCCAATAGTTTAAGGTTATGCTCCATGCTGCGGGCATTGCCTATAAGGTATGACAAAGGTAAGTCGGGTACGGCAGTTTTTAAAGCCTTCAAAATGCGCACATCAAAAGATTGCACTATAACGCGGTTTTGTGCGTGCAGCAGTTGTATAACATCATACACCAACTGCACAAATTCGGGTGGCGGGGGTTGGTAAATACCATCGCCGGCGGCTTCGTTTTCGGTTTTCAGCTCAATATCATATACCGGCAAGGGCAGGTTATGAGTTTGGGCATACGCATCGGCGGCGGCAATTACCTCTTTCAGCAGGGGCTTATAAGCGGGCTGTGGTTGCTGCCGGGCAAAACCGGGGTGGCCGCGTTTGCCGCAATCAAACTGTTTTACCAAATCATAGGGCATTTGGTAAATAATGTGGCTGCCGGCCGTTGCCGTTGTTACGGGGTTGCCATCAGGCAGGCTGCAAATAGCGGGGTTAAACCACGGTTCGTGCGATACCACCACTTGTTTATCGGCCGAAATAACCACATCTAACTCCAGTGTATAAATGCCCAGTTCAAGAGATTTGAGAAATGCCGGAAGGGTGTTTTCGGGAAGCAGCCCCCGCGCGCCCCGGTGCCCCTGAAAGGTGAACCCCGAAGGCAGTTGCAAAGCAGCGGGTGTTTGCCCCATAAGCGTAAATGCCGATAAAAAACCGGCAATGGCAGTTTGAAACGGGATTTTCATAAAAAAATGCTTTTTTTTCTGCAATTTAACGCCAAACGGGTTATGAGCGCAATATTGCAACAAACTTTTTATCAAATAGTTACAAGTTATGTTTTTTTAAAAACCCAATACTACCCGCCATATTACGGGCAGGCGTGCGGTTAAAATTCAAACTTGTTTGCTACCTTTGTTATGTTGAACACCGTATTAAGCCATGGATACAGTATAACGTTCATGAAAAAGGTAAAATATTACTACAATACCTCCAGCCTGCGCTACGAAAAAGTAGAGGAAACCTGGAAAAGCTGGCTGTTGAGGGCTTTCGGGTTTTTATGTGCTACTATGGTATTTGGGTTTGTGATAGTGGTTATTGCCTTTAAATTTCTTGATTCGCCAAAAGAAAAAGCGCTCAAACGCGAAATTGCCCAATTAGAGTTGCTTTTTGAGCAAATGAACAACAAAGCCATGTTGTACGAAAAAGTGCTTGGCAGCCTGCAAGATAGAGATAAAAACATTTACCGCAGCATTTTTGAAGCCGAACCTTTACCAGATAACCTGCGAAAGGCAGGTGTGGGCGGCGCCAACCGGTACAAAGACTTGGAAAACCTCTCCAACAGCAAACTGATTACCGAAACCGCTCAACGCATTGACCAGGTTGGCCGTGAGTTGTACGTGCAGTCAAAATCATACGATGAGATTATAGACCTGCTTCACCGCAAAGAAGAAATGCTCATGAGCATACCGGCCATACAACCTATTTCAAACAAAGATTTGCGCCATATTGCATCGGGGTTTGGCAGCCGCATTCACCCTATTTACAAAACCCGCCGAATGCATACCGGACTCGATTTTTCGGCTCCTACCGGCAGCGATGTATATGCTACCGGCAAAGGACGGGTGGTAAAGGTAGAAAAATTGGGGCGCGGCTACGGTTTGCACGTTATTATTAACCACGGCTACAGCTACCAAACCTTATATGCACACCTCAGCAGCACAAAGGTAAAGGTGGGGCAATGGGTAAACCGCGGCGATATTATTGGCAAAGTGGGCAGCAGCGGCACTTCTACGGCGCCTCACCTGCACTACGAGGTAATTAAGAATGGCACAAAAATAAACCCGGTTAACTTCTTCTTTAACGATGTTTCGCCTGCAGAGTATGAGCAAATTGTAGAACTTGCTTCAAGGCACAGCCAATCATTTGATTAATTTCCAGTTTTTAAAAGACTAAAAACTATGCGGTTGTACAAACAATTGCATTGATGACTTGAATCTTGCTTATTTAAGTTGCAGTTCTCGGCCAAGAATGCGCATGGGGTTTCCAATAACCGATGTGTGCGGCGGCACCTGACCGGTTACCACCGTTCCGATGCCTGTTTGTGCCTGTTCTCCTATGGTAACCCCGTTGGTTATTACCGTTCCGGCGCCAATAAAGGTTTGTGCGCCAATATTTACATATCCGCAAACAATTACCCCCGGCGACAAAAAACAGCAATTGCCCACATTTGTATTGTGCGAAACCACTACGGAGTTGTTGAGCAAAACGCCGTTGCCAATGCTTACCATGCGGTCTATATTGCACATGGGGTACAGATAGGTGGCATAGCCAATTTGTGCAGTTGGGGCAATATGGCAAGATGGGTGAATAAATGCAGGTAAACTGCGCCCCAACTGTTGAAGATTGGTAAGTATTTGCAATTTGAGCGCCATGCGCCGGTAGCCCAAGCCAATAAAAAAATGGTATTCCTTAAACTGCTCATCGGTATATTGGTTAAAAGGCCGTGCGTTGGGAATTCCGCGTTCGTACAAAACATCGTCAAACACAATTTTTACCGCCGGCTGGTAGCTGTGTTGTATAAACTCCCAAAGTTGTTCGCCCAGTTCGCCAAAACCTACAAAAGCTATTTTATTCATAGGCAAATCAATTATTTAACACTTACTTTTTGTTTGTACTGTTTTTTGGTGTTATATTTGTAGGGTTGCTATAAGCCTGTTTTATTATGGAAGAAAAAGACAAAGGAACAAAACGCTATTACACCATTGGCGAGGTGGCACAGATGTTGCAAGTAAACGCATCATTGCTTCGATATTGGGAAACCGAATTCAGCATACTGAAACCCGGTAAAAACCGCAAAGGCAACCGCCAGTTTACGGAACAAGATATTGACAATTTACGGTTAATATACCATTTGGTGAAAAAAAGCGGCTATACACTTGAGGGAGCAAAAAAGCGCATTAAAGAAATGAAAGCAGAAAACGGTAAACAGGCCGAACTTACACGCTCCCTCCAACACATAAAAAATGCCCTTCAAAATCTGCTCACCGCCTTAGACGAGTTGCCCGACACCTCGGAAAACCATGTTTAACCCCAACAAGGTGCAACCGCTACCCAAGTTCCCTGAGGGCAAATGTTTGGCTTACCTCTATCCCACCCCGCTCTGTTGTTTGTACGCGGGCGCACTCTACGCTGCGGTCGTGTTCAAAAAACAAAATATGGTTTTGGTCTGCCGCTTTATATAAAAAATCTTTCTTCTCCTGCAAGGTTTGCAGCGGTCGAACATCGTAAGCCATAACATAAGGCAGTTTCACATGCCCCGATGATGCAATGAGGTCGGCCATATACACCAGCGTTTGGTTACCATAGCAAGCAATATGCGGAATCATCATGGCTTCGGTATGTCCATATACAAAGCGCACGTAGAGTTCATCGGGCAATAACCATTGGTTATCCTCTATCCATTGTATTCGGTTCTGCTCCAGCAGGGGCACAAAATTTTCTTTCAGGAAAGAGGCTTTTTCCCGCTCATTGGGTTGCGTTGCCCAAAGCCAATGGGCTTTATTACTCCAGTAAACGGCATTGGGAAATGTTGGCACCAGATCTCCGTGGGCGGTTTTGCTCACAGCGCCGCCTACATGGTCGAAATGCAGGTGGGTAATAAGCACATCGGTAACATCGGAAACCGAAAAACCGGCTTTCGCAAGTGATTGTTGCAGGGTTACCTCGCCATGCGGCTGGTAATAACTGAAAAACTTATCCGATTGTTTGTTGCCAATGCCTGTATCTATGAGTACCAGCCTGTTGGCAGTTTCCAGCAACAGGCAGCGCATTGCCCAGGTGCAAAGGTTGTTGTCATCGGGCGGGTTTATGTGTTGCCAAATGGTTTTCGGAACCACGCCAAACATAGCGCCTCCGTCAAGTTTCAAAAAGCCGGTGTTTATGGTATGCAAACGCATGCAGGGTGTTGTTGTTTTAAAGTGTTCATTTGTTGATTTACCAAGTCAGGGTTTACTTTTGCAATAAATTTTGGGCAACTGTGTTATTTCCTGCTACCGCTTCAGCAATTTAAAGGCAATGTTGCGCCCTTGTCGTTGCATAATAGCCAAATTAATCCAAAAAAGGGCAAAGTCTTCCAATAATTGTACTTTATCATCGCCTCCAATATCATAGCAGGTTGCAAATTTGGCATCATTGGCTAAGTTTATGGCTATATCTTTACCCCTTTGGCTACTGCCTGCCACAAACATATCAATGGCAGTATTGCCATATACCGGGTTAGCCATGTTTTCCCAACCGGTAGAGTTAAAACATTTTACCAGATGCCGGCATCGGGTTAAGGCTTTTAAGGCCTCAAATGTATTGGAGTAGGGTTCGGGTTTGCGCCCTACCGAGTTCATGGCGTCAATAATTACCTTGTCTGCAACATAGCCCAAATTCTTTGCCACATCAAATACCGCCTGGCCTGGTACCGCAATTAATATAACTTCTGCTTCCTGCGCAGCTTCGTATATGGGTTTGGCAACTACTTTTTCGCTTGCGTTCAGCAATTGCTGAACACTGTCTGATTCAATATCGCGTACTCCAAGCAAAATCTCATGTCCGGCAGATAGCCATGCTTTAGCCAACGTTCCGCCAATGTTCCCTGTGCCGATAATTGCAATTTTCATGTTTTACTTTTTTATGACAATTTATCAAAGTATATAATTAACAATGCGTAAAATACTGAAAAAAAGTGATTTAAATAGTTGCCTTATTTCTTTTACAGCTTTTTTTGTTTGCCGGGCTTGCCCATACCAGCGGTTTGCGGCAAGGGTTAAAAGCTTGCCTATTTTATTGGCTCGGTATTTGTGCCACTAAGCCAGTATTTATACAAAACCTGTTTCCTGTTTGCAACCAATTAATTCCACTTTCAACACTAATTAAAGCCCTCTGTTATGAAACGTGCTACACTCTTTGCAATTACTTGTTCTCTGCTGCTTTTTTCCCTACCGCTTTTTGCACAAGCGCCGCAGGTTGTTAATACCAGCATTGCCAGCATTACCAACGGCGATTTGTCTTACTTTACCGATGCCGTATTTACTCCCGACGCAAAATGGGTTATTGCAGCAGCAAGCGACAATAATATTTGTGTGTACAATAACAGCGGCCAACTGCAAACAGTTTTTCCGGCGCATAATAAACCTATCAGAAAAATAGCCTTAACCAATGATGGCAATCTGCTCACGGTTTCGGAAGATAAAAGTATAAAATTATGGACACCTGCAGGCAATTTATTGAACACTGTTAATGCGCATGGTAAAGCCATTAATTCTATTACTGTGTCACATAACGGAAAATACTGGGTAACCACCTCCGATGATAAAACAGCCAAAATCTGGAACTGTAATGGTGTTTTAGTTCAAACGCTTAAAGACCATGATGATGTAGTAAATGCAGCCGCTTTTTCGCCCGATGACAACTTTATTCTTACCGCTTCCAAAGACAATACGCTTAAAGTTTGGACCATTAACGGCGAAATGTTGCGCACCTTCGTTAAATTTAACGCCAGTATTCAGTCGGTTCAATATTCTTCCGATGGCAGGCAAATTTTGGTTTCTGCCGGAAATTTTGCCTACCTGCTTTCTCAATCGGGCAAACAATTGTCGGTATTTTCGGGGCACGAAAAATTGGTAAACAGTGCAGTTTTTTCGCCCGATTGCAATTTTGTGCTTACCGCATCAGACGATAACACCATAAAACTTTGGAATCTCAACGGAACCCTTGTATGTACATACATGGGGCATAAAGGCGGCGTAAATGGCGCTGTTTTTTCTGCAACAGGGCAATATATATTGAGCAATTCCTTAGACAACACCGCCAAAATTTGGGCAGTACAAGCCCCGGCAGATATTGCAGAAAGTGCTGCGGCACCTGCGCAAACCATTTATGCCGTTCCGGTAGGTAATCCGGGGGGTAATGCAGCTACCCGAAACAGCGCCCAACAACCGCCGACAAAAGAAAAATACACCGAAGACACCGATAACCAATACAAAGGTCCAATCTTTTCTTCCTACGACGTATCTGCGCTCGACAAGGCAGCCAATAAACCCAAGGTTTGGGCAGTGGTGGTTGGCATTGCCGGCTACAATCATGTGCAAAGCCTTAAATTTACCAAAGACGATGCTTACCTGATGTATGCCTTCTTGAAAAGCCCTGAGGGTGGCGCACTGCCCGATGAACAAATTAGTTTGCTTATAGATGGCAATGCCACCAAAAACCAAATCCTACAGGCCTTACAAAAAACTTCCAGCAGCGCCGGACTAAACGATGCCATATTGTTTTATTTTGCAGGACATGGCATTAACACCGGTTTACTGCCTATTGATTACGATGGGTTTAACAATGTTTTGCCCTACGGCGAAATTTACGGCTACTTCCAAAAAAGCAAAGCCAAATATAAATTATGTATTACCGATGCCTGTTATGCCGGCAATTTCAGCGAATATGCTTCTCGCAGTTCCGAAGACGTAAAAAACATGCTCGAAAAATATTACGGAGCCATTGACAATGCATCGGGCGGCACGGCAATTCTCATGTCGTCAAAAGCTCAGGAAAAATCGGTTGAGTATTACGGTTTACGCCAAGGTGTTTTCAGCCATTTTCTAATGCGAGGCTTAAAAGGCGAAGCAGATACCGACAAAGACAAACTCATTACCATTGTTGAGTTGTTTGATTTTGTTGAAACAAACGTACGCAGCTATACCGCTAATGCGCAAAGCCCTTCCTTGTTTGGCAATTTTGATGTGCGCATGCCTGTTGGCGGGGTTAGGTAATCAGGCAATATAAAATTGGAAGTAGAAGTGCAAACAATAAGCAGTTACCCTTTTAAGGGGACTGCTTTTTTTGTTTTATGACCTTACTATTTCCAACATTTTATAGGTCAAAAGCAATTTAGTCGCTTTCTGGTAATAGCAATTGAAGTTAGATGCTTAGCCATTATTCTATTTCAGTTGATAGCTGCGGCAGGTAGTTGCAGTACGGTAACACCAACCTGAAAAACGATTAATATCAAAACCCCTAATATTGTTTGCAAACATCTTCCTACCATTCAACCTCTTTACGGTTATTGCCGTAGTGGTAATTTTCCCCCTATGTTGCACCTTCGGCTATGCACATTGTCTTGGAGGCTTGCCGGCAATTAAAAATGTCCGGAAAATGGTGCGTAAAGTGAGAGCGCTTACATACTTGCAAATTGTGGCGCTCCCATACGGAAAAATTTGCATTTTATCGCCCAAAAGGGCAAAACATATCGAAAATATTGCACTCGAAAATTAAAACTATACACTCGCAACAGAATAGTCGGCTGTTGAGCAATAATGCAAGCCTATCCATCATGTTAGTTTTTTGTTGCCGGCATGGCGCTTGGCATCGCGCAGAGTTTTTTTCTCCATATTTCGGGCCACTGCTTCCGAAAGGTTTATGCCGGTTTGGTTGGCAATGCAAATTAAAACAAACAGTACATCGGCAAGTTCGTCGGCCAAATCCGCACCTTTGTCGGTTTCTTTAAATGATTGTTCACCATACTGCCTTGCCATAATTCGGGCAACTTCGCCCACTTCTTCGGTTAATATGGCCATGTTGGTAAGTTCGTTGTAGTAACGCACTCCAACAGTGGTTATCCAGTTATGCACGGTTTGCTGCAACTGTTCCAAAGTAGGCGAATGGGTGTTTTGTTCGTCCATTTGGCAAAGCTTAATAGTATGGTGAAATCATAAGATAAACTATTACCCCGGTTACTGAAACATAGAGCCAAAGAGGCATTGTCCAACGGGCAAGCCGGCGATGGGCAGAAAAATTGCCGGCAAAAGCCCTTAAAAAGGTAAACAAAATAAGCGGCAGTATCAGCGCTGCCAATACAATATGCGTAAGCAAAATAAAATAATAAACGTACTTAATAACCCCTTCGCCGCCGTATCGGGTAGATTCTGTAAGTGTATGATAGGTAACATAAGATACCAGAAACAACGCCGATAAAACCAGCGCCGTTATGTTACAAATCCTGTGCACTTTAACATTTTTCTGCCTAATAAAATAGAAGCTCAGCACCAACAAAACACTTACACTTGCATTTATAATAGCATGAAACTTAGGAAGTAATTTCACATCAAAGGGCAACTCTAAGTTTACCTGTGGCAGCCTGAACAAAACTGCTACCAAAACCGGCACTAAAACCGATACAAAAACAATAAGCTTTGCCCAAAATTGTTCTTTCTCTGCAAACATTCGCTCCATAAAACAACATATAAATTAAGCAGGTTTGTTATAAAATTAAAACCATTGGCCGGCAAAAATAACCGGTAACAGGCTGTCTTTTTAATTGCGCTCCTTTTCTTTTGCAGCTTCTGCAGCTGCGGCGCTGCGTTGCCGGTCGAGTACCATTTCGTTTTCCTTTTTCATAGGATATTCCAGTTTCAGCAACTTTATGTCGGTAAGCAGTTTGTTTACCGATAAACTGTCGGTACCATCATAAAATCCCCTGATGATGCCGGTTTTGTCAATCAAAACAAACTTTTCGGTATGAATAAAGTCTTTCGGGCCGCCATCGCCCTCCTTGGCAGTTACAAAATAACCGTTCCGCGCAATATCATAAATTTCGGTTTTTTTACCCGTAAGCAACTTCCACTTCCCGGGGTTAGCATTGTACTGTCCGGCATATGCATTCAGCACAGGCACAGAGTCTCTTTCGGGGTCAACAGTATGCGATAAAATGAGAATGTCGGGGTCGGTGAGGTATTCCTTTTGCACTCGCTGCAATTGTGATGACATTCGGCGGCAGATACCGGGGCAGGTGGTGAAAAAAAAGTCGGTTACATAAATTTTACCATTCACAGTTTGTTTGTTTACCGGGCTGCCGCTTTGGTCGGTAAATTCAAAATCGGGAACGGTATGCCACAGGGTATCATTGGCAAATGCTTTGTTGGGTTGTGAACTGTTGGCATCTAAAGCGCCATATCGGGGCAGTTTTGGCAAGTTTTTCCTGCCCTGCGCCTGAAAATAATCGTAATGGTCAAAGAACAGGAAAAATACAACCGGAACCAGTACTGCAATTAGTAAACCCAGCAGTTTTGATTTCATTACAGATTTTAGGTAATTTTGGTTAAACCATTCCCTTTCGGGTAATAAAACGTATAATGCTTCAGATAGTAGCCGCTATTTATGGCGGTTTATGTTTGGGAGTTTCAAATTTTACACATTTAGCGCTGCAAGTACCACCACTATTTGCTTCACCTAATAACTCAATATCTAAAAGCGGGTTAAAAACAAAAAGCGCCATCGGTTATTGCGGCTACATATAAACCGCTACGATGGCGCTTTTGTTTAGAAAACCGGTACTCAAACAGGTTATACCCCGTTTTTAGTGGTGTCCTGCATCTTTGGTACCCTGGTTGTTGTGGCTATCGGCGGCGCCATGCCCATCATGGTGCGCCGGAGCAATATTTTGCTCCATAATAATATTGCCCGATGATTTATTGTTTAACCATTCCTGCCCTTCCCATAAAAAGGCAATGATAAACCAAATAAGGAAGAAAGTTGGTGCAAGAATGGTAATGGTTAGCGCACGGGTTTCGTAGCGAATGTGCATAAATTCGCCCACAATAAAGTAGGCTTTCAGTAAACTTGCAACAATAAAGAAACTGTTAAGCAGCCATCGGGGCCCGCCTCCATGCGGATGTACATACATCCAAACCAATGCGGCTGCCACCTCTATAATGGTAATGATGGTAAGCCACATGGTTGCCCTGTAAACTGCACTTACCTGTCTTTTATACGTTTCAATGTCATAAGTATGTGCCATTGTGTTGTAGTTTTTTAGGTTGTTTTTTAAAATTCTGTAAGCACAGGTTTTACAGCAGATAGAAAGCCATAAAAACAAATACCCAAACCAAATCCACAAAGTGCCAGTACAAACCAACTTTCTCTACCATTTCGTAATGGCCTCTGCGCTGATACACACCTCGCCCGGTTTGGATGAAAATAATGGTGTTAATAAGTACACCCGAAAATACGTGAAACCCGTGAAATCCGGTAATAAGGAAGAACAACTGCCCGAAAGCCGGCGGCCCGTGGGGGTTGTGGTACAGGTTAGTTCCGTGCGAAATAAGGTGGGTCCATTCCCAAGCCTGGCAACCAAGGAAGGCTGCTCCGCCCAAAATACCCAGAAACATCCATTTCATTACACCTGTTTGGTTCATCATGTGGCCTTCCTGAACAGCCCTTACAACAAATACACTGCTGAGGATAAGAATAAAGGTCATGATACTAACAAATCCCAGGGGCACATCTCTGCCCGGAAGAAAGGGCATGGAGTTAAAAACATGATTGGGGTCTGCCCAATGAGCGCTGCTAAATCTGATTGCGCCGTAGGAAATGAGCAGCGCAGAAAAAGTAAAGGCATCGGAAACCAGGAAATACCACATCATCAGTTTGCCGTAGCTTACCGAAAACGGTGATTTTCCACCTTTCCAATCTTGCTGGCTGCTTACCTCTGCCGTTAGAGTATTACTTGCCATTGAATACGGTTGTATTAATAATTTACAATAGTGAATTAGTTGTTTAATCTAGCGCACCTGCAACGGTTATTTATAATAAGTGAAAAACAGAAGCAGGTAGAGCCATAAAATTCCTACAAAGTGCCAATATACCGATAACATCTCAATTCCGAGGCTTCTTTCGGGATTTATTTCACTGAGCAATTCCTGTACCGGGTCGGGCTTAGGTATGGCTCTTACAAAGAAGAAGCCCAACAAAACAACACCACCCAAAACGTGAGCCGCATGAAGCCCCGAAATTACATAAACAAAAGAACCCGAAGGATTTCCGCGCAGCAATATGCCGTAACTTGCCAATTGCATCCATGCGGCATACTGTAAAATTATAAAAGTTATGCCTCCCACCAAAGTTAACCCAAGCAGGTTGCGGTATTGTAAATGCCGGTTGGCTTTATAAGCCTTTTCGGCAAAAAAGAGTGCAATGCTGCTTAAACCAATTACCAATGTACTAAAATAAAACAGGGGAGGCAATTCAAACTCTACCCAATTGCCGGCAGCCCGCCGCACAATAAATGCGCTGGTTAGGCCGGCAAACATCATAATTACGGTACCTATCCCCAGCCAAAGTGCAAATTTTTTCGGGTGTATTCTTTGTGTTCTTTTCAAAGTTACGGTACTCATGTTTCTGTATTTAGAATTGCAGGCATTTTGTTATCTGAATAAGATATCTATAGCCATGGCAATTTGAAGTAATGGTAAATAAATAATGGAGGCAATCATTAAGCGCAGGGCATATTGCTGATTGCAATGTTTGAATAACTGCACTCCCCAATAAACAAAGCCAGAACCCAATAACAAGGCAACTGCTGCAAAGGAGTAGCTGAAAATACCCAACATAACCGGGTACATAGTTAAAAAGAGCAGAAAAACCTGGTAAATACAAATTTTAAATGCCGTATGTTGGTTTCGTTCTTCGGGAGAGGGGTGCAGTTTAAAGCCGGCTTTGGCATATTCGTCAGAACCCAGCCAACCTATTGCCCAAAAATGTGGAAATTGCCAGATAAACTGGATGCTGAACAGCAAATAAGCTTCATAAGTTAATACCCCGGTTGCTGCAGTCCAGCCGATAAGGGGTGGTAACGCACCCGGAATTGCGCCAACGGCAACGGCAATGGGTCCTACTCTTTTTAACGGGGTGTAAACAAAGGCATATAAAAGCATAGACAACACCCCAATAAAAGCAGTAAGGCTGTTGAAAAAGTAAATCAGCACTACCGAACCGCCCACGCTGCACAACCCAGCAATGAGCAGACCTTCTGTTGCCGACATTCGGCCAGCTGCCACCGGGCGGTTTTGAGTACGTTTCATTATTTTGTCATAATCTTTCTCCAAAACCTGATTAATGGCGTTGGCAGCTCCGGTTATTAAAAAGCCGCCCAAAACCAGCATAAGCAAGCCGGGCAAACCGGCATTGCCGCCCATTGCAAGCCAATAACCAATTACAGCAGAAAAAACCACTGTAAGATTTAGCCTGAATTTCATGAGCAATAAGAAGTCGCCTGCTTTTTGCATAAAAGCAGCAGCAAACTTTTTTTGCTGATAAGGCCCGGTTAATGCAGATAATTTAGGTTGCAAGTGCTAAGTTTTTTTCTATTTACAGGGGTATGTTTACTGCCCGTTCAGTATTGAGCAGGCAGTAAACAAATAGGCATTCATTATGCCAGTTCGGTTTTAGTTTCTTTTTCGTCTTTAGGCCAAATGGCATTATCGGGCAAATGTTGGGGAACAAAATCGGTTCCGTTTTTACCGTACTCATACGGGCCTCGGTAAACGGGCGGAATAGCTCCGGGCCAGTTTCCGTGGCCGGGTTCTATGGGCGTTGTCCACTCTAAGGAGTTTGACAAATAGGGATTCAAAGTTTTCATTTTAGTACCGTACAATGCGCTGTAAATGAAGTTAATGAGAAAAACAAATTGCGCAAAAAATACTACAATGGCGGCAATGGAAATAAAAACGTTCAAATCGCCATATACGTTAAAAGTTTCAAAATTGCTGAACTGGAAGTAGCGGCGGGGTACACCGGTCATTCCCAAATAGTGCATGGGCCAGAAAATGAGGTAACTTCCTACGAAAGTAATCCAAAAGTGGATGTAACCCATAGTATTATTCATTTGGCGCCCGTTAAACAATTTAGGGAACCAATGGTAAACGCCCACAAACAGTCCGAACCCTGCTGCCAGGCCCATAACTATGTGGAAGTGCGCTACTACAAAATAGGTGTCGTGCAGCGGAATATCCAATGCAGAGTTACCAAGATATATACCTGTTAACCCACCCGAAATAAAGAGTGAAACAAAACCGATGGCAAATAGGGTATCGGGGGTAAAATTAATATTACCCCGCCAAATAGTACCAATCCAGTTAAACACTTTGATAGCCGACGGAACAGCAATAAGGAGGGTAAATAATACAAAAATTGACCCGATAAACGGATTAAGACCCGACACAAACATGTGGTGTGCCCATACAAGGAAAGCCAGTACCGTAATTGCCAGAATAGACATTACCATTGCTGAATACCCGAAAATAGGTTTTCGGCTGTTGGTAGCCAGCACGTGCGATACCATACCCATTGCAGGTAAGATTACAATATATACTTCGGGGTGTCCGAGGAACCAAAATAAGTGTTGGAACAGAATGGGGCTTCCACCCTGCAGCAGTTCGCCGGCAGCATTGGTTAACGGTTGCCCACCTATATATATATCGGAAAGGTAAAAACTGGTACCGAGGTGGCGGTCAAACAGCAGTAAGATTGCCCCCGATAACAATACCGGAAATGAAAGTACACCCAATACTGCGGTGAAAAAGAAGGCCCAAATGGTAAGCGGCAAGCGCATCATGGTCATACCTTCGGTTCTCATATTTAAAATTGTGGTAATGTAATTTAACCCACCCAAGAGCGACGATACGATAAACATAGCCATGCTAAGCAGCCACAGGGTCATACCGAAGGCAGAACCCGAACTGGCCTGTGGCAAGGCATTCAGAGGCGGGTAGGCTGTCCAACCGCCATCTGCCGGACCGGTGGATATAAATAAAGATACCAACATTATCATACCGGCCAAGAAGAAAAACCAATAAGACAACATGTTAAGGAAAGGCGAAGCCATGTCTCGTGCTCCTATTTGCAAAGGAATAAGCAAGTTGCTGAAAGTACCGCTTAACCCTGCAGTAAGCACAAAAAATACCATAATTGTACCATGCATGGTAACCAATGCATAATAAAAATTGGGGGCCAGCTTGCCTCCTGCTGCCCACTTGCCCAAGAGGGTTTCCAAAATTGGAAAAGACTCATCGGGCCAAGCGAGTTGTAACCTGAACATAACTGAAAACAATACACCTATAAATGCCCAAATGACACCGGTAATCAAAAATTGCCGGGCAATCATCTTGTGGTCCTGGCTAAAGATGTATTTCGAGATAAAACTTTCTTCGTGGTGGTGCTCATGCTCATGGTGGCCATGAACGTCAATTTTGATTTCAGTTCCGCTTTCTATGGTAGCCATAACTTTCTGTTAAAAGTTCAACAAATGTCGGTTTAAAAAAGGAGGCTTTAAATATGCGTTATGTTGTGGTTAACTTAACGTTGTTTTAGTTTTGTTGGGTTTGACCGGTGTTTCCGCTGTCTGGTGTAGCGCTGCTGCTTGCTTTCAGCTTAGCATAAGCCGGCTCTTGTTTTGCCAGCCATTGGTTAAAATCAGCTTCGTCTTCCACCACAACCACTTTACGCATGTTAAAATGCGCTTGTCCACACAATTCTGCGCAAGCCAACTCATAATTAAAGTTGGGGTTTTTCAGTTCTTCACGCATTTGTTTGGTTGTTTTGGTTGGAGTAAACCAAAACTGTGTAGGAATACCCGGCACAGCATCCATTTTTACACGGAAATGCGGGAGGTAAAAACTATGCAAAACATCAATGGCACTTATTCTAACCAACACAGGTTGATTTACCTTCAGGTGTAGTTCATCAGCAATAAAGTCATCACGATTGTCTTTATCTTCCCAATCAAGGCCTAAAGCATTATCGCCATTAATCAGTTTCACCGATTTTTTACCTGTTTTATTGTCTTTGCCACCGTAGCGAAGGGTCCAGAAGAATTGCTGTCCGGTTGCTTCTACAACCATGGCTTCTTTGGGTGCGGGACCGGTAATTTTATACCAGTTGCGCATACCTTCATACACCAGCAAAATCATAACTACGGCAGGAATAGCCGTCCAAATGAGTTCAAGGCGGTTGCTGCCCGGAAAATAAAACGCGGAGCGGGAGCCGTCGCGTTTATATTGAAAGGAAAAAACAAACAAGGCAATATGTGTTACAATAAACACCGGAACGGTGGCCACCAATGTCCAGAAAAACATATTGCGCAGCCAGGTGCCATGCTCCGATGAGGGGGCCGGCAAAAATTTAGGAGCATAGTGAAAAGTTGACCATACTGCTCCTATCATGCCGAAAATGAGGAAAAGCAAAAACAGCATGGCATTAACCCGGTTTCGGTTTATAACCATTTCTTCTCCTTTAAGTGAAGCAACCAGTTCATTGGCTTTCGCTATCTGGAAAACAATAACCAGAACAAGCGCTATGATAGATAAACCTAGGAATGTTGTTAACATAGTAGTTATTCGTTAAATTTTATCAGCTTTGTCATTGCTGTTGCCAATAGTAAAACACAAGGTCGAACAGATTGTTTGTTGCCTGTTGAGATTGTTTGAGTTGACAAAATTTCAGGTATGATATACACGGCTTTCTTTTAGGAATGGATGGTTAACCGATATGAGCGATTGCCTGGAGAGGTTATAAAGAAATATATAGGTAAACAATCCCGCATAAGCCAGCAATAATCCTATTTCATACAACCCGATGCGTACTACCTCATGGTGCCCGTGGGTTTCTTCGGCTGCGCCGTGAGCCATATTGGCTAAAGCGCCCGGCATAGTCATTTGGTAAAAATCGAGCCAGTGCCCGAAAATAATAATAATAGCAGCGGCAATCATAATACGGCGGCTGTTATCGCGCTTGGCATTACGGGTTATAAGCAGGAAAAACGGGGTAACAAAGTTCAGAACCACGCATAGCCACATCAGCAAGGGGTAATTATCTATACGGTATTTAAAATACATGGTTTCCTCGGGTATATTGGCATACCAGATAAGCATAAACTGGGAGTAAAACAGGTAAGCCCAGGCAACGCTGAAACCAAACATAAATTTACCCAAATCGTGGAAATGCTCATTGGTAATACCCTGAAGGTATCCGTTTCGGGTAAGAAATATTAAAATCAGCATCATCACTGCATTGCAGGTAACAAACATACTGATAAAGTTATACCACCCAAACAGTGTACTATACCAATGCGGCTGAATAGACATAATCCAATCCCAGGAAGAGGTTGAGCTGGTAACGGCATATACCACAATAAATATAGCCGCTATATACTTGCTGCTTTGGTAAAGTTGAACGCCCTGAGAAGGATTTAAATCGCTTTGTATTGAATTGCGGCGCAGCAACCAAATTAACCCCGACCAGATAAGAATATACGAAAGTGCCCTTATAAAAAAGAAGCCGGGGTTAAGAAACGCCCGTTTCCCATCTAAAATGGCATCATAATGCGGGCCGTTGGGGTTATACAGTTCAGGGTCGCTCCAATGGTAAATATGGTGTAAGCCAAAGTATAAAATCAGTAACATTAAAATGCCGCCAACGGGTACATACAACATCATGGCTTCCGGTACTCGTCTGAAAAGAGTAACCCACCCTCCGTATCCTACGATGTGCGCCGACAGGAAGAGCGCAGCCACTAATCCCAGCATTAAGAAAAAGATGTTATTGTAGAGCAGCCCTGTCCATAAGCGGGTTGGGTTGTCTAAATTCATTGCTGCGCCAATTGCGGCAAGTACAATTCCGGCAATCAGCAAAATGAAACTGAAATTTCGGGCTTTGCCGGGAATGGTAAATGTATTGTTTGCCGTGCTCATTATTTATAATTTCGGTTTAATTTAATCCTGTTTGAATAATTAAAGTACTTTAAACTCGGTACGCCTGTTTTTTGCCCGGCCTTCTTCGGTTGCATTGTCGGCAGCAGGTTTTGTTGCGCCATAACCTTTAAAAGCCAACCGAGCCTTGTCAATACCTTTGGAAACAAGGTAATCATATACTGCTTTGGCACGGTTGTTAGATAGTGCCAGATTTGCTTTTGCATCGCCCTGATTATCGGTATGTCCGTCTATTTCAATTTTGAGGGTGGGCTTGCTTTTCATCAATTCGGCAAGTTTATCTAATTCAATAGCCGATTCTTTGCGCAAATCAAATTTGCCTGTAGCAAAAAAGACATTGTTTAGTTTAATTACCTCACCCGCTTTAAGTTCCCTGCGTTCTTTTGCAAGCTTATCCAGTTCCGATTCTACAAATACTACCGGCGGCTCTGCAGCCCCTGCTACGCTACCCGTTGCGGCAGCCACTTTAGGAAAACTCATTCCCTTGGTGTAAAACTTGTTTACCCCGGTAATGGCATTGTAAATATCGTCGGCGGTGGCGTTGGCACTTTTTGCAATGCTGTCGTTACTTGCCAGATATTCGGCCTGTAATTTTTTAACATAGGCAATTATTTTCCAACGCTCATCTTTGTTAAGTTGCCCGGCATAAGAACCCATCATGTTTTTTCCATAATGCACAGAATGAAACATTTTGCCTTCGCTTAAATTCAGTACCCGGTCTTCAAAGTACGACGGCGGGGGCGCAGGGTATTTGCCGTTGGTAACAATATAACCCTTTGCATCGCCTTTTTCGCCGTGGCATATTGCGCAGTTGGAGTTAAACAACACTTTTGCATCTTCCAATACTGCTGCCTTGGTAGCATTATAAGGGTTGGTAAGTTGCAAGCCGGCTTGTTCATAGCCTTCGGGGGTATCGGGAAAATGGTAGGGCATAAAACCTCGCGGAATAGTTCCTTTTACCGGTTCCCTGGCCGATTTTCCATCGGCAAAAAGATTTATTTGCTGACCGTCAACCATTACCGGTCGGCTGGGAGAGTAATACTCATACGCCTCAGAGTGTGCCATATCGGGCATATACTCTCGCCCCGTAAAATCACCGCCTGCACGGCAACCTCCCAACAGCAGGGCGCCTGCGGTTACTACAACTGTAAGTAAAGTATTTTTACGCATTACAAATGCTTTTTTCGTTATCTGCTCAATTGGTTAGTGGTGGTGACTTTCTACTATTACACCGCCGTCTTTTTTGATAAGATTGGCTTCCAGTTCGTTTTCCATTTCTTTTACATACACTTCCTCTGCCCCGCTTTGCTTTAATAAACCGGTTATTTTGGTAATATCGGCTTCTTCGTGGTACTTTTTAAGGCAAAAAGCCATCACAAATTTGTCATCGGTAATGCGCGGGTCTAAAATTTCTGCATCGCGAAGTACCGAAAAACCATTGCGAATATAATAAACCACGGTCATACCTACCGAGGCGAACAATACGGTTAATTCAAAAGAAATGGGGCCGTATGCAGGAAAGCTGAAAAAGGGTTTACCACCCACAATAACTTTCCAGTCAATAGACATAATATAAGACATGGCAGTTAAGGCAAACAGGGTTCCAATTGCGCCAAACACAAACCCTATAGTATGCAGGCGGGTATCCTGCAATCCCATTGCTTCATCAAGGCCGTGTACCGGAAATGGGGTAAAAACTTCGTGCATCTGGTAACCTTCTTTGCGTACCTGAGTTACTGCATCCAGTAACACGTCGTCGTCGTTATAAACCCCAACCAAATATTTATGTTTCATTGTTGCTTATTTTTGAGTTTGCTTTGCTTGTTTTGAATTGGTCAAAAAAAACCCGTTTTTTACTTATCGTCTTTATCGTGCAAGGCACCGGCCAAGTTTGCACCGCCAAGGTATGTTTGTTCTTTATCTGCTTTCTCTTTTTCGGCAATTTTCTCAATATATTGGTCGCCGGCTACTTTCAAAATGGCTTTTACTTCTGCCATGGCAATTACAGGCAAATAGCGGCAGAAAATGAGGAAAAGTGTCATGAAAATACCCAATGTGCCTACGAAAATACCAACCTCCACCCATGTGGGTGAATAGTAAGTCCAGCTTGAAGGAATATAGTCGCGGTGAAGTGAAGTAACAATTATCACAAAACGCTCAAACCACATGCCTATATTGATGAAGATAGACATAATAAAAGTTACGACTATACTTCTTCTCAATTTCTTGAACCAGAAAATTTGGGGTGACAGTACGTTGCAGGTCATCATTGACCAGTAAGCCCACCAGTAAGGAGCGGGCTCAACACCCAAAAGCGGCCCGAAAATGAACGGGTCGGCTACCCTGTTGCGAATGAACACCCATTGCTCGTAAACATTACCCGAATACCAGGCCACAAAGAACTCGGTAATATAGGCAATACCCACAATGGAGCCGGTCATTACAATGATTTTGTTCATTGATTCGATGTGGGCAATGGTAATGTATTGCTCAAGCCCCATTACCTTTCTGGCAATAAGCATAAGGGTTAAAACCATTGCAAAACCCGAAAAGATAGCACCGGCAACAAAGTACGGAGGAAATATAGTGGTATGCCAGCCGGGAATAACCGAAGTGGCAAAGTCGAAACTTACTATTGAGTGAACCGATAATACCAGTGGCGTTGACAATCCGGCCAAAACAAGGCTGAGCGATTCAAAACGCTGCCATTGTTTGGCAGTTCCTGTCCACCCGAAACTTAACCGCGAGTAAATTTTGCGAGCCAATCCTTTGGTACGGTCGCGAATAGAGGCTATATC
Source organism: Sphingobacteriales bacterium TSM_CSS (assembly GCA_002212985.1). GTDB lineage: Bacteria > Bacteroidota > Bacteroidia > Chitinophagales > UBA2359 > UBA2359. The sequence continues at coordinate 55,678 of NBMY01000147.1, forward strand.
GGGTAAAAGCCCGGTGTACCAAAACAAAAGCGAAACGGTAAAATAGGTACTGATTGCAAATACGTCCCACAGCAGCGGCGAGTTAAAGTTTGGCCACAAAATACCGCGGGTATTGGGGTATGGAAAGATGAAAAATGCCATCCAAATACGACCCATGTGAATAAGCGGAAACAAACCGGCACACATTACCGCAAATATGGTCATGGCTTCTGCCGCCCGGTTTACCCCGGTACGCCATCTTTGCCTGAACAAGAGCAGAATTGCCGAAATAAGTGTTCCGGCGTGTCCAATACCAATCCACCATACAAAGTTGGTAATATCCCATGCCCAGTTTACGGTTTTGTTCAAACCCCACACACCAATCCCTTTCCAAATGGTGTATAAAATGAGCAGGACACCTACGGTAGCAACTGCACCCGACACCAGCAGAGCTATCCACCAAAGGCGAGGTGGTTGTTCAATGCTGCGGCTGATGTCTTCTGTAATATCGTGATAAGACTTATTGCCGTTAATTAGCGGCTCTCTTATGGGCGATGTATAATGCATAGTAAGAAACTTTTTTTTTCTTTATTTTCCGAAGTGTTGAATCTACACAACTCTTCTTAAATATGCTTTTACTTTTTATTAACTGTGTCCTTCATGTTTAACCTCTTGTTTTAACTCTCCGTAGCCTCCCGGTTTCTGATTTGTGTCATATAAGCTACACCGGGCAGCACATGCAAATCTTCAAGTAAGCGATAGCTGCGTTCATTGGCGCTCAATATTGATACGGTTGTTTCAGGGTTGTTTACATCACCAAAAACAATAGCATCGGCCGGGCAAGCCTGCTGACAGGCGGTTAAAATATCGGTTTCCTTCAACTGTCGTCCTTCTCTTTTGGCTGCCAATTTACCTTCCTGTATGCGCTGCACACAGAAACTGCATTTCTCAATAACCCCGCGTGAGCGCACCGTAACATCGGGGTTCAGCACCATGCGGGTAAGGTCTTCCACCATAATGTACTCATCATTGTCAAAGATGGTTCCTTTGTAGAAACTGTCGGCCCCTTGGTAGTCAAACCAGTTAAAGCGGCGCACTTTATAGGGGCAGTTGTTGGCGCAGTAGCGGGTACCAATACAACGGTTATAAGCCATTTGGTTTATACCCTCGCTGCTGTGGTTGGTTGCTGCCACCGGACAAACGTTTTCGCAGGGTGCGTTGTCGCAATGCTGGCACATCATGGGCATAAACGTCACATCGGGGTTTTCCATATCTCCCGAATAGTAGCGGTCTATGCGCATCCAGTGCATTTCGTGTGCCCGTTTCACCTCGTCTGCACCAACAATAGGCACATTGTTTTCAATATTGCAGGCTGTAACACAGGCACCGCAGCCAACACAAGTGTTCAGGTCTATTGCCAAACCCCAGTGGTGGCCTCTTTTATACAACTCGGTATGCGGGCCAAATTCATTGTCTTTGCCATAAAGGGTAAAGAAATATTCATCGGGGTGGTCTTTCAGTTTTTTGGTCAACTCATTGCCTGCCCACGGATTTTTCTCATAGGTTACCAGTTCGGTTTCCCGTATAAGGGGGCGTTTGTTGTTGCCAACGCCGGTATCGTCAATGGTGTGGTGTGTTTGGGTTCGGGCCATTTCTACCGTTCCGCCCACTTTTTCAACAGATACGCCATTGGTTACTATATAGGTAAACTGGTTGCCGTTAAAGCCAACAAATGGAAACGCATTTTGCCCAACATTGCATTGCTCGGCTCCTGCTTTGGTTCTGCCATAGCCCAATGCAACAGAAATGGTATCGGCTTTTTGCCCGGGTTGGAAAACAAGCGGCAGTTTAACCGAGTAATTACCGGCTTTTACTTCTAACAAGTCATACTCTTTCCAGCCTTTTTCATCGGCCAAAGACTTGGCAACTGCCGCATAATTGCTCCAGCATACTTTTGAAATAGGCTCAGGGGTTTCCTGAAGGAAGGGGTTGTTGGCATAGCGGCCATCGCCCATAACTACGTTTTCGTACACCACCAGTTTAAGCCCCGATGCACCCGAAGCTGCCTGTGCAACAGCTTGTGCGGCGGCAGCGACATTACCCTGTGCCGACACGGCGTTGCCCCCGGATGTGCCGGCGCTTTCGGCAGCATTGTTCCTTTGAATAGCGCTATTTGCATACATGCCGCCAATTACACCAACAGCGGTTTTACCCGGGTTATTCACCTCAAAAACGCCGTCGTGCAGGGTTTTATCCCAAAAAGCATCAAAATTAGACAGTAAACTTTGCTTCGCAAATATATTTTGTTGCCAGTAAGCCCGAATATAATCATAGTAAGATGCCTGATTTCCCGACCAGCGCAGCAGGCTTTCCTGAGCCTGACGGGTATCGAATAAAGAGGCAATGGTAGGTTGTTGCAAGTTATAATAGCCCGATTTTACTTCGGCATCGCCCCAAGATTCGAGGTAGTGATTATCGGGGCAAAGCAAGGTGCAGTGTTGGGCGGTTTCGTCTAAGCGGTCGCTGAAAGAAATACTGAGGGGCACTTTTTTCAATCCGCTTACGAATTTTTCAGCTTCGCGGTAGTTGTAGGCGGGGTTAACTCCATAAACAATGATTGCCCCTACCCTGCCGCTGTTCATATCGTCAACCAATGCAGCCATAGCTTTGTCGTCGCCCTGATACAGGTTGTAAGATTGCCCCATATCAATCGTGCTGCCATAGTTGCCCAGCAGGTTGTTAATGGCATTTACCACCATTTGCACGTTGGCATCATTTGAACCGCTTACTACCAAAGATTTTCCGCGGTTGGCTGCTAATTCCATGGCTGCCTGTTTTAAGGCTGCCGTAACCTTGGCATCTAAATTAACGGCAGGTCCACCGCCGCCCAATTCGTTGTACAGGGCTACTGCTACGGCACCTTCTTCGGTGGGGCTTACGGTAAAGCGTTTATCGGCTTTGCCGCCGGTAATGGTCATAAGCGATTCAAACTGCCAGTGTTTTGACATGGCAGGCTGCTCTTTGCTTACTTTGCGGTTTTTAACGTATTGTTTGGTAAATTCTACCGGTGAAACCCATGTGCCAAGAAAATCGGCACCAATGCCCACTATTACCTGTGCCTTGCTGAAATCGTAAGAAGGAATTGCTTTTTTACCGAACATCTGCTCATTGGCCGAAGTAATGCCGTTGTAAGAAACGGCATCAAAGGTAACATGGCGGGTAGTGGGATATTTTGCTTTAAAATCGTTGAAAACCTGCAGGGTGCTTGGGCTTGCTACTGTACCGGTGAGCAGTACAATAGCACCCGATGTTGCTGCAAGCTGTCGGCTTACCTCTGTATCAACGGTTTGCCAGTCGGTGCGCTCGCCGCCTTTTCGCGGGGTTGTGCTTCGCGAGCCATCGTACAGGCTAACCACTGATGCCTGCGCCCTTGCGCTGGTACCACCCCGGGTGATGGCAGACAGGGTATTGCCTTCAATTTTTATTGGACGGCCTTCACGCGTTTTTACCAGAACACTGCAATAATCATTGCCGTTCAGGAAAGTTGATGCGTAATAGCTGGCAATTGAAGGGGTCACATCTTCCGGTTTTACCGCGTAGGGAATAATTCTCTTTACCGGTATTTCACAACTGGCAGCCACTGCGGCGGCCGTTACGCTGAAACCCAGCACTTTCAGAAAATCACGGCGCGAAGCGGTATTTTCGTTAACCACATTGCCCAACTCCTGCAAGAGGGGTAATTCTTCGGGAAATTCGTTGCGCTTATTTTGAAGGAACTTTGCGTCTTCGTTCAATTCCTCGAAACCTTTCCAATACTTCTTGTGCTGCATTTGGCTATATATCTTAGTGATTTCGACTATATTTTTCGAAAATTATTAATTTTAATTGTGCTTGGGTAGTGTTTTCCGTTATTAATAGTGGCATTTCTGGCACTCCAAACCGCCAATATCTTCTACGGTCACTTGTTTAATTTTACCGCTTTTCAAATCTTCGTGCAATTTTTCGTAAGACTTGTAAAATTCATTGCCCGAAAAATTAACATTTGTTTGGCGGTGGCAATTGATGCACCAACCCATACCCAATGAGGCATTTTGGCGCATTACTTCCATTTCTTCTACCGGCCCGTGGCAGGTTTGGCAAGCAACCCCGCCGGCTTTTACGTGTTGTGAGTGGTTAAAATAAACATGGTCGGGAAGGTTGTGAATGCGCACCCACTCTACCGGTTTTTGCTCATAGTTTGGTATGTACTGCAACTTGTCGGGGTCCCAGCCTACTGCTTTGTAAATTTTCCCAATTTCTTCTTTACCATATTTTGGACCTTGGTTAATGGCTTTATGGCAGTTCATACACAAACTGGGCGAAGGAATTACGGCCGACTTGCCTTTAGAAGCACCCGAATGGCAATACTGGCAGTCTATCTTATTTACCCCGGCATGCAACTGGTGCGAGAATTTTATGGGTTGTGCAGGCGCATACCCTTGTTGGCGTCCGAGTTTGGTAGCGCTGTCAACGGTGGCATACCCCAAAAAAATGAGTATTGCCAGCGAACCCAAGGCCATCATTTTTTTGCTGAAAAGAATTTTACCCAGCGGAATGGCATCGGGCATCAATTCGCCCATTTTCTCGCGGAGCATTTTGCCCAAAGTACCTGTAATGCGGCTGAGTATTAAAGCAACGGCCAGCAGAACGGCGGCAATAATGGTAAGAAACAGGGTTATGGTATTGGGCGAGCCGCCTGCCGGAGCAGGAGCGGCAGCACCTGTGGCAGCCGGAGCGGCAGCGGCCGGGTTGTCGGTTTCTACCTTAATATAAGTAAGCACTGCGTCAATATCTGCATTAGATAAACTAAAGGCAGGCATAACGGTCTTATTAAATTCATTATAAATAGCCACTGCTTTGGGGTCATTGGCTTTTATAAGATCCTGCGAATTTTTAATCCACTTGTACAGCCATTCCTTATCATATTTATCATATACGCCGGCAAGCGCAGGGCCTACCAGTTTTTGATTAATACGGTGGCAACTGGTACACTGTCCGGTAAATATAGTCTGTCCTTTTTTGTATGCCTCACCGGCGCGCGGATCTGCCGCATCTTGCGCCCAAACAGACAAATTGCAGGCAAATAATACAAAAACGGTAATGAGTAAGCTGAAACGCCTTATACTAAACATATTGATTGGATCTGTTTTTACTTCAATTTTTAACTCAACAACTAAGAATTATGTTAAAATGCGTTAACAGTTTTTTGGCGGTGCAAATTTATAGATTATAACCGTAAAAAAAACACCGCCGCTATTTTTTTTCATTGTTTAGACAACTTCTAAATAAATTTGCCTTTATTTAGAGCTTTTTCGGCTTTTTGCAGGTGCTAAAACTAATTGTTACACTTTGCACATTCAATAAACAAGGTAAAAATAAGTTTGTTAGCCGAACTTTCAAATTTTTCTGAAAATTTTGAAAAAAGTAGATTTCCGGCAGGTTGGCTAAAAACAAGGGCAACCAATTTGCGCCAGATACATTTTGGAAGGTTTGTCCGTGTTTTGTGTATTCGGTAAAAAATGCCTACTTTTGTCTGTTTTTACCAACTAACCGTTTTGAAAACCACCCTATTCTTTTATTCAAACCATTTTATTGTTCTAATATGTTTAATAATATAGGTACAACAGAGTTATTGGTTTTTGCCATTGGGGCAATTATTGTTATTTACATTTTAATGCGTGTTGCCCGGTTTTTCTTCCGCATTTTGTTTTTTGTGGCTGTTATTGCTGCATTGTTTTACTTTATAAGCGGCAGAAGTATTACCAGCTTTTTTTCTACACCCACCATTGAAGGCCTTTTTGAAAAAACTACACTAACCAATATGTATCACAACACCTGCAAAGGCGGCACTGCCACCGATGCAAAGTGCGCCTGCATAGTAAATGTGGTGTATAGCGATTTGAAGGTTAAATATACCGATGCCGGCATAAAAGATTTGGATAACAACAAGATGCTGCTGATGGTAGAGGTACGCAGCAGTGTTAAAAAACATGCATCTGAAATGGAGGCTTGCTTAAAACAGAAAGGAAGCGAGGGGCTGAAGTTTCTGGAAATTCTGAAAGATGTCGTGAATAAGCCGGCGCCAACTCCGCAGAAATAGCTTTCCTTTTGGGGAGCGCAGTTAAGCATCGGGAGAAAAAAGAAAAGTGCAACATTTGCTGTAAGTAGCAGACGTTGCACTTTTCAGTTATCCGACAAGTTAAGTTTACCTCGTATTCATATCATTAATGATAGAAACAGCTTCAAGGAGGTAAACATCTTTGGTAAGTTTTGTGGTAAAATCTTTGGCGCGCGCCAGTTTTGCCGTATCGCCCGCCATTTCCGATACATCGGATTGGAGCGATTGTATGGCAAGTTCGGGAATTACGCGGGTAATGTCGTTGAATTTTTTGTTTTGGGCTTCGTTTTGCTTTTGTTCTGCCCGATATTTTTCAAGGTTCAGCGTTTCGGTAGTATTGTCGCGTTGTTCTTTGAGGTAAGCTGCCTGTTGCTCAATAAGTTGGAAGGTGGAGTTGTTATCAATTCGCTGATGGCTTTGGCTCTTAATTTTTTCAATACTGAACGAGTTGGGGCTTTGCCAGGGCGTATATTTGGTAGCTGCAATTTGGTCGAAAGGCATGGCATACTGCTGTTCTTTTTCGCCCACTTCAATTTGAGCATACTTATCGGGCAATGTTATATCGGGAATAACGCCGTTGAGTTGTGTGGTATGTCCGTTAATGCGGTAAAATTTTTGAATAGTGAGTTTAAGTGACCCCATTGGGCGCAGGGCGTTGTCGGCAACCAAAGCATCGAGGTTGGTAAACCGTTGTACGGTTCCTTTACCATAGGTGGCTTTGCTGCCTACTATAACGGCTCGCCCGTAATCTTGCATGGCTGCTGCCATAATTTCGGAAGCAGATGCGCTAAACTGGTTTACCAATATGACCAGCGGCCCGCCGTAATGCGTTTGCGGGTCGCGGTCTTCATATACGTAAGGTACTTCATCGCGCGATTTTACCTGTACAATGGGTCCGCTGTCAACAAACAAGCCTGCCATATCTACCACATCTCTGAGCGAGCCGCCTCCATTGTCGCGAAGGTCGAGAATAATACCGTTTACGCCTTCGGCTTTCAGTTTGCTGATTTCTTTTGCCACGTCGTCGGCACAGTTTCTGCCGTCCTGGTGGTTAAAATCGGCATAAAACTTGGGTAGGTTTATGTACCCTGTAGTAGTGGCTAATTGCGTATCTTTTACCAGTGCAGATTTTGCGTATCCTTCTTCTATCATCACCACATCGCGAATGATGGAAATAACCTTAACGGTTCCGTCAACTTTTTTGATGGTAAGCCTTACTTCGGTTCCTTTTTTGCCCCGAATAAGTTGCACGGCATCATCAAGGCGCATATCCACCACATCAACTGGTTCATCGGCGCCTTGTGCTACCTTTAAAATAACATCATCTACCTGCAATTCTCCCTGCCTTGCCGAAGGGCTGCCGGGTACAATGCTAATTACTTTAATATATCCGTCTTTTTCCTGAAGGGTAGCGCCTATACCCTCTAAGCGGCCCGAAAGTGAAATATCGAAATCTTCTTTGGCTTTGGGCGGGAAATAATTGCTATGCGGGTCATAAGCCGAGGTAATGGCATTGAGGTAGGCTGCCAGACGGTCGTCGGGGGTAATTTTGTCCATGCGGTTAAACCAGCTGTCCTGAGTTTTCAGCACTTTTTGGCGTGCTTCTGCCTCCATTTCTTCAAGGTTCCTGGATTTATATGTTTTGTCGCCTTTTTCAACCGCTTTTTCCTGTTCTTCCATCATATCGGCAAGGCGCACCATGGTTTGATATTTGAGCGACTGATACCAGCGTGTTTTTAACTCTTCTTTGGTTTGAACATAACCCAGTTTTTTGGAGTCGAGTTCCAGGGATTCTTCCTTAGTAAAATCAAACGGTTGTTGAAGAATTTGGTTGTAGTAGGTTTTAGCCTCTGCCACCCTTTCATCAATAATTTTTACCGAAAGGTTCAGGAAATCGAAACTTACGTCCAAAATCTGGTTGTCAATTTTGGTTTTGTATTTTTCTAATTCTGCAACATCGGGCTGAAGCAGGAACCGTTTGGTGGGGTCCAAATCATCGAGGTACAGGTTGTACACTCTTTCGGAAAACTGATTGTCTATGGGCAGCGGTTCATAATGTTCCGATGCCAAATCCTGCATGATTACCCGAAGTATGGCTTCTCCTTTTTCGGGAAGCGGCGGGTTTTGGTTCTCCTGTGAGTGTCCGAACACAAAAACACCTGTAATAATAAATGGCAATGTTAAACCGAAAAATTTCCTAATCATAATTTTGTATGGTTGTTGGCATTTTTTAAAAGGTAAAGCGCATGAGCTAAAAACAAATGAAACTACAGGCTTTTTAACTGCTTCGGCAATGGTGAAATTTTACTTTTTTTATACCTGTAAGGGCAAAACTGCTGCTGTAGCACCCTTATATATCACCTGCCTGTCAAAAAATTGGTCGTTTATTCCTTTTGTTTAGAGGGTAACAATACGGTTTTGGTTTAAGTTTAAAAACGTTTTTTGTGTTTTAAAGTTTCGATTTAACAATATTTAACCCGTTTGTTTGTGTGTATTGTTTAAACAATTGCACAATATATTTGCCAATAATGTCAAATTCAAGGTTTACCAAATTTCCTGTTTGGTAGGTATGAAACAGGGTATGTTGGTAAGTATAAGGAATAATGGCCACCGAAAAAGAGTTATTGTTTGCCTCAACAACGGTAAGGCTGGTACCGTCAATACATACCGAACCTTTGTTTACCAAAATATTGTCGGTCAGCGGCTCATAATTAAAGGTAAAGTACCAGCTGCCGCCTGCCGCTTCTATGTTGGCTACCTGTGCTACCTGATCAACATGTCCTTGTACAAAATGCCCGTCGAGCCGTGCATCTATGCGCAAACAACGCTCCAGATTGACCAAACTTCCGGCCGACAGTTGGCGGAGGCTGCTCTTTTGAAGGGTTTCCTGTATGGCAGTTACGCGGTGTGCCATTTGAGCTGCATTGGTTTCTGTAACGGTAAGGCAAACACCGTTATGCGATACGCTTTGGTCGGTTTTAAGTTCGTGCCAGATGTTGGAACGCACCCAAATATGCAGGTTGGTGCCCTCCTGCTCTGTTTTAATAACCGTGCCCAATGTTTCAATAATTCCTGTAAACACAAATAATGGAGATTTAAAACAACAAAAAATTTAAGATAAAACAGTACAAGGGCAGCAAAATTGCCTCTTTCAGGTAAAATTACAAACAATACGGCAAATTTCTTTTGTTTTTCCGGTTATGGCAAAGCGTTCATCGGGCCGAAAGCCAATTACCCAGCAAATTCGGCCTCGGTTATCGGTTAAAATCCAGGCGGCTTCTTTTTGTGCAAGGCTCAGTTTTAGGTCGGTAAAAAAGCGTTTCAATTTTTTCTTTTTCATGTTCATGCCGTAGGGGTAAAAATAATCGCCGGTTTTCCACCGCCTCAGCAGCAGCGGAAAAACCAGTTTGCCCGCATCGAGGCTGGCAATGCAGTTGCCGGTATCTATTACAAAGCCATCGGGGCTATGATAGGAAAACTGCAATTGCAATCCTGTTTTCTCAACTGTTTCAACTTCCTTTTCTATGAGTGTATAGTTGGTGTCTTTTTCTGTTTTTTCCGATAAAATAAGAAATTTGCGGTCTTTTATAAGTTGGTGGGTGGCCGAGTAAAAAACTTTACCGGGTGTATTGGTAAGCGCTTCTATAATTTGTACTACCTGTGCGGCATTGTAATGAAAAGGTTTCAGCAGTTCGTACAAAACCGTTTGCAGGGGTTGTATTTTAAGTAGCCTGCCAATGGAAATAAGGCGTTCTTTTTCGGTACCCTGAAATAACTTTTTCCTGTACAGTTCAATGCCCGAAAGGTAAACCTGCTCTATTTCGCCAAAGCGCCGTGCATTTTGGTAAAAAGTTTCTTCAAGGGCGGGGTTAATTTCTTTGAGCGCCGGAATAACCAAATGCCTTATTTTATTGCGCACATACTTGGTTTCGGCATTGCTGGCATCGGTTCTGAAAGGCAGGTTGCAGGTTTGTGCATAGTTTTCGATAATTGCTTTTGAAAACGGCAGCAACGGCCGCACAATTTTACCCGATTTTGGGGCTATACCATGCAAACCGGCCAAACCCGTACCTTTGGTAAGGTTAAGCAGCATGGTTTCGGCAATATCGTTTTGATGATGTGCCGTGGCAATAAAAGTATAGCCGTTTTGCTGCCTTATGTCTTCTAACCAATCATATCGCAGCGCTCTGGCTGCCATTTGCACCGAAACCTTGTTTTCATCTGCAAATTGCAGGGTGTTGAATTGTACCGAATAAAAAGGCACGTTGTACTGCGCCGCCAACTCAAGCACAAATGTTTCATCGGCATCTGAATCGGCGCCTCTAAGCCCAAAATTGCAGTGGGCAATTCCAAATTGCATGTTGCTCTCTTGCATGAGCCGGCACATTACCGCCGAATCTACGCCGCCGCTTACGGCAAGCAACAGCCGGTTATTTTTCTGTACTAAGCAAGATTGGGCAAGGTGGGTGGTAAAAGCAGCAAGCATGTGGGTAGCAAATAAATGGAAAATTTACAAAGGCAGCTAATAAGTGTTGGCAGTTGTGGTCAGACTGGGGTTTTGCGCAGGGCTACCCAACCAATTAGGGCCGCACCTAAAACAGCGGCGAGCAGGTTGAGCGGTTGCGAAACGGCGGCATTTTCCTTAAAAAATTCGAGCAGGTAACGCAGGGTAAAGGTAATGGTAAAAAACAAACCCGATAGCAATCCGGTTGGCAAGGTGCGTTTTTTTTGTAAATAAAACAGCAGGGCAAACACGAATGTTAGCATAATTGCCTCATACAGTTGCGAGGGGTGCCTTGGCTGCATATCGCGCTGCACAAACACAAATGCCCATGGAACGTTGGAAACTTTACCTATAATTTCGGAGTTAAACAGGTTGCCAATTCTAATAAGTGCGCCTATAAGGGCTGCCGGCGCAACCAACACATCTACCATTTGCAGGTACCCCAATTCTTTATACCGCCGCACATATAGCCAGGTGGCAACAAAGCCCCCTATGGCAGCGCCGTGGCTGGCTAAACCGCCGTGCCAAATGAGCAATATTTCGGCGGGGTGCGCAAGGTAGTAGGACAATTCGTAAAACAACACCTGCCCTAAACGCGCGCCAACTAAGCCGCCTAAAAACTGGTACTGAACCAGCGCCGCCACACGGCTTACCGGTAAATTTCTGTGCCGGTACAATGCCACCAATACCCAATAGCCTGCCAGCACAGCCAGGGCAAACAATACTCCATACCATTTCAGTTTTAAACTGCCCAACTCAAATAAGTACGGGTTGGGGTTCCACCAAATGCGCAGCAAATATGTTTGAACAAGAAAATGAGCCATTTTTACCTAAATTCTTTAAACTTTGAGGCAGTGAAGGGTAAAATATACCAGTATTTTACGAAATTTGCAGCAACGAAGCTGGTTAAACCTGCCGTTCAAACCCTCTTTTTATGGCGCCGCCTGCTAACAGACGGCCAACATTAGCTAAGTTTGTTTGTTTACAGAACAAAGGTAATCCATATTATATGAAAACACATACCATCACCCTACGCTTTTTAGTTCCTGCACTGCTTATTTTGCTGGCTGCATTCAGCCGTATATTGCCACACCCGCCCAACTTTACCCCCGTTGGCGCCATGGCTTTGTTTGGCGCTGCCTGGTTTAAGCCCCGCCATTGGGCATTTATAGTGCCTTTTGCCGGTCTATGGCTCAGCGATTTATTTTTAAATAACGTAGTTTATGCCCAATATTACCCGTCATTTGTTTGGTTTGATACCGGGCAACTGTGGGTTTACCTCAGTTTTGGTCTAATTGTGGGGCTGGGTTTTATGGCGTTGGGTAAAATTACGGCAGGCCGGGTAATAGGCGCTTCGCTGGCATCATCGGTATTATTTTTTCTTATCACCAACTTTGGCGTATGGGTTTCGGGTGGTATGTATGCGCTCACCTGGCAGGGCTTGGCAGCCTGCTATGCAGCCGCCATACCATTTTTTGCCAATACAATTCTGGGCGATTTTTGCTACACCACCACCCTTTTTGCTAGTTACGGATTGCTGCGCAATAGATTCCCTGCGCTTGCAGGGTAAAAGGTGGGCAAACATTCTTGTTTCGGCATCGGCAACACTGTACAGTCAGTTCATCTTGCTCAATTGTCTTGCCCCAATGATTCTTGCTTCAAAACAGTGCATAGTGAAGCAATTGCCCCTAATTCCAAACGCGCCGGAAACTTTTTTCCATATTTATGCATTGCAGCATTAGTCGGGTAATTTTTCAAAACCAATTCTTCTGCCATGAAAGCCAAGCCAATACAAATTTGTGTGTTCTTTCTGTGTTTTTTGTCCTGCGTCATAAACACCGCCGCACAACAGCCCATTATACCATCGCCCTACCATCTTGACCCCGACGATCCCGCCAATATCCTGTACAACGACGCCGCCATACCCCGAATTGATGTTGCCATTAACCCCACCGACTTTGACCAACTGTTTGTTAACCCAAACAGCGATACCGAGTTCCCTGCTACTTTTGTATTTACAAGCGGCATTTTTACCGATACCGTTACGCAAATAGGGTTGGGGCTCAAGGGAAACAGTTCGCTTTCTTCGGCCAAAAAATCGTTCAAAATATCGTTTAATACCTACACCCCGGGCAACAAATACAAAGGCCTCGAAAAAATAAACCTCAACGGCGAGCACAACGACCCCTCTATCATAAGGGCAAAACTCTATTGGGATTTGGCAGCAAAAATGGGCATTCCTGCGCCGCGCGCCAACCACGTAGCCTTTTATGTAAACGGCTTGTACATGGGTTTATACATCAGCGTTGAACATATTGACGAGGAGTTTGTACAAAACCGCTTCGGCAATAATTCGGGCAACCTGTATAAATGCCTTTACCCCGCTTCGCTCGAATACATCAACAATAACCCCGAATCATACAAGTTTGAACAAAACGGCAGACGCGCTTACGAATTGCAAACCAATACCGACCTGGACGATTACTCCGATTTGTTGCAACTCATTACCGCCGTTAACCAACCCGATGGACCCAATTATGCCGGTAACCTCGATGCCGTTTTTAATGTTGACAGCTACCTGCGCGTTTTAGCCCTTGATATTTTTACCGGCAACTGGGATAACTACAGCTACAACATTAACAACTACTACCTGTACCGAAACACCCATACCGGCAAGTTTGAATTTATGCCCTACGACACCGATAATACCTTTGGCATTGACTGGTTTGGCGTTGATTGGGCAACCCGGAATGTATATAACTGGTCGCCACAGCCCAACTTTCCGCCGCTGGCAACTAAACTGCTCAATGTGCCCGAATTCAGAAACCGCTTTACCTATTACTTTAACACCCTGCTGCAAACAGCCGCCAACCCCGATGTTTTTTTCCCCCGAATTGATGACCTGCACAGCCTTATTACCCCCTTTGCCGAAGCCGATATTTTCAGAACCTACGACTATGGCTATTCTATTGCCGATTTTCATGACAGCTACGACGAAGCTCTTGGCGCTCATGTAACCTATGGGCTGAAACCCTATATTACCGCCCGCCGCAATGCTGCTTTGGCACAACTGCTGCCACAAAATACGGCCCCGGTAATTGTTGGCGCGGCGCATCAGCCCGAACTTCCGGTAGCAGGGCAAAATATACAAATTTCGGCTATTGTTTTTGACAATAATGCTGCGGCTTCCCCGCAGGCATGGCTGTATTACCGAATAAACGGCGGCTCTTTTACCGCCATTGCCATGCAAGACGACGGCACATCGGGCGATGCACTGGAAAACGACGGCATTTTTGGCGCTGTCTTATCCGGCATTCCGGCTTTCTCATTAATAGAATATTACATTACCGCAACCGACGACTTAGGCGCACAAAACCGTACACCGCTTGCCGAAAATTCTTACCGGCAGGTGTATATGGCGCAAAGCGCAGCGCCTTTGGTTGTTAACGAGTTTATGGCCAGCAACAGCAACTCCATAGCCGATGAATTTGGCGAATATGCCGACTGGATTGAAATTTACAACGCCGGTACAGAACCTGTTAACCTGGGCGCATTTTTTCTTACCGATGACCTGAGCAATCCCACCAAATGGCAAATGCCCAATGTTTCGCTGGCGGCAAATGGTTTTCTGCTTATATGGGCCGATGATGATGTGCTACAAGGACCCACCCACGCACCCTTTAAACTTAGCGCCGGCGGCGAGCAAATAGGTATTTTCGGACCCTTTGCACAGCCTGTTTATACCCTTACCTATGGCCCGCAACAAACCAATTTAACCCAGGGACTGTTGCCCGATGGCGCAGGCGACCTGCAAAATTTATCGGCTCCCACACCCGGTTACTCTAACCTGTTGGTATCGGTACAACCGCAGGCAAGCTATCAACCGGCTTTGGTAACAGGGCAACCCTTCCCCAACCCGTTTGCCAACGAACTAACCGTTCCTTTTACCTTGCAGGAGCCTGCACAGGTAACCATAAACCTGTTTACCGCAGACGGAAAGGCGGTTTTTACCTCTGCAACTGCTTACCAACCCGGACAACACAACGCGGCACTGCCGCCGCTGAATCTGTTGCAAAGCGGTTTGTACTATATAACCATGGTGGCATATTTTTCGGGCGGGCGCACCCAAAAAACCCTGAAAAAAGCGCTGAAATACTAAAATTACGCTACAGCAACACAAAACCATGCTGCAACACCCCGAAAAGCAGCCGGTACTAACAACAAGTTACCGCTCAAACGGAAAATTGCTGCTTACCGGCGAGTATTTTGTACTGGAAGGCGCTTCGGCGCTGGCCTTGCCTACCCAAAAAGGGCAAACATTAACGGTAAACCCGCTATCGGGTATTGAAAAACCGGTTATTGACTGGCAAAGTTTTACCCCAGACGGGCAATGCTGGTTTAGCGCCAGTTTTTCATTCCCTCAATTTGAGCCTTTTAATGTTATGGCGCAACAAGAACAAACCGCCCGAAAATTGCAACATATTTTGCAGGAGGTGCGCCGGTTAAACCCCCGTTTTTTGGAAAATGAGCTGCCTCTGCAGGTGCAAACCCACCTGGAGTTTCATTCAAACTGGGGTTTGGGCAGTAGTTCTACCCTCATAAACAATATTGCACAGTGGGCACAGGCAGATGCCTACCAACTGCAATTTGCCACGTTTGGCGGTTCGGGGTACGATATTGCCTGTGCTATGCACAACACCCCGTTGCTGTACCGCAAATGGGGAACAATGCCCCATGTGCAGCCGGTTAACTTTTACCCGCCTTTTTCAGATTGTATGTACTTTGTGTACCTTGGTCAAAAACAAAACTCCAGACAGGGCATACAACATTTTTACCGCCATGCCAATAACCGCCGCGCATGGTACATACAGCAAATAGAGGGCATAACGCAGGCAGTTGTAGAATGTACCACATTGCCCCAATTTGAAACCCTGCTGAACCGGCATGAGCAACTGGTATCGGAAGCCCTTAACCTGCCAATGGTGAAACCCACTTTTTTTGCCGGTTACTGGGGCGCCGTTAAGTCATTGGGCGCCTGGGGTGGCGATTTTGTACTGGCCTGCTCTGCAAAAAGCCCAACTGAAACACATAAGTATTTTTCCGAAAAAGGCTTTACCACGGTAATCCCTTACGCCCAGATGATAAAACCAAGACCTGTATAATTTAAGCTACAAACAACCGCCAACAGGTATAAACCTAAACACTTACAGGCGAAATGCCTGAAAATCTATTCTGCCAGTTTAAACTGCCAACGGGTGTACACATCGAGCCGACTGCTGGCAGCAACTGTGCGCTGGCAGTTGCTCACCGTATCGTTGGGCAGGTACAGCGTGTAGGGGTTAAATACGCTATTTACCGTGTTCTCTTCCAGTGTTTGGTATTCAAACTGCAGGGCATCTTTGCGCACCTCTCTTAAATCAAAGGTTTGCTTCGGCACATACCTTATCGGAATATCATACTCATCAATATTGCTGCCGTCAATCATCGGAAAATTAACAAAGGTAAGCGCCCATTTGGTTTGGTCGCTGTTTTCCCAATACCAGGTGTTTTCGTCAGAAGAAAAATCGCCGGCAACCTGTGCATTCTGCTGCGGGTTAAAATAGCTGAAGGTGCCGTTCACCAAATAAGTGCCGTTGTCGCGAATATTAAGATAATAGGTAAAATTAATGTCGTAAATGCGGGTAACGGTATTTGTCCCGTCAACATAGTTGGTTATAGAGTTCAGAATAGAGTCCTGCAGTTCTTCTTGTTGAATAACGTTGGAGATATTGGTTCCGCCAATGTTGCCGGTATCGCAGGCGGTACTGTTAAAGGTAATGGTAGTTTCTAATTTATCCACAAAATCGAGCGAGTAAATATCGAGTCGCCAGTTGGCCGTTATGCGGGTGGTTCGGGTGGTAAAGGAAAACCACGGGTCATCTTCGCCTCTGCGACAACTGCTCAAAAATACCGCAACAAAAGCAAACAAAGTAAAAACAATTAGCCGCACTTTAGGGTTACGCATAAACTTGGGTTTGTATTAAGCAGAAAAATCAAATTCGGGCTGTTCAATAAACGGCAAAAGTAAGTGTTAATTTGTTAACCCTGTTCTTTTTGCTATAATTTGCCGCTTCATTTTTGTATATTTGCATAGCAAAATCAAATCGGCTATGCTTTTTTTTAATATTTAACAAATTAACTCCATTTCCACCTTAACCTGCATTCTCTTTATGAAGTTGAAATTAATGCCTCAAACCGTTGCATGTGTTGTTCTATCTCTCTTTTTCATTTGCCGGGTAAATGCCCAAACCGTTCACCGATGCGCTTCTACCGAGTATTCTGCACATTTATATAAACAAGACCCCCGCAACCGCACAAATTGGGAAGCTGTTGAGGCATATACCCAAAAGTGGATAAAAGCGCACCATGATGTAAAAAGCATGGGCGAAGTTTATACCATACCGGTTGTAGTACATGTGGTCTATACAACCGGAAATCCCGAAACAAATGTGAGTGAAGAGCAGATTTATTCGCAAATTGAAACCCTTAACGAAGATTTCAGGCGAATGAATGCCGATACCACCCTTACACCCGATGAATTTTTGCCCGTAGCTGCCGATATTGAGGTGGAGTTTTGTATTGCCCACAAAGACCCCGAAGGTTACCCAACCACGGGCATTACCCGCACCCCTACCGACAAGGAAGTGTTTAATGTAAGCAGCAACGATGTAAAATCTTTTGCTTCGGGCGGCGCCGATGGCTGGCCGGCTAACCGGTATTTAAACATGTGGGTTTGTAACAGCCTCAGCAACGACGATGGCGATGAAATTTTAGGCTATGCCCAGTTTCCGGCCGAAGGCCCGGCGCAATATGATGGCGTGGTTATTGCTCATTACGCATTTGGAAGAACCGGTTCCGTTAGCCCTATACACGATAAAGGACGCACCGCCACGCACGAAATAGGGCATTGGCTGAACCTAATTCATATTTGGGGCGACAAAGATTTACCCATGGGAACCGAACCCTCCTGCTTTACCGATGACCTGGTGGCAGATACCCCGCTTTCTGATGCAGCCAACTACGGTTGCCCCACCACCAACAGTTGCACCAATGAAAGCCCCGATTATAACGACATGATTCAAAACTACATGGATTACTCCAACGATAATTGTCTGAACCTCTTTACACTGGGGCAAAAACAACGTATGAGAGCCATTCTGGAACCCGGCGGGGTAAGAAACGTCTTAGTGTCGCAACCCGATATTTGCGGCGTGGGCGAAAACGATGCATCGGCCTTAAGCATCATTGCCCCTTACGGAACCGGCATTTGCACCACCTTTGAACCGGTTATTGAATTGGTAAACTCCGGTTCGGGTACTTTGTATTATGTTGACATTCAGTATTCGGTAGATAACGGCGCCCCCATCAGCACGTATTGGATTGGCGAGTTGCCGCCGTTTGAGTGGGTAAACATTACCCTTCCTCCAATGAACACCATTACTCCCGGTATTATTCACAGTTTTACCGTTACCTTTAGCAACCCCAACGGCGTGGCAGATTACAACACCGCCGACAATACAAAAACTACCAGCTTTGCTACCGTACCCAAAGGAGCCGACCTGCCCTTTGCCGCCGGTTTTGAAACGGGTGGTTTTCCGGCTACCGGGTGGCAGGTTAATAACCCGGGCAGCAATATAACCTTTGCCCTGTACAACGGCGCCGGCAGTTCGGGCAGTTTTTCGGTTTTTATAGAAAATGTAAATTACAACGCCACCGGTGCGGTTGATGAGTTTACCCTTCCACGCGTAGATTTAGACGAGGTAAACCCCAAGCTGGAGTTTTACCAGGCCTACGCCCTTAAAACCGCCGCCGATGTGCCCGATACGCTGGAAGTGCTGGTTTCTACAGACTGCGGCAGCACCTTTACCTCTGCCTACAAAATAACCGGCGAGCAATTGATTACCGCCCTTAACCCCATTTCGGCAGCATTTGAGCCTTCTTCTGCCGCCAACTGGCGCCGCCATGAGGTTTCGCTCTGGGATTTTAAAGGAACCCGAAGTGCGGTAATAAAATTCAGGCAGGTGCGCGGCACCGGAAACAACCTGTATATTGACGATATTAACGTATTTGCCAGCAATACCTCTGCCGCACCGGTAGCCAATACCCTTTTGGCAGGCAGTATGCGCCTGATGCCCAACCCCGCAAACAACCTTGCCTTGCTTCGGTTTACAAGTAACCAAACGTTGTCCGGACAGGTTTCGGTATTTTCCTTTTCGGGACAAATGGTATGGCAAAACGCTGTTCAGGTTAATAAAGGCGAAAACGCTGTTCATTTGCCGGCCGGGCAGTGGTTTCCGGGTGTTTATGCCGTGCGCCTTACCGTTGGCAACCAAACCGTAACCCAAAAACTAAGCGTGGTTTGGTAACCTCTGTGTTTTTTTAATAACTTTCTTTATTAACAAAATCTGTTAACTGTTACAATAACCTTTTATGTTTTCAAAAACCGCCTTTGTTCTGGCATTTCTGTTGCCTGTATTGTTATATGCACAAACATCTGAACCCTGTGGCACCATGCCTGCTCTGGAAAACATGCTGCAAAATAACCCGGCAGCAGCAGAAAAAATCAATCAAATAGAAGATTTTACCCAAAAATGGATTGAAAAAAATGCCGGTCGGGTAAAAGAAATGGGCACTATTGTTACCATACCCGTAGTAGTGCATGTGTTGTATAATGCCGGGGTTCCCGAAACCAACATCAGTGAGGCCAAAATTTTATCGCAATTAGAGGTATTGAATGCCGATTACCGCCGCCTCAATTCGGATGCCGTTAATACTCCTTCGGTATTTTTGCCCGTTGCCGCCGATGCAGAAATTGAATTTTGCCTGGCACAGCGCGCACCCGATGGTTTTCCTACCACCGGCATAACCCGCACAGCTACCGTAAAAACCTCTTTTACCACCAGTGCCGATGATGCCAAGTTTGATAATACCGGCGGGCATAACGCCTGGCCCTCCGATACTTACCTCAACATGTGGGTAGTGCCCTCTATTAACGGCGGCAATGTGCTGGGTTATGCCCAGTTTCCGGGGCAAGACCCGGCAACCGATGGCGTGGTAATTGCCTACAATTGTTTTGGAACCATACCGCCTTATATTACTCCCTACATTTACGGCAGAACCACCATCCACGAAGTAGGGCATTGGCTTAACCTGCGGCATGTTTGGGGCGATGGCGATTGCAGTGTAGATGATTTTGTAAACGATACCCCGCGCTCCGACGGGCCTAATTACGGTTGCCCTACTACCAACAGTTGCAGCAACGAAAGCCCCGATTACAACGACATGAAAGAAAACTACATGGATTACAGCAATGATGGCTGCATGAACCTGTTTACCCTTGGGCAAAAACAACGCATGTGGGCTTTGTTTGAACCCGGCGGCGCCCGCTATGCCATTACCCAGTCTAACGGTTGTGTGCCGGTAGAATTAGGCGCCAGCGATGCCTCGCTATACAACATAGTACAACCCTTTGGCGCCGGCAACTGCACCGTTCTGGAACCGGTTATTCAAATGCAGAACTTTGGCACACAACCGCTGTACTATGTGCAGATAAGCTATTCGGTTGATGGCGGCGAACCCTATACCACCGAGTGGACCGGCGAAGTAGCGCCCGCCGGTATTGTTACCATTGCCCTGCCTCCGGTTGTTATCAGCAACGGAAACTTGCTTCATAACCTCTCCGTAACGCTTACCAACCCCAATGGGGTGGCAGATTTTAACGCTACCAACAACACCTCAATGGTTACCTTTACCTCCGACCTGCCCGGCGACCCCATTCCGTTTGCCGATAGTTTTGAAAGTTCCGAGTTTCCTTTCGGTATGTGGGATTTTAGTTCTGCCGATGCACAGTTTTTTCAACTTAACAATACAACAGGACACACCGGCACTTATTCGGCCTATATGAACAACTTTGGCTACATAGCGCCCGGGCAGATAGATGATTTTATTTTGCCCAACCTCGACTTTGAAAACGTTGCTCCTATGCTGGAGTTTTGGGTAGCTTACGCCCAACAATTGCCCGATGAAGAACCCGATGTGCTGGAAGTTTTGGTTTCTACAGATTGCGGCGAAACTTACACTACCGTATTTATTAAAGGCGGCGCCGAGTTGTCCACCACTTCCGAACCGGTTTTGGGAACGGCATTTGTGCCCAACGGCAACCAATGGCGGCGCGAAACAGTAAACCTGTTTGGGTTTGGCGAGTTAAGAAATGTAATTATTGCTTTCAGGCAAACGCGCGGCGCAGGAAATAACCTGTATATTGACGATATAAACATTACCGGTTTTACCGTTGGCACAGACAACCCGCAACAGCAACCCCAAACACAACCGCAATTGTATGTTTACCCCAACCCGGCAAGCCAAACAGCAGTTGTTGCCTTTGCAGGCATTAACCCTACCCTGCCGGCAGTGCTTCGGGTAGCCGATTATACGGGCCGTGTGGTCATGCAGCAAAATATGGCAATATCTGCCCAAAACACACATCAACTCAACCTTCAGCAACTGGTACCGGGCGTTTATTTTGTTTCTGTGGTGCAGCAAAACAAAACTGCAACCCAAAAATTAGTTGTAGTAAAGTAATCATTGTTTTACTATTACGCCTTGCAGCGCAAATTCATGAATTTGCGCTGCAAGGCGTAATAGTTTTGCCTAAAAAATTGCTTATTTCTGTTGCAGGAGTTGCTCCAAACGGCTGAGTCTTTCCTCTAACCGGCGGTTTTGCTGCTGTAACTGATCAATTGTTTTTTGCTGTTCCTGTATGGCTGCAATGGCTAAAACGGCAAAGTTGCTGTAAGCAAGTACTTTCAGGTTTTCGGGGCCTTTGGTATAAACAGCTTCGGGAAAAACAGCTTCTACTTCCTGAGCAATAAAACCCCAACTCAGCTTGTCGGAACTAGTATTGTTTGTAAAATGGTACATTTTGGGTTGCAGTTGCATTACCTTACCCAACACGTGCTGCATGGGCTGAATGTCCTGTTTAAATCTACGGTCGGAAAGCGTAACCCAGTTGCCGGTAATATGGTCAACATAAGCCCTTGCAGTATCGGAATATACAAAGTCAAAATCTTTGTTGTTGTCAATTCCTATTTGCCAGAATTCGGTTCCCGCTGGTGCAGAAAAACGCAACCCGCCGCCGTCATTAAGTGGAAAAGTATCGTTAGATTGGCGGATATGTAAATCGGTTAAGGGAACTTGCAACCCGATGCCTACTTTTACCGCATCGGGGCCAGTAGCACCTAACACAAGGCAGTTAGATGCATTTACCAAAGCATTCTTCCCGATGGCAATGGCATTGGTAAGCGTATCGGGGCCGGTTCTGGCATTAAAACCTAATCCAATATTGTAGCTTCCGGTGGTATTGTTGAGCAAGGCTCCGTTACCCAAAGCCATATTGCCGCTGCCCGAAGTATTGAGTTGCAGGGCATTGTTTCCGATAGCGGCATTGTTGTTGCCGGCAGTATTGGTAAACAGGGCATTTTCGCCAAAAGCGTTGTTGTTTTGACCAGTGGTATTGCTGTACAGCGCTTCTTCGCCCGTTGCAGTGTTAAAACTGCCGGTGGTGTTAGACAGCATGGCGCCGGCGCCATGTGCCGTATTGTTGTAGCCGGTGGTATTGAAACTTAAAGCCGCCGAACCCGATGCCGTATTGCTGCTGCCGGTAGTATTGGCGCCCAACGCATTTTTGCCCTGAGCGGTATTGCTGCTTCCGCTGGTATTGGCATAAAGTGCGCGGTATCCTTGCGCAGAATTATTGATGCCCTCTGTATTGGAATACAAAGCCTGCACGCCAAAGGCAGCGTTAAAACTGCCGGTGGTGTTTAAGAACAAGGCGCTGCTTCCGCCCGCAGTATTGTTGCTGCCGGTAGTGTTGGAAAATAAAGCGCTTTTACCCGTGGCGGTATTGGAATTGCCGGTGCTGTTGAAATATAAGGCAGCGTTGCCTATTGCCGTGTTATCGGAACCGGTTGTGTTGCTGAATAGGGCATCTTCGCCAACGGCAGAATTTCTACTACCTTCGGTATTGTTAAACATGGCATCTTCGCCAATGGCGGCGTTTCTTACACCTGTGGTATTGCCGGAAAGGGCATCTTCGCCAATGGCGGTGTTGTTAAAACCGCTTACATTGTTGTACAAGGCACTTGTTCCAGCAGCCACATTATTGTACCCTGTTAAATTTGAATACAAGGCATTGACCCCGGCTGCAGTATTGTTGTTGCCAATTGTATTGGTTTTTAAGGCCTGTGCACCAATGGCGGTGTTGTTAATGCCTGTAAGGTTGTCTTTTATGGCGCCTACCCCAATGGCGGTATTGAAATAGCCGCTGCTGTTGGTTTTAAGGGCATCGGAGCCAATGGCAGTATTGCCGTCGCCGGTAGTGTTGCCGTTTAAGGCAAAAGCGCCGGCCGCTACATTGTAATTACCGGTGGTGTTGGTAAAGAGGGCATTTTCGCCGGTGGCGGTGTTAAAACTGCCGCCTGCATTGGAGAACAGCGCCTCCTCCCCTATTGCTGTGTTATGGCTGCCGTTTAAATTGGAATACAGTGCGCCGGAGCCAAAAGCGGCATTGTTAAAACCGGTGGTGTTGCTTTTAAGTGTTGCTGAACCTACGGCGGTATTGCTGATACCGATGGTATTGGACTGTAGCGACTCAAAACCTGCAGCCGTATTATAACCGCCCGATGCCTGCACATTAAAAGGCGAGGCTATGGCTGTATTGGCACCGTTTACCCTTACGCGTGCCGTATTTTCGGAAAACAAGGCATAAGGTACGCTTAGCAGTTGGGTGGTTCCGGCAACGGTATAAACAAAGTTATTTCCGGGTGAAAGTTCTGATTTCAGGAATTTGTACTGCCCGTCATTCCAGTTAATACCCGAAAAAATACCGAATAGCGGGGTTCCGGTTCCGATGTCAAGGGTAAACAGCCCAAATTGATTGGTTGTTGCCTGATGTTCTTCGGAGTAAAGGACTGCCCCGTTTACAGATGCCTGTAAAATGCTGATTTTAATGCCTACAGTTTGGTTGGCTATCACCTGCCCACTGGCAAAACGCGCAACTGCCTGATAACTGATAGCCTGTGGCGCCTGGGCATACGTTTGCATATGCAGCATTAATGCCAAAAACAGATAAAGTATTCTAATTTTCATTTGTTGATGGGTTTAAGGGTAGAAATCAGAGAATATTGTAGCAAAGATACAACATTATAACAGGCAGGCAACCAATGCAAGCAACCTTGAATAATATGAAATTGATTATGATGATGTTGTAATTGGTTAGCCCAATTTGCCTTACACTTGCGGCAACAATTTATATAATACCTCTTGCTTTCAGTTCAAGGTATTTGTTGATGGTGTTTACGGTAAGGTGTTCGGGGGGAGTTAAGATGCTGAAAATGCCATAGCTTTGAAGTTCTTTAACGATGAGTTTTTTTTCAAAGTCAAATTTTTCGGCAATGGTTTTCTGGTAAACCTCTTGCAGGGTTTGTGCAGGTTTTGTAAGGAGTTGCTGCAATTCTGTGTTTTCAAAAAACACCACTACCAACACATGTTGCATGGCAATGCGGCGCAAAAAATTAAGCTGTCGTTTTAGCGCTGCAAGCGTTTCGAAGTTGGTATAAAGCAGAATCAGGCTTCGGCGGTTGAGTTTTCGGCGAATGGTGACAAACAGTTTTTCGTAATCCGATTCGAGAAACCGGGTATTTTCTTTATAGAGCATTTCCAGTATATCGTGCATTTGCCTGCCGCGGTTACCGGCGGGTAAAATATTGCCTGTTTGTTCGGCAAAGGTAATAATGCCTGCTTTGTCGCCTTTTTTAATGGCAATATTTGAAATAACCAAGGCAGCGTTAATGGCATAATCGAGCAGGCTCATGTGGTTAAAAGGCATTTTCATAACCCTCCCTTTGTCAATAATGCTGTACACCTCCTGCGATTTTTCGTCCTGGTAGCGGTTTACCATTAAGTTGTTTTTTCGGGCGGTGGCTTTCCAGTTAATGGTTCGGTAATCGTCGCCGGATACATACTCGCGAATTTGTTCAAACTCAATATTGTGTCCAAGGCGGCGTATTTTTTTTACTCCCAGTTCGTGCAGGCGGTTTGAGATGGCCATGAGTTCATACTGCCGCATTTGAATATAGGAGGGGTAAACGGGCACGGTTTCGGGGTTTTGAAAGGTAAAGCGCCGGCTTACTAATTGCAGGCGTGTTTGCACAAAAACATGGGTGTTGGCAAATTGGTATTCGCCGCGTTGGGTTGGCCGCAAATGATAGACCAATGTTTGAACGCCGGCAGCCGGCAGTTGCGAGGCAAACAACAGGTGGCGCAACTGAAATTGTACAGGCGCTTCGTCTATAACTTGCAGGCGGGTTGCAAAGGGGTACCGGCTTTCCAAGTGAATGGTTATTTTGTTGTCGTCGCCGTTAGAAAGTTTTTCGGGTACGGTGCGTTGGGCGAAAAACGCTTTGCGGTTTCTGAACAGCATCCATCCATCTAAAAGAACCATACCGGCAAATGCGGCAAGCAGAAGTTTAACCCAGTCAAGCAAAACCGGGTACACCCATGCCGCCACAAAGAGCAACGCCAATGTGCCCAATATTTTAAAAAACAGGTTGCCGGGGTATAGTTGTTTCAACTGTAAAAGTGTTTGGTCAGGTGTAGAGGAGTTGTAGCAACAGCTCTTTCATGAGGTCGGCATCGGTAGTTCCGTGAGCGTTGTTGTATCCTTTTGATTTAAGGTCGTAGGTATAAAGCAGTTCAAGGGCTTTACGGGTTTTATCGGGCGAAAAATTCTTTACTGCTGCTTTATAATCTTTCAATGCCCAGGCGCTGCTCAATCCCATGGCTTTTAAAATTTGCGGTTCGGGTTGCCGCATTACATGGTGGTAAATGTACAACTTGCTGAAAAACCGGTATAAACTGGCAATGAGCAAAACCAACGGGCCTGCCTTGGGGTTGGCGCTGAAGTAATCGGCCATTTTAAACACCCGCACTGTTTGCCGGTTTGCCAGGGCATCTTGCAGTTCAAAAACATTGTACTCTTTGCTAACGCCAATATTTTCGGCAACATGTTGTTTGTTTACCGTAGTATTGGGCGTCATGTTGAGCAGGAGTTTATCGAGTTCATTGGCAATATGTCCCAAATCGTTGCCCAGGTATTCTACCAGCAGGGCAGCGGCCTCATGCTCAATTTGGCAGTGGTGCGCCTGCATGTATTTTTTTATCCAATCGGGAATTTGGCTTTCATAAAATTTTTTAGCGTCAAAAATTACCCCTTTATGATGCACAATGGCCTGCGCCAGTTTGCTGTTGCTGCGCACTTTTTTACCCTTGTAGGCCAACACCAGCAAGGTAGTTGGCATGGGGTTTTGGGCATATTTTTCTAATTTTTCAATGTCGGGAAGTTGCTGGGCTTCCTTTACAATAACCACCTGGTGGCTTGCCATCATGGGATAGCGCCTTGCCGTTGAGCCAATGGTTTCGGCATCGGTATCTTTACCATAAAGCACCATGAGGTTAAACTCTTTATCGGCATCGGCTAATACTTCGTTTTCGAGGTAAAACACCAGTCGGTCAATAAAAAATGTTTCTTCGCCCTGCAGCAGGTAAATAGGGCGGTATTGTTTGTTGCGCAGTTCGCGCCGTATTTCTTCAAAGGTCATGCGTTATGTGTGGCTTAGCCCGGTAAAATTACCGCAAAAGTATTATAATTTGAAATTTTTTACCCCTACAAATGCCAATATAAGGAAAAATGACCGTTTTGTGCGAACCCAAATTGCACGGCGGTTGTCATTTAAAAATGCAGCAGGCTGTTTTTTCGGGGTAAACAACTATCTTTGCAGCCTTAAAATTTGCCTTGCAGAACGTTGGCACATTTTTCTTCAATCAAATTAGTTGATCATCAAATAATAATTCATGGCATCATTTGATTTAATTGTAGTTGGCAGCGGCCCGGGTGGTTATGTGGCTGCCATACGCGCCGCCCAGCTTGGCATGAACGTGGCAGTAGTAGAGCGCGAGTCGTTGGGCGGCATATGTCTAAATTGGGGCTGCATTCCTACCAAAGCCCTGCTGAAAAGCGCTCAGGTTTTTGAATATATAAAACACGCGGCAAACTTTGGCATACAGATAACAGATGCCAAACCCGATTTTGGGGCCATGATTAAGCGCAGCCGCGAAGTAGCCAATGGCATGAGCAAGGGTATCCAGTTTTTGTTTAAAAAAAATAAAATTACGGTTATTGATGGTTTTGGCAAACTGCTTACGGCAAACAAGGTAGAAGTTACCGCCACCGATGGCTCAAAATCCGAACACATAGCAAAGAACATTATTTTAGCAACCGGCGCTCGCTCGCGACAGTTGCCCAATTTGCCACAGGACGGCAAAAAAATAATAGGCTACCGCGAAGCCATGTCGCTGCCCCAACAACCCGAAAGCATAGTAATTGTAGGTGCAGGCGCTATTGGAGTAGAGTTTGCCTACTTTTACAACTCCATAGGTACCAAAGTTACGCTGGTAGAATTTATGCCGCGTCTCACCCCTGTTGAGGACGAAGAGGTATCGAAAGAATTAGAGCGGCAATACAAAAAAGCAGGCATTGAGGTGCTTACCGGCACTACGGCCGACTCGGTTGACACATCGGGCAAACAATGCGTAGTAAACCTTACGGTTAAAGGAACCGAAAAACGGCAGATAACCTGCGATGTAGTGCTTTCGGCCGTAGGCTATACAACCAACATTGAAAACATAGGGCTGGAAGCATTGGGCGTTGCCACCGAAAAAGGCACGGTTATTACCGATGAATACTACCGCACCAATGTAAAAGGTATTTTTGCCATTGGCGACATTACCAAAGGACCCGCTCTGGCACACGTAGCCTCTGCCGAAGGCATAATTTGCGTTGAATACATTGCCGGTTTAAACCCTCAGCCCTTAGATTACGGCAACCTGCCCGGCTGCACCTACTGTCAGCCCGAAATTGCATCGGTAGGTCTTACCGAACAAAAAGCCAAAGAAATGGGCTATGATATTAAGGTGGGTAAATTTCCGTTTACCGCATCGGGCAAAGCAAAAGCAGCCGGCCACAGCGAAGGGTTTGTAAAGGTAATTTTTGATGCCAAATACGGCGAATGGCTGGGCGCACACATGATTGGCGCCAACGTTACCGAAATGATTGCCGAAGTGGTGGCCGCCCGAAAATTAGAAACCACCGGACACGAAATTATTAAAACCGTTCACCCGCACCCCACCATGTCGGAAGCCATTATGGAGGCTACCGCCGCCGCCTATGGGGAGGTCATTCACCTTTAAAACCCCATAGCTTGCCTGTTTTGAAATATTTTTTCGGGTTAAAAAAGCCAAAAGCCTTTATTCCAGAATAAAAACCTATCTTTACCCCGCTTTTTGCAGTTTGCCACTCTAAACTTGTTTTCATATTGCAAAGTTGCTCTTTTTTTTAAGGGCAACTTTTTGCATTTCAGCACTTTTCAAACAACGGCTGCGTTATTACAAAGAAGTAAAAACATGTTTTACCCGGCAAACCACCTTAGTTGTAATGAAAAAAATTGTAAGTCTTTTCCCCCTTATAGTGTTGCTGATGCTGGCCGCCTGCCAGCCCGTTGTAACGTTTACCGAACCGCAACCGGCCAATACCGAAAATGTGCCCAGTTTTCCTAACCGCCTGCAGGGAAACTACCTAAGCACCGAAAACAGTTCTATGCTGCTGATTTCCGACAAGATAATAACGCGGGTATATGATTACGATGCCAAAGTGCATACCAACCAACTTGACAGCAATATGCAACTGCACGGCGATACTTTGGTTGACTTGAAAACCAAAGAAAAAATGCCCGTAAAATTTGAAGGCGACAGCCTTATAACACATATGCACTATACCGATACCCTGTTTGTGCTTAACAACGAAAACGTAATGCGAAAATTAAAAGGGTATTATTTTTTAAACACCAAATACGGGCCCGATAGCTGGGAAGTAAAAAAACTCCACCTTTTGCGGGGAAAACTTACCATTAGCCGCATAAACAGTGCAGCCGATATTGCCAACCTGCTGGAGTATGCCGAAAATAACGAAGATACCGTGCCCCCCTACAAGGTTACCATCACAAAAAAACAGTTCAGAAAGTTTGTAAGGAAAAACGGCTTTACCAACGATGAAGTATTCGTAAGGCAAAAAAAGTAGCCGCCGGCTGCCCGAAAATTTTGGTTACTCAACCCCTATGCCTAAAAGGCTTGAAAGAATGAACTGTTTAAATAAAAATCTTATGCATATGAATAAAATTTCCCTTCCTGCCGTTCTGCTGTTTATGCTGCTTACACACCGCATTGCAACGGCACAACCCGCTTCGGTTGAATTGCAACAAACCTATAACTGCAACTCAAAAGTAGAATACATAACTTTTAGTCCCGATGGCTCAACCATTGCCGCCGCCGCCCATAACGGAAACATTTACCTGTGGAATACCAACGCACCCGAAACGCAAACGCCGCAGGTGTTAAGCGGGCATTCGGCATTGGTCAACCATGTTGAATTCAGCAAAAGCGGCAAATTGCTGGCAAGCGCTTCAAATGACGGAACGGTAATACTTTGGAACGCCGCCACCCTTACCGAAATTAAACGTTGGCAAACTGCCCTGCCTACCTCGCTCTTTAAAGAAGCCTACTTTGTAGTATTTAGCCCCGATGAGCAATATGTATATTTTGGCGGCAAATTTAAAAAAATAAAAAGCGGCAAAACAACCGGAACAGATACACAAACCCAAACCCTGTTTGAAGGCAATTTTGACATCACCATTGCCCGAACCTCGCCCGATGGTAAATTTCTTGCCTTTGCAAACGGTTATGCCATTTCATTTCTTAACCTGCAAACCGGTGAAGTAATTAAAACCATTAATGAACATATTTCCGACTATATTAACGACCTGGCATTTTCCAGCAATGGCAAACAACTGGCCGCCTGGTGCGAAAAAGGAATAATACTGCTTTGGGACTACCCCTATTGCAGCTTTATCAAAACCCTTGATGCCGGCAACAAGGGCTACAGCCACCTTGCTTTTAGCAACAATAACGAGTTAATAGCCAGCGGAAACCTTGGTCCGGCTTTCCGAATCTGGAACCTTGCCGATGGTAAATTTACCGAAGTGAATAAACACAGCAGCAAGGTAAATGCCTTTGCCTTTAGCCCGGCAAATAACAATAGTATGGCCACCGCAAGCTATGATAAAACCATAAAACTATGGCTACTAAACAACGTGCTACCCGAACCGCCTACGCCGCCTACGCCGCCCGCACCAACACCGCCGGCAGAAGAACCCGCCCCGCCGGCACCCCAACCGGTGGCAGCACTAAACAACCGGCAGGTTATTCCAAAAGGAACTTTTACCGTAGGTTCACCCAATATTACCGTAAACATCTGGGACGACCGCCGCGAAGATGGCGACGAAGTATCGCTTTATTTCAACGACCAATGTGTTTTGGAGCATTACACATTGGTAAACCAAATACACACCATTAAACTAACCCTGGGTCTCAACAGAATTAACACATTAACGCTGTTTGCCCATAACCTTGGCGCACAACCGCCCAATACAGCCGCCATCTCTATTTTCGATGGCAAACATACCCGCCGCATTACCCTTTCATCAGATTTTGAAGGCTCCGAGGCTATTCATATTGTGTATCAGCCCGAGTAAGCCACACGTACCCAACCTCAGTTGTACCGCTTTTTACAGTAAATTGCCGTAAAATACCACTCACCATGCCTTACTTTTCAGCGCAAGAAACTACCTTTGCAAATTGGTAAACACCCTCTGGTAGCAGCAGAAACCCGGCAAATAGCCCCTGCCCTGCCAATGAGGTGGTTTGCAGATTTTATAAGCAGGGTTAATCTGTTGGGCAGGAAAAATAAAACATGAGGCTATCAGCATGACATTGGAAGAATTCAGGCAGCGGTATCGTTACGATGTAACAAAGGATAAATTGGGCGAAGGTGGATTTTCAAAGGTGTACAAAGCCTATGATACGCAAATGAACCGCGATGTGGCGCTGAAATTCTACCATGGCGACATTAGCGAGCGCTACGGGGTAATGGAAGAGTTGAAAAAGGTAATGACCTTTAAACACCCCAACTTGGTGCGTTATTACGATGCCGTTATCTTAGATGCCCCTACCATGTTTGACGAAAATGCCAAAGCCCAAATTGGGGTAATGGAATACGTAAACAGCGGCGATTTAAATGATTTCATGAAAACCTACCCTTCCATGCAAGAATTGGGCAAGGTAGTAGAAGGCATTCTGGAAGGACTTGATTACCTGCACAGCAAAGGAGTGGTTCACCGCGATATTAAGCCCCAAAACATACTGCTGCACAAAGAAAACGGGCAATGGATACCCAAAATAGCCGATTTTGGGCTGGCAAAACGGCTAAACACCTTCGGCGACCAATCCTCAAAACTACTCGGAACCATGGAATACATGGCTCCCGAACAGTTCGATTCCAACAAATACGGTATTAACGGACAAATTGGCACCAACGTTGACATTTGGTCGTTGGGAATTATCCTGTACGAAATGTTTACCGGCGAACTGCCTTTTGGCGGCCGCAACAGCGGCACCACACACGAGCAGGTAATGTTTAACATTATGCAAAAAGAACTGAGTACCGAACTTGATGCCATAGACGAACCCTACCGCAGCGTAGTAAAACAATGTTTGGTAAAAAAAGCCACTCGCCGCGCCGCAAACGCCCGGCAACTTATTGACATTTTGCATGGAAATACTACCGCACCCGCCGAACAGCCCTCCAAAGTAGATACCTTGCTGGAACGTGAACTAAATTTACTTGCTAAATGTTTGCTATTTGCCGTAAGTTTGATTTTAACCCCCCTGACAGGATTGGTTGTTTATGCTTTATGGCTCAATTTTCCACGGAAAAGGGCGCAACAAGCCTTAAAAATTGTTAAAAATGCTTTTCTGGTGTGGTTATTGTTGCTTGTTTTGGCAGCGTGCTATATCTTGTGGAAAAATGGATGGTTAAAAGAGGCACTAAATACTTATTTTTAAACGTAACTTTACCCCTTTATTACCGCTTGTTAGGGGCATTAGCGCATTTGGCAGGCAAGAATTGCAAGTGAAAAAACAGCATGAATTTCAGAGACCGCTATAAATTTGACGCCACCAAAGATTTTATAGGCAAAGGTGGCTTTTCTAAAGTGTACAGAGCAGAAGACCTGGTGCGAAACCGCACCGTTGCTCTTAAATTTTATTCGGGTATTGCCTCCGATAAATACGATATTATCAACGAGATAAATCGTATGGAAGGCATAGTACACCCAAATCTCATTCGCTATTACGATGCCGATATTATTAACTCGGTGAACGCGCTGGGTGAAAAAGAACAAATACAGGTAGGCATTATTGAATATGCAAATGCCGGCGATGTGGGAGCCTATTTTAAAGAAAAACGCAGCAATGAGGTAACCAAAAACATTATTGAAGGTATATTGCGCGGCTTGCAATACCTGCACGAACACAATATTGTACACCGCGACCTGAAACCCAAAAATATTCTGCTCTCGCAAACAGGCAATACCATTACTGCAAAAATTGCCGATTTTGGAATTAGTAAAAAAATTGATATGGAGGACATGAGCGCGTCTTCCCAGTTGCTTGGCAGCGTAGAATATATGGCACCCGAACAGTTTGCCCCTGCCGTTTACGGAATTGGCGGAAAAATAGACACCAATGCCGACCTGTGGTCGCTGGGCATCATTTTATATGAACTCTTTGCCGATAAACTACCCTTCGGCAGCAGAACCAAAGGCATTACCTACGAACAAATACTTAACAACATTCTGTTTCAGGAACTCAGTATTGACTATGATTTGGTTCCCAAACCATATAGCACCGTTATTAAAGCCTGTTTGGTAAAACATGCATCAAAAAGGGCACAATCTGCTCAACAACTGCTCGATATTCTGGAAGGGCGCAGCAGCGGAATTATTATAGAACCTGCCGTAGAAAAAAGTGAAACCGGCGGGGTAAAGACTACTATTTTACCCGATACCTCATTGCCCGAAGTACCAACCGCCGACCTTAGCGAGGACGTTGCCAAACTCATTAACGAAAAATCTACCCAACTTTTTGAAGATACTTCGGAAGTTACCCAAAAACTGCCCGATGAAATTTCGCGCAATGAAAAGGGCGAACCCGTAAAGGGCAATTCCAACTTTATACGAAATGAAATTAAAGTAGGAAAAGATCTGTTTAAACTCCATAACTATGTGGAAAGTTTTAAAATCTTAGACAAATACCGCTTTAACCCCGAATTCGACACCGAAGCCAAGTTTTTTCTGGGCTTTATGTACTACAACGGCAAGTGCGGCGGCGCACATGACCCCGCAAAAGGCCGCAAATTAATGAATGAAGCCAAATCGGAAAATCATCCACAGGTACTGGAATTAATGGTGAAATATATATTAACCCGATAACCCCTTTCATCTACATGCGAAACAACCTGTTTATTTTTACCATATTTCTTTTGTGTAGCCGGGTTGCCGTTGCACAAATGCCCTTTACCAAATTCTGGATTGGCTTTACCGATAAATTAGCAACCCCCTACACCCTTAGCCAGCCCGAACAATACCTGTCGTCAAAAACAATTGAGCGACGCGCCACCTACGGTATTCCGGTAGAAGAAACCGACCTGCCGGTTGACCCCGCCTATGTACAAACCGTAAAAGAAACTGGCGCTACCGTACTTTACACCTCGCGCTGGTTAAATGGCGTAGTTATTACCGTACCCGATTCAGCTACGTTGCTGGCAGTTCAGGAACTGCCTTTTGTAATCAACTCGCGCCCGGTTGCTAGGGTAAAGCCGGGACGCCCTTCGATAGTGCATAAGTTTAACAACGTACAGGCATCGGGAAAACAAACCGAAACAGACGCTTCTTTCGACGATGAATATTACGGAGAAGCCTACAATCAGCTTAAAATGCTCAACGGCGATTACCTGCACTCGCAAGGCTACCGCGGACAAGGCATGGTTATTGGCATTATGGATGCCGGTTTTACCAACGCCGACAGTATGGAAGTTTTCCAAGCGCATTTTGAAAATGGACAAATTCTAGGGCATAAAGATTTTGTTGATGGCGATGATGATGTATTCAGCTACAGCTCACATGGCACACATGTGTTTTCTATAACCGGCGGCAACTTGCCGGGCACTTATGTGGGCGCTGCCCCCGAAGCCGCTTTCTGGCTATTCAGAACCGAAGATGCGCCTACCGAAACAGCCATTGAAGAATACAATTGGGTAGCCGCCGCCGAATTTGCCGACAGCGCCGGCGTTGATGTACTAAATACCTCATTGGGCTACAGCATTTTTGATTACCCCGAAATGAACCACTCCTTTGCCGATATGGACGGCAACACCACCGTTATTTCTCGCGGCGCCGATTTGGCCGCCCGAAAAGGTATGCTGGTCGTGTGCAGCGCCGGCAACCAGGGCAATAAACCATGGCAGTATATTACCGCACCCGCCGATGCCGACAGCGTACTCACCGTTGGCGCCGTTGATTCCATCGGGCAATATGCCTCTTTCAGTTCAAAAGGACCCACCGCCGACGGGCAAATAAAACCCAATGTGGCTGCACAGGGCGCCCGAACCGCTTATGTAACACCCTGGGGCACGGTTGAAAAAGGTAATGGCACGTCATACTCCTCGCCGGTAATTTGCGGCTTGGCAGCCTGCTTGTGGCAAGCCAACCGCGATAAAAACAACATGGAAATTATTGATGCCATACAACAAAGCGCAAGTCAGCACCTTGCCCCCGATACTTTGCTGGGCTACGGCCTGCCCGATTTTTATACTGCCATGCTCATGGTATCCAACAGCCCGGTATTGCAAATTCCCGAAGGCACACCCTCCAATGTGTTTCCCAACCCCTTTGAAAACGATACCAATATATATTACTACTCCTACGCCAACGAAACCATAACGCTTCAATTGGTAGATTTAACCGGCCGAGTTATTGCCACCCATCAGACAGAGGTAAGGCAGGATGCTCCTTATTGCATCCGTTTTTCGGAGTGGGTAAACTGTCCCAAAGGGGTTTACCTTCTTCATATTATGGCCAAAAACCGGCACGATGTAGTTAAAGCCATGAAAACCGGTAATTAAACAGCAACTCAACTTTTCCAAATTGCGGAACCTCATTTTTACACTGCTTGCCCGCTTTGCAAACGGTAGGCGTAGTTCTTTTTACTTTTACCATATTAGCCAGTCAGTTTTACGGAATATACAATTAGTTTCGATAGCATTTTTAGTGCTTATT
Organism: Sphingobacteriales bacterium TSM_CSS; assembly: GCA_002212985.1. Taxonomy (GTDB): domain Bacteria; phylum Bacteroidota; class Bacteroidia; order Chitinophagales; family UBA2359; genus UBA2359. The sequence goes on from NBMY01000147.1 coordinate 90,698, forward strand.
TGGGCAGGGCTTCTCCAAAGACAGTCAATTCTGCAACAATTGTTAGGTATTAGTTGG
>NBMY01000108.1 GCA_002212985.1 Sphingobacteriales bacterium TSM_CSS
TACCGGTAATTTCGGCAACGGAAAGCACTTTTTTGTTAACGGCACTTTCGGACGAAACCGAAGGAGAATCGGTAAACTCATTAAGTAAAACGTTTCTTAAAATCATAACGCGTCCGTTGTCGGCTCCGGCCAGCACCATTACCCGCCCGTTTGCATCTCGAGCCACATTAACCGTGCTTACTGTTCCGCCCGAAGGAAACTGTCCTATTTTAAACCATTCGGGTACTTTACTAACGTCTAAAGCTTCCAGAGTAAGCCAAACTTGCCCTGCGCCGTTGCCGGTAACATAAACCGCAAGGTTGGCATAAGCATCTTCCCATAAAAGGGTAGGTGTAATAAATTCGGGGCCAAAATCAACTTCCCCGTCGGAGTTGCAATCACCGGCGGCATTGGTAGGCTGGCAATCTATATTTTGGTCTAAAAAACCGCCAGAAAATGATTCTCCGCTATTTGACGAGCGACGGAGGCGACCGTTCTGGTTAGCAGCAAACATAATATCGGGGTTAATTTTAGAAATATCGGTATAAGCGCCGTCGCCGCCCGAAACATCAATTCCTGCAAAGTACGATTCGGTATTAAACCGGGTTTGTATGGTTCCGTTATCTTGTGTTCCACCAATAACCCGCCCGTCGAAACCGGCGGCAATGGCATAAAACTGAGTTACATTATAGTTTCGGTTCATAGCTATCCAGGTGGGCGCCACATTTCCTGCATTGACGCTTCTAAAAATACCTCCATCATTCCCCACAAAAACAATATTGGGGTTGGTGGGATGAAACAGAATGGTATGTTGGTCAACATGCACGTAGTAAGGATTGCTCAGGTCTTCGCCACCACCCGATAAAGGTTGCCAATTATCTTCTGCCGACCACGACCATAGTGTAATGCCGCCCACAAAAATACGCTGCGGTTTAACAGGGTCAACGGCTATGCATAAATCATACCACCCCTGGCAATAACCGCCCCCCGAAAGCGGGTCGAAAATGCCGTCAACCCCTGCGCCTATTTCTGCCCAAATATTACCGCCATCGGTACTTTGCAGCACCTGTCGGAGGCATCCGCTTGAATAAATGGTAATAGCATAAACATAATTGGGGTTTGTGGGCGAAACAGCCAACTTTTTATTATCACTTACTACCGGAAAATTACCTAAATCAGCGCCGCTTTTTTGCACAAAGGTTAACCCATCGGTAGAACGGTAATAGTGACCACCGGCCAATGCATGAATATGTCCGTTGGAAGCCGCCACTACATCATACGCTGTGCCCGATGAAGCAGGAATACCATCGGGCAACGACCAATTCTGCCCGCCATCGGTACTTAAGTACAAAGAACGGTCGGTGGCTGCATAAATGAGGTTGGAGTTGGTGGGGTGAACTGCCATAGCTATAATGTATGCCCACTGCTGTGTATTGTTGTTGGGTGTTGGCTCGGTGTTTTCAAGTAACAAAAAGGTATTACCGACATCAGTAGATTTATAAATTCCGCAGCCGGGAAAAGCGCTGTTGCCCGTTCCGTAAAAATCATTGCTCCATCCGGCAATTTTTTCACCGGTTCCCATGTAAATATCGCCGTTTGGCGCTTGTACCAGGCAAGATACAGAAAGGCAGGGCCGCTCGCGGTTCATAGGATGTTCGTGCCAGTTTAATCCTGCATCGTCTGATACCCACAAACCACCCGAGACCGAACCGGCAAGCATGTGGTTGGTATTATTTCGGTCAATGAGAATGGCACGGGTACGGCCTCCCACGTTGTTAGGTCCCATAAACTCCCATTGCATAACCGAACTGCCCGATTTAGCAACCTCCATTACATCGGCTTGTTTTCGGGCGCGCAACACATCGGGTACTTCCACAGCACCTGTTTGGGGATTCATTCGACGCTTGTTGAGGTATTCCAATGCACCTTTTATACCCTGCTCTTCCTTTTCGTATGTGGTTTGGAGTGGCTCCGATTTATCATTACCCGGCCCAAAGTGCAAAACGCCGGCTGTTGCCGAAAAAAAGGCGGTTAACGCCAACAGATATTTAATTTTCATGACGTATGTAAATTTTTTCTAAAAATCAACAATAAAGCAAAAGCCTTCTTTACCCATGGTAGAGAAGGCTTTTACACAACACCCGTACAAGGATATTGTTTATTTTACAACAAACTTGGTTACTGCTCTTTCTTTACCGTTATCGAGTACGGCTAAGTAAGCGCCGGGTGCAAAATCGGAAGCGGCAATGTTAAGGGTTTGCTTCCCGGTTGTTTGCGCATCGGCAGTTTGGCGGCATACCATTTGTCCGTTGAGGTTGTAGATGGTAACCAAGGCCTGATTGGCAGCATAAGGCAGCGAGATGGTAATTAAACCATTTCCCGACAACGGATTGGGGCTAACCTGTATGCCCGGTTGATTGCCCGAAGGGGTATTGATACCAACACCCGAACCCCAGCCGGGTAAACTCACATCGCAGAAAGAATAGGTAAAGGTAGTGCTTCGGTACATACCTTTTCCGTGAGTGCCAATATACAATACATTGCAACCTTGTTGCTGCGAAGGATACTTAATGGGTTCCTGACGAATGCGGAACACCGGTACCCGGCCAATGCCATCGTTTTGCTCAGACCATACATAATCAAAACTGGTGGTACCGGTTTGAATGATATCACACATCCAAACCCCCATTTCGGTAGCGGCATACGCTCTGAAAGGATTGTCTTTCTCCAGAATAAGGTCGTAAACCGGCATAGGTGGCAGGGCATTTTCGGCCAAACCCTGCATCGATTCAAATACCGGGTTGTTGGCAAGTGCATTGGCGCTTCTGAAAACATAAATATTGCGGCCATAGTTACCCATGGTAACGATCATATTTTGCGGATTGGTGGGGTCAACGGTTACAGAGGTAACATAGCGTGCCTGATCTAAACCACCGGTTACTGTATTGGCAGCAATGGTTTTAACGGTAATTTGGTTGGTTGCGGCAACTTGCGGCACTTCGGCAAATTCATCAACAATGACGTTGCGCATGGTCATTACCCTTCCGTCTTGCGAGCCGGCAATAATCATTACTTTTCCGGCTAAATCGCGGGCAACATTGACGGTGGTAACTAACCTGCCGCTGCCGCCGCCGCTAAAGGTGCCCACGTTAAACCATTCGGGAACGGTGCTTACGTTCAAGGCTTCAAGAGTTATCCATACCTTACCGTCGCCGCTGCCGGTAACATACACGGCTAAGTTAAGGTCAACATCTTCCCACAACACGGTAGGGGTAATAAATTCGGGTCCGCCGTCAACATTGCCGTCAGAATTACAGTCGCCACTTGTGGTAAGCGGCTGACAGTCAATTTTTTGGTCTAAGAAACCACCTGAAAAAGATTCGCCGGCATTGGAGGAGCGGTATAAAGCGCCTTCTACATAAGCGCCAAACATAATGTTTGGATTAATTTTAGAAACATCGGTATAACCGCCGTCGCCGCCAATAGCTTCGGTAGTAGAGAGATAAGAATCTGTATTGAAGGTAGTGTATTGCGTGCCGTTATCCTGTGTTCCGCCAATTACGCGTCCGTCATAACCCGATGCTACGCTGTAAAACTGGGTAACGTTGTAATTGCGGTTAAGGGTGGCAAATGTTGGCGCCAAATCGCCTGCATTGGTAGTGCGGGCAATACCGCCATCATTACCAATATACAGAATATTGGGGTTGGTGGGGTGAAATACCAGTGTGTGCTTATCGGCATGAACATAATACGGGTAAGCGGGGTCTTCGGGAAACCAGTTGCCCACCTGCTGCCAGTTATCTTGAGCAGACCATGACCAAAGGTCAACGCCGCCTATAAAAATACGCTCTTTGTTTGCGGGATCAACGGCAATACACAAATCATACCAGCCTTGGCAAAAAGTGCCGCCTGCCGACATAGGTTCAAAAAATTCACTGCCACCTGCGCCAATTTCCACCCAGGTTTCGCCGGCATCGGCGCTTTGCAATACTTGTCGCAAACAACCTGTAGTGCGGGTAGTAACCACATACAAATAGTTCGGGTCAGTAGGAGATACGGCAAGTTTTTTGTTTTCGCCATATACCGGGAAATTGCCTAAGTTATTGCCGCTTTTTTCAACAAAGGTCATGCCATCTGTTGATTTAAAATATTTGGAGCTGATTAAAACATGTATGGTACCGTTGGAAGCTGCCCTAACATCCCAGCAGGTACCGCTCAAGTCGGGAATTCCGGTGGGCGAAACCCATGTTTCACCACCGTCGGTACTCATGAAGAATGAGCGGTCGGTAGCGGCATATACCCATTCCGGATTGGTGGGGTGGGTGGCCAATGCTACAATGTAGGCCCAACGGTGGGTATCGCTGTTGAGAGCCGGTATTGTGCTTTCAAGCAGGCTGAACGTGCTTCCTCCATCGGTAGATTTATAAATACCGCAGCCTGCAAACCCACTGTCGCCATTTCCGTATGTTACGCCGTTCCATATTTTTTCGCCGGTACCCACATAAATATCGCCGTTAGATGCACGGGCAATGCAGGAAATACTAAGGCAAGGCAATTCGCGGTTTTGGGGGTGTTCTGACCAGTTGAGGCCTCCATCATTGCTTACCCACAAGCCACCTGACACGGCGCCGGCAATCATTTTGTTTGGATTGGTAGGATCAATTAAAATGGCGCGGGTACGTCCGCCAATATTATTGGGCCCCATAAAATCCCACTGAATAATGGAAGAACCCGATTTTGCAAGTTTCATGTCATCGGCCTGTTTGCGGGCGCGCACCACATCAGCAATGTCAACTTCACCGGTTACGGGGTCAGCCCGACGGCGGTTCAGGTAATCTAATGCGCCGGCAATACCACGCTCATGTTCTTCATATTCTTTGCCTTCACGTTCACCGGTATGGCGGGCAATTTTTGAATGCTGCTGAAAGTTGTAAATAAGTGCTGCGCTTACAACCAAAATAAAAAAGAGTAGAAAAGTCCTTTTCATATTTACTTGTTTAAACAAAACTAAAATTTCTGTGCAATATAGCAAGAATTGATAACCTGCTTTCAATAAGCCTGCAAAAAAATGCAGCCAATTTTTATTTTTTACAAATAACAAACACTTACAGTACGCATCGGTTAAAAAAGGTGTTTTTCGGCATGATACGAAGAGCGAACAAGTGGCGCGCTTTCTACATATTTAAACCCTTTCGCCAACCCCGCTTCTTTATACATGCTAAACGTATCTGGGTGAACAAACGTTGCCACCTCTAAGTGAAATTTTGTTGGTTGAAGGTATTGTCCTATGGTAAGCACCTCACAGCCATGTTGCAGCAGGTCGTCCATGAGTTGAAACACTTCGTCGCTCGTTTCGCCCAAACCCACCATAAAACCCGATTTGGTGCGCAGACCTTCGGCTTTAGTGCGCTGAATTTGCTCCAAACTACGGCTATATTTTGCCTGCGGCCGTACCAACCGGTACAAGCGGCTTACGGTTTCCATATTGTGCGATACTACTTCGGGGCGTTCTGCCAGGACAGTGTAAAGATTTTCCCACTTGGCCTTAAAATCGGGAATGAGTGTTTCGAGTGTTGTTTGCGGACTAAGCATCCTGATTTGCCTGATGGTTTCGGCCCATACAAAAGCGCCGCCGTCCTTCAGTTCATCGCGATTTACCGATGTTAAAACACAGTGTTTTACGCCCATGAGTTGCACAGCTTCGGCCACGCGGCGGGGCTCATCCAGGTCAAGCTCGGTAGGTTTGCCGGTTGCTACTGCACAAAAAGAGCAGGAACGCGTACACACATTGCCCAAAATCATAAAAGTAGCAGTACCTGCCCCCCAACATTCGCCCATGTTGGGGCAATTTCCGCTTTCGCAAATGGTGTGCAATTTGTGTTCATCTACAATATTGCGCACCTTGCGGTAAGTTTGCCCGGTTGGCAACTTTACCCGCAGCCATTCGGGTTTTTTGCGTTTTATTGGTTCAGTGCCGGGGTTAATTACCGGTAAGTCTATCATCTGTTTCTAAATTTACTCTAAATTACTGTTTTTTGGTGAATTGTGCAACCTTTCCCACAATTATTTCGGCTTTGCGTTTTCATTTTTATTTGAAAACAGGAAAAAGCATTAGCAGCTCATCCCGAAAGCTTTTTTTTATACAAGGTTGCTTCCTCCGCCCGGTTGCAGGGCAGAGAAAGCAACAAGCGGCAGGTGTTTATATTTTTGAAACTCTTTTAATGCTGCACCCTACGGCTTTGGTTACGTTGGGGTCAATAGGCTGTCCGGCTACCAGGCTGTTAACGGCATTTTTAATGTAAAACTGCTGCACTTTTTCGGGTTCTTTCATATTGTCGTCAATGCAGCCTTTGTAGGCCAATTTCAGGTCTTTGTCAAATAAAAACAGGTCGGGTGTGCGGGTTGCGCCCAAAGCATCGGCGAATTGGTGGTTTTTGTCAATCAGGTAGGGGAAATTGTAGCCTTTTTCCATAGCATGTTGTTTCATGGCTTCGGGCGAGTCTTCCTTATCGCGCTGTGCCTCGTTTGAATTTACCACCATCAGTCCTATTTTGTTGAGCTGGCAAAATTCGGCAATTTTGGGATAGCGGTCTTCCCAGCCAATTACATATGGACATTCATTGCACGAAAACATAACCAGTAAACCGTTTTCGCCTTTAATGTCGGTGGCAGACAGTTCACTGCCCGATACATCGGCCATTTTCAGGTCGGCTATTGGCAGGGAAGCGCCAATTTCAAGTGAGGCAGGAGAATCTACCCCTTTGTTTTGTGTTGTGTTACCTGTTTCGGGTTGGGTGGCGCTGTTGCAGGCGGCAAAAGCCATTACCCCCAGCAGAAGCAGCATCCTGACAAAATACTTCATAGTTTTTACGTTTATGTGTTAAAGAAAAAGTTTTCAATAACAACAGTTGTGTTTTAAAATAGTTTACCGTCTTGTATTTGCACCGTTTTGTCTGTTATGGCAAATTCGCAAAATACTGTCGTCAGGCAGACCATTACCCGGCTGGTTTGCGTATATTTGTACTACTTTACGCAAATAGACTGCCTTATGAATATAGCGCTAATTGGATACGGAAAAATGGGGAAAACCATTGAACAGGTCATAGCTGAGGAATATGCCGGCAGTTGCCAGATTGTGTTGCGAGTTGACAGCCAAAACTGCCATACCTTAGACATACCCACCCTGCAAAAAGCCGATGTTGCCATAGAATTTACCACCCCCACCGCCGCTGCCCACAACCTGTTGCTTTGCATGGAAGCAGGCGTACCCGTTGTTTGCGGCACAACGGGCTGGTTAAACAGGTTTGATGAAATACGGCAAATGTGTTTACATAAGGGCGGAGCGCTGGTATATGCCAGCAATTTCAGCGTTGGGGTAAACCTTTTTTTTGAACTGAACCGCCTGCTGGCTCAACTGATGCGCCCCTACCCGCAATACCACCCTCAAATTGAAGAAACGCACCACGTTCAAAAGAAAGATGCGCCAAGCGGAACAGCCGTTACCCTGGCCGAAGCAGTAGTGAGCGAAAGCCTGAAACTGCAGAAATGGGTAACCCACTCCAACATTGAACCCGATGAATTGCCTGTAATATCGCACCGCATAGAAGATGTGAAAGGCACACATATTGTGCGCTATCAATCTGCCATAGATACCATAGAAATTAGCCATACTGCACATAGCCGCCGGGGTTTTGCGCAAGGCGCTGTAATGGCAGCTACATGGGTAGTGGGGAAAAAGGGAATTTTTACCATGCGCGATGTACTGCAAATGGGCGTTTAGGGTGCTTTTTCAAACCGCAGCGCGGCCGAGTTCATGCAGTAGCGCAAGCCGGTAGGTTTGGGTCCGTCGTCAAATACATGGCCAAGGTGAGCGCCGCATCGGGCACAACTCACCTCGGTGCGCATCATGCCATAGGCGGTATCTGCTTTTTCTTCAATATGCACTTTTTCGAGCGGCTGCCAGAAACTGGGCCAGCCGGTTCCCGAATCGAACTTCTGCGCCGATGAAAAAAGGGGTAAATTACAGCCAATACAATAATAGGTGCCCTGTTGGTGGTTGTCCCAATAGGCATTGTCAAAAGCGCGCTCGGTACCCTGCTGCCGGGTAACGTAGTATTGCATGTCGGTAAGTATTTCGCGCCATTGGGCATCGGTTTTAACCACTTTTTCAAAAGGCAGTTTGCGGGCCGCAGCGGCGGGTTGCTCTTGCTTTTCCATAGTGGTATCGGTCTGTGGCTGGTTAATGCTTTTGTTTGAAGTACAAGATTGCCATAACAGCCCAAACGACAGCACACACAAGGCAGAAAACAGGATTTTACAATTGGTAAACATGAAACAGGGTTATTTGGTGTACTGCAAAGTAACACATAAACCGGCGCCTGTGTTGTCTGCTGCCCGACTCTTTGCAGGGCATGAATTTATTTTTTCTCTTTCGATGAAAAAATATAGTTGAGAATAAGGTTAAGGTGGTGCATATCTACTTTGTTAATTTGGTAGCGCGGGTTGTTGTATAAATTGCCCAGCCTGCCTTTATACACATAGAGCAGGTCAATGTAAACACCCCTGAAAAACCCGCCCAACGGGTAGCGAAGGTTGGCGTTTAACTGGTTAAACGAGGGCAGCCCGTACTTATTTAGCGGTACGTTCAGCACATTGGGTGTGTAAAAATGTCCGTAGGCAATGTTTACTTTTAAACCGTTGGTAAAATCTTTTTGCAGGGTAAGGGTTGCTGCATGTACATTGCCCATGCCCTCCATGCGCTCGCGTTGAAGAAAGGTAAAAAAAGGTTCGCGCCCCCATTCGCGCGGAAACAGAAAACGCCCGTCGTCCGTTATTCGGGTATAGGCTGCAAACAGGCTCCATCCTGATAATTCCAGCCCGGTTTTGGCGCTAATAACATTTGCCCGGTTCTTTTCGGGAAAATAAGTGAGCGACTGATTGGTGTTTCCGCCGTGGTTTACCGCTGTTTGCCATGTATATTGTAACCCGCTTTTCCAACTAATTCCTCTTTTTAGTCTTATTTCCCAGTCGGTTTGTATCAGCAAGGTGTTAAACATGTTATCGGCAAAGGTATTCCAGATGTTTACCTGAACAGGTTTCCATGGGTTGGCGGACACATGCAACAGTCCAATGCCACGGGTACTGATATTTCCTTGATAGCCCGATGGATTTCCATGTACATCTTTACCCAAGGGGTAAATGCCCACTGATTGTGCCACCGAATACCACTTTACAGTTGACCTTGGCGACATTCCGTAAAGCCAGCCGGCATCTATGCTGATGTTGCGAATTTCATTAAAGTTTATCCAAATCCCTTCTTCCAGTGTTGGGCGCATACGGCCATCTTGTTTATTGATGAACGGCGTGTTGAGCAATTGCTTGCCCAGAGTAATGACAGATTTGCCAGGCCGGTAACGCAGGAAGAGCTCCTCTAATCGGTCTAAATCGGTGTAGCTGCCTGCGTTGTCCATATCAAAGAGGCCTATTTCGTAACGATTGGCAGCGTTGGTGAGCGAATCGGGTTTGGTTAAATTGCTGCCCGAAAGGCGATATATAAAAAAGCCGCTTACCCCAAATTGAAACCTTTTCCAAACGGCACTTTCAAACCCAATGCCGGCACCAATTGCCCAAGCGTAGTAATCAGATAAATTGCCATGATTAACCGTTGCCATAATATCATTGCGCGCCTGTGCCGAAAAATTGCCCTTTGAAAAAAAACGGTGCAATCCCATTGAGTCGGGCTTTGATTCCTTACCTATGCTGGGTTGTGCACTAAGCATTACCGGAAACAAAACAAGAAAGAGAACAACCTTTAAATATGAATACATGAAACTGCTTTCATTTAATACCTTTAGGGCACATGAGTTTGAAATTAATTTACTTTTATTCCGTTTCGGTTGATTGTTTGTGGCCGCCCTATTAACATTCAACCTCCTTAAGGGTTATGGCTATCGGGTTGTATTATTCCGTATGTTTCCATAAGGTTTATGAACATTAGGACACTTTCAGGGTCATACCGGCTCGACGGTAAACAATAATGCCTGAAACAAAGGCATGGAAAGCAACACAGAGCAAACATTATTGCGAATGGTGCGCTGCCTGTCTGAAACAATTTACGTTTTATAACCCGAAGGGGTTAATTACTCCGTAAAATGCTGCTTTCCGATGTTTGAGTCATTGTGACAAAAGATATTATACGCTGCTAAAAGCCGGCTTTAATATAGCTCCAGCCTTTTTCCTGCTTTAAAACAATTTCTACAATACCCGCCGGTACAAAACCTGCATCTTTGAGAATTTCCTCCTTGCTAATTTTCCTTTCGCGCAGGGTATTTTCACAGGCAACAAACTTTACGTTTTCTTTTACCAGATTGCTTATTTTGGAGGCATATTTTGTTTTAGCGGCAACCAGAAGGTTAATTCCGGGGCCATGGCATACCACTTCTATTTGCGATTTAGGGGCGGCAGCAAGCGTATTGGAAATCTGCCTGAGCAATGATTTGTGTACAATTGTGTCTTCACTGGTAAGCTGAAACACAATTTTATGTTTCTTCATATCAACCACTTTGGCTTCTTCCTGAGCTGCCAGATGGAGGCTTGTTAACAAAACCATACAGAGAAACAAAACAGATTGAATTCTTTTCATAAATTAGCTTTTAATGCGGATAAAATGGGTAATGTAAAAAATGAATGCAATATTTTTTTAAATCTAAATCCCCTGCTCTCCTTATCTGAACACATAATCATAACCCTCTAATTGTGATAACAGGGTTTCAGGCGCATCAGTAGCAGTACACCTTCCTTCAATTTTAGGGGCAACGGGCGAGTGCTTTTTAAGATACTCCCTCATAATGTTATGAAGCGTTTGATTCAGTTTTCGTGGGTTTTGCACTTTTTCAATACGGCAAAGGGTGTCGTCGGGGTCGCCTTCCCTTTCGCAGGCAACAACGGTGTACAGTTTATCCATTTCAATGGGTTGTCCGGCCACTTTTACCCAATTGACTCGTTTACCCAAATCGTTGTACATGGTAAAGTTTACCTCCATTCCTTTAAAGCGCACTACCCAGCCACCAAATCTTTTTGCAGGGTCTTTGGCAAAAACGTTGTGGAGTTCTTTTTCCAGCCAATCCCAGAGTTGTTTGCCGGTAACCTGCCCGGTTTTAGCATCGGAGTTTACAGGCAGCATACTCCAAAGGTAGTCGTTGGTAATATTGGCTACACCTTTTTTGGCATCGGGCACCAAAGGCGGGCAAAACCTGAACCCGTTAGATAGGGCAATATCGGGTTTAAACATCCACATAAGGGCATCGGTAACGAGGTTGTCCATGGGGTTTTCAATAACATAGTAGCGCACAAGCGTGGTTTTAGTTTGCCCTATAACGGTATCCAATTCTTTGGCGTAAGGCGCACGCACGGTATCTATAAGTTTTTTCATGCCTTTATGGGCAGGGTATTTTTCGGGGTCAGCATCCAGCAATTGATAGTTGTGGTCTTTCACTATGCCATCTTCCACTACAAAATCGAGTTTAGCTACAAAAGAGCCAAAAGCGCCGGGTTCTGTTACTTTGGCATATTTACCCTGTATGGGTGTGCGCACGCGCTCATGCGTATCGGCTCCCAGAATGTAGGCAACGCCTTCTACCTGCGGTTTGGTAGCTAAATCTACCTGTTGTGCCAGCCCCATATGTGTAACCAAAAATACCATAGCACACCCCTCGTACTGTTTAAGAATGCGAATGTATTTGGCGACGTTTTCTTCGGGTTTGGTAAAGCGAATACCCAGACTGTATGCCGGCGACTGCCGTTTTGGGGTAAGCGGGTCGTTATACCCGATAAACCCGATTTTAACACCGCCCAGCATAGTTGTCCAATACGGCGGAAAGAGGAGGTCGCCGGCAAACTCATCCTGGGTGTCGTGATACATGTTGGCACAAATTTTATAGGCATTGTAGCCGCCCAGGTCTTTTTGCAACATTTCTTTACCATAAACCACTTCCCAGTTGCCGGGCAACATAAGGTTGTAGCCTAAATAGTTAACGAGGGGCACAATATCGCGCCCTTCGGAAAGGGCAGCCACTCCCCCGCCCTGAAAACAATCACCGCCGTCAATAACAACGGTATTGAGGGGGTTTTCGGCCCTTAGCCTATCGAGCATGGTTTTTAACACAGCCAATCCGCCGCGTTTGCGGTAAACCGCCCGGTTGTTTTCCCAGAAAAACTCATCGTGGGTTAAGAGTTGGGCATGAATATCGGAGGTATTCAAGATGGTAATATGCTGTGCCTTACCCCGTTTAACAGCGAGGCTTCTGGTAATTTCCGAAACATGCTGGTCGGTACCGGTGCCTGTTGCGGCCACAAGCGGGGCGGTGTAATATCCCAGCCCGCCCAAAAGGGAGGTGCGTAAAAAATTGCGGCGGTTTACGGCTGTAATTTCATTTGCCAAATCGGGCGGGGTGTTGCAACTACTGCAAGTGCAATTGGGGTGGTTTGTGTGCTGGTGTTTCATAATTGCAAAAAGGATTGACGTGTGTGTGCAAAATTCTATTTCCGGGCGCTTTGGGCATTTTTTTGTTGTTTTCGGGCATCTATAATGGGCTGAAAGGGTCCATATTTATGTTCCGATTCCGAAAAGCCGTCGGCATAGGGGCCAAAAGGGTGGTCAACGGGTTTTGCGGCAATATCGGGCCAATCTTTGCTGAGGTCTTTTGAGGGACGCGGCTGTGAGTTTACAAAAGCGGCCACATCCCATGCTTCTTCATCGGTAAGTTGCGGAAAGTTGTGCGATGCGCCTAACGGCATGTTTAGTTTTACATACCCTGCAAAGCGCGAAATACGGTATAAGCCTGCCCCTGTGTTGTAGCTGTTTTTGCCCCATAAAGGCGGGTAAAGGTAAGTTTTGCCATCGGGGTTCAGTTGCCCGCCGCCGTTGGGTTGGTGGCACGATTGGCATTTTTGGATATACACCTCTTTTCCTTTATCGGGATTTGCTGCACGGCTGAGGTAAGGAACGGCAAAAATGCCCGAACCTTCGGGTTTTTCACCCTTTGGCACATCTTTTCCAAGCCAGTTAATATAGGCAACAATTGCCTGCATTTCTTTGCTGTTGTTGGGCAGCGATTTGCCGTTAAGGCTGCGCTCAAAACAATCGTTTACACGTTTGGGAATATCTTCTATTGTGCCCGATCGTTCGCGGAATTTAGGATAGGTACTGGCTACGGCACTGTAATTATTGCCCAACACTTTTGTTCCGGCATCTAAATGGCAGTTTTGGCAATTCATGCCATTTGACATGTGTTTGACACTGCCTTTGGGTCCTAAAAACGCGGCAGTATTGGCAATGAGCTGCCTGCCGTAGGCAATGAGTTTACCCTGCTGGGTATTGCGGGATATGGTGGCAGTGTCGGGTGCTGCCCACCAATTTTTGTTAGAAACAGGCGGGGGTTGCTGTGCGGCTGTTTGGCCGGTTGCCGGCGGTGTTTGCGCCACCGGTTGCGGTGCAGCGCTGCCGCCCGGAACTACGCCAAAGAGCAGAAATATGGCAATAAAGAGCAGCGCCAGAGTAAGTATGGCACTTGTAACCATTAGTTGCTGAACCAGTTTAAGGTAAAACTGTTCCAATTCGGAAGGTGTGCGCATAAGCTGAAAGCAGTTATTTGTGTGTCAGAATTGAAATGGCAAAGTACTAAATAAATCCCCAAGCGCAAATAGAAACAGTTGTTTTACATCTTCTACTTGCACATGGGGAATGAACCTATGCAACTATGACAAAACGTAGTTATTTTATTTTGGCCACGCACCTATGCCGCCATCTAAATTGTAAGCCTTAAAACCCATTGATGACATCATGTTACAGGCTTTGCCACTCCTATTTCCACTACGGCAAAACAGATAGTAGGATTTGCTTTTATCGAGTGCAGCAATTTTTTCGGCAAAATCATTAGCCCAGAAATCTATGTTTTTAGCGCCGGCAATGCTGCCCAAAACAAATTCATCGCGGGTTCTTACATCTAACAAAATGGCATTAGTACCCTCGGTAAGGTATTGTTGTTTAAAGGTTTGCCCGTCGAGGTCAGTTTCGGCTTTGGCAAACAGGTGTTTGAAAAATGGTAGCATATGGTTAAAAATGGGGTAAGTGATGTATGAAAAAAGCAAAGGCGCATTACAGAAAACTCAAAACTCTTTGCGCCTTTGCCTGATTATTTAAAAAGAAATGAAAAAGTTAACGGAATTTTAAAGCATGGTTACCGGTGCAACATAATCGGTTACGGCAAACTCACCGCTTTCGCGAATGGCTTTCATGCCGCCCTGTACATCGATGAGGTTATTGAAGCCGCGTGCCCGCAAAATAGAGTTAAAAATCATGGAGCGATACCCGCCTGCGCAATGTACATAGTAAGTATTATTGCGGTCAATTTTAGCCATGGCATCGTTCACAAAATCAAGCGGAAGATTTTCTGCCCCTACAATGTGTTCTGATTCATACTCGCTATGTTTTCTAACATCGAGGATGTTGATGGACGGACTTTGTTTGTGTATGGCAGCAAGTTTTTCGACGGTAATAGATTGTATGTTGTCAATTTCCTTTCCTGCTTTTTGCCACGCTTCAAATCCGCCATCGAGGTAGCCAATGGTATAATCGTAACCAACGCGCGCCAGCCTGGTAACAACTTCTTCTTCGCGGCCGGGTTCTGCTATTATCAGAATTTGTTGCTTAATATCGGGAATTAAAGCGCCAACCCAAGGGGCGAAATTGCCATCTACGCCAATATTAATAGAATTGGGAATGAAGCCCTGCGCAAAGATTTCGGGTTTACGGGTATCAAGCATAAGCGCGCCGGTTTCATTGGCGGCTGCTTCAAAAGCATTGGGGCTTAGGGGTTGACAACCACGCTGCAATACTTCGTCAATACTTTCGTAGCCTTCGCGGTTCATGCGGGCATTGAGGGGGAAGTAGCTCGGAGGGGGCATTAAACCGGTAATGACTTCGGTAATAAACTCTTCTTTGGACATATTAGCTCTTAGTGCGTAATTTACCATTTTCTGACGGCCAATAGTATCTTCGGTTTCTTTGCTCATGTTTTTACCGCAGGCCGAGCCGGCGCCGTGTCCGGGAAACACAATTACGTTATCGGGCAAGGTCATGATTTTTTCGCGCAGCGAATCGAACAAATAACCGGCCAATACTTCCTGTGTAATGGAGCCTTTTTGCGCCAAATCGGGGCGTCCAACATCATTAATGAAAAGAGTATCGCCGGTAAATACGGCATGTTCTTTACCCTCTTCATTGTAGAGCAAATAGCAACTCGATTCCATGGTATGTCCTGGCGTGTGCAATACTTTTATGGTTGCCTTGCCTACTTTCAGAATTTCGCCATCGGAAGCAATATGCGCTTCAAAATTGGGTTTGGCAGTAGGGCCGTACACGATTTTGGCGCCGCTTGATTTTGCCAAATCCAAGTGACCCGATACAAAATCGGCATGGAAATGGGTTTCAAGCACATACTTAATTTTAGCGCCGTTTTTTTCGGCGCGTTCCAGATAAGGTTTTACTTCACGAAGGGGATCAATTACCACTGCTTCGCCTTCGGACTCAATGTAATAAGCACCTTGTGCCAAACAACCGGTATAAATTTGTTCTACTTTCATGGATAATGATCTTTTTATGTAATTTTAAAATGAATTTGGTTAGAAAATGATTGAAACTGGTGCAAAGATAAAGGCACTTTTAATCCTGTTTGGTTACTTAGGTTACACAACACGGTTATCAGGAGAAAAAGATTTCTTTTGCCAGGATATAGAAGCCCATTACCAGCACAAACCATCCGAATGCCTTTTTAAGTTTTGCGCCATCTACTTTTTTTGATAATGCATTGCCTATAAAGATGCCCGCAACGGCCAGCAGCGTAACGCTTCCCAGCAGTTTCCAGTCAATTTGGTAATGCCCCAAGTCGCCGGTAAAACCTATGAGCGATTTTGCGGCAATGATGAGCAAGGAAGTTCCTACAGCCATTTTCATAGGCAGTTTAGTAAACAACACCAAGGCCGGTATAATTAAAAATCCGCCGCCGGCGCCCACTAATCCGGTTAATACACCTACCACTGCACCTTCAAGCAAAATCATGGGGTAGTTATACTGAACAGGTTGTTGTTCGGGTGGTGTACTGCCGTTGCCGTTGTTGCCGTTTTGTTTTTTTTCTTTAATCATGGAAACGGAGGCAAACACCATAAGTACGGCAAAAAGCGTCATGATTAGCACCCCTTTTGTTAATTCCATGCTGCCAATGTTGGCAATATGATCGGGTATGGCTGGCACAATATATTTGCGGGTAGCGAATACGGCAGCAATAGAGGGAATTCCAAAAATAAGTCCCGTTTTAAGGTTAACCAGCCCCTGCCTATATTTTGGAGCTGCGCCAACGAGGCTGGTTGTGCCAACAATAAAAAGTGAATACGCAGTAGCCAGAACCGTATCTACATGAAAGAGGTAAACCAACACCGGCACGGTAAGAATAGAACCGCCGCCGCCTATTAGCCCCAATGAGATACCGATGATGACAGAAGCCAGATAGCCAATAATTTCCATATTATCTGTAATTTTAGGGCAAAATTACGGGCATATATGGCAGCGTTGTGTAGCTTTTGTTACAGAGTGTAATATTTCATGCTCATTTCTATATGGTTACGGAATAATTGCAGTTTTCCGTCTTGTTCCATTTTTTTGAGCAATCTGGAAACCACCACGCGCGAGGAGTTGAGATCGGCGGCTATTTCTTCGTGGGTAATGTTAAGAGTATAGGAACGGGCACTTTTCAAGAGCCGTTTAAGGTAAAATTCCAGCCGCTCGTCCATGGCTTTAAATGCTACATTATCAATAATTTGCAGCATTTCTTCAAATCGGTTGCGGTATGTTTCGAGGACAAAATAGTACCACGATTTATGATTTTTTACCAACTCGTCCATGTACGCAATGGGAACGAGAGCAATTTCGGTGTTTTCGGTGGTAATTGCGGCAATTTCGCTGCTGAGGTTGCGGGCTGCGCAAACCATAGATAGCGCACAAGCAGTGCCGGGTTCAATGAAGTACATAAAAAACTCGTTACCGTCTTCATCTTGCCGGTAAACTTTAATTTTACCCGATGTTGGTAAAATAACCGACCTGAAAAACTGGCCGGGGCGAATGAGTTGTTGGCCGGCGGGCAATGTTTTTACTACGGCGTGTTGGGCAATAAAGTCAATTAGTGGTAAATCAAAATCGGGATAATTTTTGCGCAGTTTATCTTGCAGGAGCAGTTTTGGAATATCGGTCATAAATTTTCTTTTTTTTGCATAAGGATAAACAGCTCATTGCCGGCTCTTGGAGCAATAGAATTGGTACATTTATCCATAACAAGGATATGAAACCAAGGTTCAAAATAAGCAAGGTATTCGGCTTTATTGCCGCCAAAGGGCGGATTATCTGCATTTAGCGGTATGTTAAACAATAAACCCATTAACTTGCCGTTTTTTTGGAGAAGGTTGAAAACATGTTCAGCGTAATTTGGGCGAAGCGAGGGGTTAAGCGCGCAAAAAAATGTTTGTTCAACAATTAAATCATATTGCCCTGTGTGCTCAAAAAAGTTGGCACATATAAGTTGTTCATCGGGAAAAGCGGGGTATTGGTGTTTAAATTGGTCTAAAGGCGCCATTGCCCAATCCAGCAAAAAAACATTGGTAAATCCATTTTCAACTAAATAAGCTGCTTCGTATGCATTGCCGCACCCGGGAATAAGAATGCGTAAATTTTTGTTGTTAATCTGGTCGAAGTAGGTTTTAAGCGGTGTACTTACTCCGCCTATATCCCAACCTGTGGAGCTATCTTTATACCTTTTTTGCCAGTAATCGGGTGTAAGTTCCATGTTGTGCATAAAAATAGTAATTTTGCCATTAAATCCAAACCAATAAGTTTTCACTCACCAAACCAATCAACACATGAGCACGCAAAACAACTCAAGACAGTATTTGTATTTAGGTCTTATTGCCTTACTTTTCCTGTTAAACATCTTTTTGTTTATTAAAAACCAAAGCCTGAAGAAAGAACACAAAGATACCGTACAAGTTCTTGAAACCGAAAAAAGTGATTTACAAAGTGAGTACCAAAAAACATTGGCCGAATTAGACCAATATAAGATTGACGTTCAGCAAAAAGACAGTACGCTTACCGGGTTAGAAAGCCAGATAGCACAGCAAAAATCGGAAATTGAGCGCATTTTATCTAAAAGCAATGCCTCTAAAAGAGAATTGGAACAAGCCCGCACCCTCATTGCCTCGCTGCAAACTTCGGCCGATGATTACAAAAGGCAAATTGATGCACTTACGTATCAAAATAAGCAACTTACCCAGGAGAATACGGGTTTAAAAACAGATATTGCCCAAAAGGAGCAGACCATACAGGAAAAATCTGCCAATATATCGCAATTAGAGTCGGAAAAATCGGAATTATCGGCAGTTAAACAAACCCTGTCTGAGCAAAAAGACCAACTATCGGCTACCGTACAACGCGGCTCGGTCATGCAGGCAGCCAACATTACCGGTTCTGCGGTAAATCTTAAAAAAGGAGGTAAAGAAGTAACCACCTCGCGTGCAAAAAGAACCGACCAGTTGAAAGTGTGTTTCGATGTTATGCGCAACCCCATTGCAAAAGCAGGAAAAAAAGAAATTGTGCTGCGCATTATCAGCCCCAAAGGCGATGCTTTGTCGGTTGAATCTATGGGTTCGGGTGTGTTTACCCACGGCGATACAGGTGAGCAGATGAAATACACCACTAAAGCCACTATAGACTACCAAAACCAGTCGGAAAATTATTGCATGTATTGGGAGCAAAACTCGCCGTTTGAAAAAGGCAACTACACTGCCGAAATTTACAACGAGGGTTACCTGATTGGCAGCGGCGCTTTCAGTATTAAATAAGCTGAGCTGCATAAATAAGCTGCAAAGCCCTGTTTTGCCGTTTGGGTAAAACAGGGCTTTTGCGTTTACCCATTTGTCAAAAACGGTTCAATAGCCACTTCGGAGGGTAAAGTATGGTTGTACAACAGGTGGTTGGCAAGCAAATGGCCAAAATAAGCGCTCATTAATACGCCTTTGGTACCCAACCCGTTAAAAATAGCTACCTGCTTGTATTGGGGATGCGTGCCCAATAAAGGACGGCGTTTATCGGTACTGGGTCTTACGCCGGCCAGGTGTTTTACCACGCGGTAGGGCATTGACAGCATTCGTTGCAGGGCAGTTTCTATTTCCTGACGGCTGGCAGCGCTGGGTTGTTCATCTATGGTATCATGAATGTACTGCGACCCGGCCCAAAAAGTGCCATCGGGAAGCGGTACCAGAAATACGCCGCCTTTTACCAAACTATTGCCCAAATTCAGTCCGGGCACATCAACAATCAATACTTCTCCCTTGTTGGGCGCAAAAGGCAACGTAGAAAAATAAGGATTGTTGCCGGCAAGATAGCCTTCGCAAAATACTATCTGGTTTGCCTCTATGTTTTTCCATTTTACCCCACCCGATGGCATTAACTGCACATCGTTGGCCAATACACGGTCGTTTACCAAACAACCCTGTTGCTGCAAATAGTTGCGGTAGGCGGCAATCAGCAAGGATGAATTGAGGTAGCCGCCGCTTACCCGTGCAATGCCGGCAGTTTCTTTAAAGGCAGGATGCCACCCGCCCCGTTCTACCGCTGTAATATAGTTGGTATAGCCCTCGGTTGCAGAGCGGGCAGTAAAATTGTTCAGGTCGAATTCGGTTTGCAGCAGCCATACTATATGACGGTTATGCCACGCCTGTATGCCAAGTAGTTTTTCCAGACTGCGGTAAGCCGGTACTGCAAAATCTATCATAGTATCGAAGAGCCAGCTTTTTACCAATTTTCGTCCGGTAACCGGGTTTACAATACCCGATGAAATATTGCTTGCCGATGAAGGGTTGCTGTAGTCAACTACTACAATACTGCAGCCGGCTTGTTGCAAAAAATAACTTAGCCACGTACCGGCCAACCCCTGCCCAACAATAAGAAAATCTGTTTGCATACGCCATAGGGTTAATAAAGAAAAGGCGGTACAAAATACCGCCTTTTCTTTATTGCTAAGGTCTGTTTGACTATTTTAAATTATGGAATTTACACCCGCTCAAATCGGTTTAGTGCAGTTTCGATACATCTCTGATGAGAATGTTTTTTCGGTATATGTAAATGAGGTTCAGTTTTTTTAGGTCGTTTAAAACAGTTGTAACAGTTTGGCGCGAGGTGGCAGTTATGTTGGCTATTTCCTGATGGGTTAAAAATTGTTTGAGCAATACTTCGTAGCCCACTTTAATGCCGGTGTTTCCGGCGCATTCTATCAAAAACTCCACAATACGGCTTCGGGCATCTTTAAACACCATTGACTCTAATCGGCGGTCGGCGGCTACAAGACGATTGCCAATGTGCGATATGATTTTAATGCTCATTTCGGGGTAATCCTGCAATAAGCGCAGCAGGTTAAGCGCCGATATGGCATACACTTTTACTTCCTGATTCATGGCTCGGGCAAAATCGGTTCTTTTGGTTTCGCCGGCAAGGCACAACTCACCCACCATTTCGTTGGCATTTACAATTGATTTTATTACTTCTTTGTTTTCTGCCGATCGGCTGCCAATTTTAATGCGGCCCTGCCTTATAAAATATACGGTATCGGCCACATCGCCCGGGCGGTAAAGATAGCCGTTTTTGGGTATGGTTCGCTGTTCGGCAATTTGCGAAATGCGCAGCATTTCGGTTTCGCTCAACATATTGGCAAGGGTAATAAGCGGAGTTGTTATTCGGGCTTCGGTAGTAATGGTGTGCATGATGTGATATATTTTTTTCGGTTTACAATGCTGTTTTATTTTGGCACAGTATTAATTGCTGCTCAAAAAAACGGAGTTTCCAGATGCTTACCAAATACAATTTTAGCCGGTTTCCAAAAAAAGAAGGTTTAAGTTAAAGCCAAACACCCCGTGTCTTCTTATATAAATTATTCATTTTCAGCTACTTACAACAAACTTTTGCAAAACAAAAAGCTGCTTTTTCCCCAGAAAGAGAAAAAAATCGACAAAAAAACCCAACAGTTTCCAGAAAAAAATGCAAGTTGTACACCTTTTACCGGCCACAAAATAAGCAGCAAAAGCATTTTTGTTGCAACAAAATTGCAATCTGTACGACAAGACACGCTCTTTCTGCTAGTAAAAAAACCCCGCAACAACAAGGTGCGGGGTATATTTAAAACACCAGCAATAATTACTCTGGTATCATTGGGGTAAAAAACAGCGCCGATTATGCTGTTTTTTTCCTTTTGAGTGACAGGTAATCTATGAAGTACAAAATTTTTACCGAAAGGTTATTGGTTTGGTCATTGCCAAGCGTGCGTTGCAAGTTATCTGCATACCCGTTTCCGGTTTGCCGGGTAAAGCGGTAAATGGCGTTTTTCCAAACCACGCTCACTTCGCTGCCGGGGGCAAATTGCCATGTATAAACCATGTCAATGTTAAAGGCATTAAAACTGGCATTGTGCAAGGTTTCTCCTTCTTCGTTCAGACCGGTATAATCGGTATCGGCAAGCAGCCCGTTGTTTTGGAGGTAGTAGTATTTTTGGTAAACGGCTTCAGAAAAATAATGCCGCATTCTGAAGGTTAGTCCCATGCGGTTGGTAAAAATGTAGTTTGCCGAAAATACGTTTTCAATCGTATGTACATTGCGGCGGCCAAAAATGATATCGGTTTCCTTGCCGTCGCGAAAACTTACAAAGCCTACATCTTTCATAAAATTGTAGCTGTCAAAATCGAACCGGAACTGAAGTTTGTTGGAAACACGCACAATAGGGCTTAACCCGAAATTGATGTTGCGCCGCCCTTCTCCATCGTTAAAAATCCGGTAGTTTGCTCTACCGTCAAGGGCAAAGCGTTTATCGTAGTTGCTCGAAAACCAGCCCCCTATGTTGTAGTTTTTGGGAAACGTAAAATAGCGTCCCTGTACGCGGGGTTCATAAAAATCGTAGGTTGTTACCGGTTCAATCCACGTCCATGCACCCATGCTGAGTTGCTTGCGGGTAGTGGTCCATGCTTCGGAACTGACGGCAAAGTTATGAAAAGCACCGGGTTTGTAAATGCGCAGGTACTCTACCCTTGCAGAGGTAAACAAGTTTAAAAACCTTCCGAAAGGCTTGTAAATATTATACCTGAACTGTGCGCCAGATGAAACAAGGTTGTTTATGGTAAGGTACCCCAAATCGTTGTGGTCATAGGTATTGCTTATAATGCCGTGCCATACGTTAAACTGGGTGTTGCCACTTATTTTACCACCGCTTATGTTGTATTGATAACCGGTACCGGGGTTGGTAAAGCCGTTGGCATATTTCTGGCTAAGGGCAGCCGTGCCGTTTATGGCATACGTATTTTTTTTGTTAGCCAACCTGAATTCGGTACCGCTTACATTGGCTTCGGGGGTTGCGCCGCTGCGGAAAACATTGGTGTTAATAAAACTCACATAGGAGTTGTTTTTCAGATTTTGGTCCAGCACAAAAATATTGTAATTGGTAAGCGGCTGGGTTAAAATTTCGCGTGTTTGGTTTTCTGAATTTTTAATGGTGGCATGGCTGGGTGCGGTAATAGAATTTAGCACCCCAATGCCCAATCCGCCGGCCGTTCGGCCCGATATTTTGGTGGAATTGAGCAATTGAACTTCGGAAGGATTGTTGGATATGGTTTCGCCCTCCTGTAATTGCTCCTGTACCGAATAATAGCCCGAAGGACTACCACCAATGCGCCTGGAGTAAAACAGCCCGGCTTTGCCAAACAACTCGGTTCCTTCGGTAAAAAACTGCCGGTTTTCATTAAAGCGCACCTCAAAAGGTGAAAGGTTCAGCACCTGATTATCGGATTGGGTTTGCCCGAAATCCGGAACCAAGGTCATATCAAGGGTAAAAGCATCGTTAATGCCGTATTTAATATCCATACCGGCGTTAAACCCTTTAGAAAAACCGCTTTCCCCGTCTTTCACATATTGATGTTCAACATTGGCCGATACATAGGGATAGAAAAACAACCGCACAGGTGCCTGTATTTCGTCTAATCCGGTTAACCTGCCCGATTGGTTGAGGAAACCGCTGATTTCAGGTTTAATTTCATTCCAAGCCGATTTTTCGCGATAGCGCCGCACAAGCCTTACAAAATTAATGTTCCACGTTTGCTTATCGGCATTGGCAAACCTGAAAGCCGAAAAAGGAATACGCATTTCGGCTACCCAACCTTGTTCATTGCGCGAGGCTGCACTCTGCCAAACGGCATTCCATGCAACTTCTTCGCCCTGTGCAGTGTATTTTATATCGGTTTGCACGCCGGCAGCGGTAAGTATAAAGCCAAGCCCGTTCAGGCCGTCCTGATAGGCATCTACCACCACGCCAAACCAGTCGGCATTTCCCAAATCATCTCGCCTCGATAACTGGTGCAAAATACTGTCGGGTTTGGTATCATGCAAATGAGCAGCTATGTACAAAGCGTTGTCATCATACATTACATATACTTCGGTTTTTTGCCTTGAGGGAACACCGGGTTGCGGTTCAATTTGTATAAACCCATCTGCCAGCGGTGTAGTGGCAGAAGTCCAGGCTTCATCGGCCAGGTTGCCGTCTATTTTAGGCGGTTTTACAAGGCGTTGCGTTACCAGTTCTTTTTGCTCGCCTTTGTTGGTGTAGGTTATGCGGTTGCGCGATGTACCCGTTTCTGATTCACAATCTTCTTCTGCGGCGGCCAATAAAGCCAACGGCGCCTGTAACAACAGGCAATAAACAAGCAGTTTTTTCATAGTGTATAGCATTAGGGAGATGAGTAGCGGCAAAAACCGAGGTAAATTTGAGCAATAATAAACTGCTGTAAAGCTGTTTAACCCTGTTTAACATAAGTTTTAACAAACATTAACGCAAACAAAACCAATAGGGGCAAACAACCATTTAGCAGTGGAATATCGTTTATAGTTTGTTAGTAAACACCTTCTTAAAAAACTTACCTCATGCGTTTAATTTTCGTATCGCTATTATTGTTGTTTGCATGCCTGTACACCTTTGCTCAAAAGAAAATGCAAGATGTGGTTTACCTTAAAAACGGCTCTGTTCTGCGGGGAACATTGGTAACAACTCAAAATGCCGGAAAAGTTGCCATACAAATTGTTGGCAACAGTTTGTTTGTTTTTGATGCTGCCGAAGTAGAAAAAATAACCACCGAACCCAAACGGGCAACCCTTGAGCCTAAAAAACGCGGCTTTGCCAATACCACCGAACTGGGGCTGCTGGCAGGGGGCAGCAACAGCAGTCCGGCCATGAGTTTGGTTACGGTAAACGGCTATACCCTTACCCCCTATACTACAATAGGCATTGGCACCGGCATTCAGTTTTGGTGGGATTTATACCAAAGTAACGGATGGTATTACTATAACAACACTTCAAAGATAATTCCGCTTTTTGCCGATGTGCGGGGCGATTTATTGCCCCGAAACAAAATTACCCCTTTATATTATGCCCGTTTTGGCTACGGGTTTGCTATTTCGCCCGACGAAGCAATCAATTCTAAAGGCGGTGTTATGTTTAGCGCCGGCGCCGGTTTTAAAATAAGAGGTACCGAAAATTTAGGATGGTTTTTGTCTGTAGGCTACCACTACCAGAAAAGCTACTCGGAATACCCCATATGGGACGGCACATCTATTAAAACAGACCTGCGGCTAAGAAGAATTGCCCTGCAAACGGGCATATCATTTTAAGCGCTTACCAAACATCATGGGGTAAACACAATGCAAGTTACCTCATTTAAAGTAATACTTTAAGCGGCAAAGAGGGGCAGCCGGCAGCATTGGGTATTTACCAACTTTCTGCTAACTTTGTCCGGCCGGATAAATTGCATATAGCATATTACATTTTTATGTCGAAACTATACCTCGTACCTACACCCATAGGCAACTTAGAAGATATTACCCTTCGGGCATTGCGTATTTTGAAAGAAGTAGCGCTTATACTTGCCGAAGACACCCGCAACAGCGGCAAATTGTTGCAGCACTACCAAATTAAAACACCGCTGCAAGCCTACCATGCACACAACGAACATACCGCAACAGCCAAAATAGTTGAGAACCTGAAACAGGGAAACACCGCTGCCCTTGTTACCGATGCCGGCACACCCGGCATTTCGGATCCCGGCTTTTTGCTGGTAAGGGAGTGTATAAAACACGGTATTGCCGTAGAATGCCTGCCGGGGGCTACCGCTTTTGTTCCGGCGTTGGTAAATTCGGGTTTACCTTGCGACCGATTTTGTTTTGAAGGCTTTTTACCCCACCAAAAAGGGCGTCAAACCCGCCTCAAAACATTATCGGAAGAAACCCGAACCATTGTATTGTACGAATCGCCGCACCGATTGCTCAAAACCCTGCAACAATTGTCCGAATTTTTAGGAACAGAACGCCCAGCCTCGGTTAGCCGCGAACTGACCAAACTATTTGAGGAAACCGCACGCGGCACGCTGACACAACTGATTGCCCATTTTGGCAGCAAAGCCATAAAAGGTGAAATGGTAATTGTAGTGGGCGGGAAGGAGAAGTGAACGCAAAAGGGTAGTTACCCAAACCTGCCCGAAACCACCAGCTCTTTACCGCCGCCCGAGTAATTGTAAAAACCCTCGCCCGATTTTATACCCAGCCTACCGGCCGTTACCATATTTACCAGCAACGGACACGGAGCATATTTGGGATTGCCAAACCCATCGTGAAGTACTTTCAAAATAGAAAGGCAAACATCTAAACCAATAAAATCGGCTAATTGCAGCGGCCCCATAGGATGTGCCATGCCCAATTTCATGACCGTATCTATTTCGGCAACACCGGCAACGCCTTCGTACAGGGTATAAATGGCTTCATTTATCATAGGCATGAGTATGCGGTTGGCTACAAAACCCGGGTAATCATTGGCTTCTACTGGTATTTTACCCAATTGTTTGGTAAGTTCTGCTATGGTTTGCGTGGTTTGGGCAGAGGTGGCATAGCCGTTTATTATTTCTACCAGTTTCATTACCGGCACCGGATTCATAAAGTGCATACCAATTACTTTATCGGGGCGGTTGGTGGCGGCGGCAATTTTGGTTATTGATATGGAAGATGTATTGCTGGCTAAAATTGCATCGGGTTTACATTCTTTATCTAACGAAGCAAATATTTTAAGCTTAATATCTGCATTTTCGGTGGCTGCTTCAATTGCCAAATCTACCTTTTCTATGCCCGAATCTTCTATTTTTGAAAATGTGGAAATATTGGCAAGTGTGGACTGTTTCTGCTCTTCGGTTAACAGACCCTTTTTGATCATGCGGTCAAGGTTGCCGGCAATGGTTGTCATTGCTTTGTCTAACATGGCATGGTTAAGGTCTATCAGGCTTACGGTGTGTCCGTTCATGGCAAAAACATGGGCAATGCCGTTGCCCATAGTGCCGGCTCCTATTACTGCTATGTGGTACATGTTTATAATGGTGAATGGTTTGAGTGTTACCGTTGTTGTTTTGTTAATTATTCTGTATTGGTATAAAGTTCGTCGAGGGTATTTAAGACCATAAGCTCAATTTCGGGGTCGCCGGCATATTCCTGCAAGAGTTGAAACATAGCTGCGGCATTTTTGGCAGAAGGGTCGGGTTTGCCCGATGTGGTAAGGCTTTGCAGCTTGCTGAACGTTTTTTTGGGCAACACCCATTTTAACCCTTTAGTTGCCACGGTTTGCAGGGTGTTGCCAATGCGGTTGATGCTTAATTGCTGCACTTCATCAAGGGCTGTTTGCAAATCGAGCAGAAATTCATCGGCCACTACGGCATGAATGGGGCTAACGGTAAGGTGTATGCTGGGCGGACGAAATTGACGGTTTACGAACCACCCTTTTTCTGTAAGTTTATCGGCAAGGGCAAAAACGTCTATTTTATCGGAGGTAATGGCCAGTATGGAAATATCGGGTTGTACTACTAATTTCAGCCCGTTTATGGCTTCAATCCCCTGCCTAAGCCGGCGCACGGTTTGCAGGGTTTTTTCGGTCAATTTAAGGTATCCGGCTTCTCCAATGCCGCAAAAGGCTGCCCAGGCTGCGGCAACAGCCCCGCCGGCGCGGGTTCCGCCAAAGCCCAAAGAGGCATAAACGCCACCGGGCCATTGGGTGTAGGTGTAGAGTTGGTATTTGCGAAGTTCGCTGTTGCGGTACAGCAACACCGAGGCGCCCTTGGCGGCATAGCCGTATTTGTGCAAATCGGCCGACAACGATTGTACGCCCGGAACGGTAAAATCAAAATCGGGCAGCAAATGTCCAAGTTTCCGGGCAAAGGGCAATATGAAACCACCTACGCAGGCATCAACATGGAGCCACAGGTTGTTTTCGATAGCCAGCTCAGACAGTTTGCCAATGTGGTCAATAACGCCGTGCGGGTATGCGGGCGCCGAGCCTACAATAGCAATAGTATTGTTGGTAATGGCTTTCCATGCTTCGGCTGGGTTTACCTTATAATCGGCGCCAAGCGGAACAACTACCGGTTGCAGTTGCAGGTAATGGCAGGCCTTGTGAAAGGCAGGGTGTGCTGATTGGGGCAAAATTACCTCGGGTTTGCCAATAATGGGGTGGTGGTTTTTAGCCCACTCGCGGGCCGAATGCAGCGCCAGAAAAATGCTTTCGGTGCCGCCGTTGGTTATACAACCCGATGTGTCTTCATTGCCGCCCAATAAATGTGCCGCCATGCTTACCACTTCGTTTTCCAACTTTCGCAAACTTGGAAAGGTGTAGGGGTTGAGCGCATTTTCGGAAAAAAACAGGTTATAAGCCTCGCGCACCATATCGGTTATATCTGAACCCGGATTGTAGATGTGTGAAAAGGTTCTACCCGATTTCCAGCGTGCATCTTCTTTCTTGAATGTGCGCAGGCGGTTTAGCAGTTCTTCTTTTTCTAATCCTTGCGACGGAAACGGGGTGAGTTTTTTTTTCATAACCCGGATTTGTTGTTGTGTG
This sequence comes from Sphingobacteriales bacterium TSM_CSS, assembly GCA_002212985.1. Taxonomy (GTDB): domain Bacteria; phylum Bacteroidota; class Bacteroidia; order Chitinophagales; family UBA2359; genus UBA2359. The sequence continues at coordinate 28,035 of NBMY01000108.1, forward strand.
ACAAAATTAACAAAAAAGCGCTGTTTGCGGTGTTTTACCAGCTTACTTTACCACTATCAAATGGTAGTTTTTTTTGCCTTTTTGTACCAAAATATAGGTATTGTTCAGCAAATCGGCAGTTGTTACGGTATAATCGGGCAGCGCAATTTTTTGTTTGTTTAAACTTACGGCGTTGGCTGTTATGTTTCGGCGGGCATCTCCTTTTGAGGCATACACACCGGTAGCCGACAGGAAGGTGGTTAAATCGGTTCCGGCTTCTACTTCACTGCGTGCTAAAACAGATTGGGGCACGCCGTCAAAAATTTCGAGCAATTGTTTCTCGGTGAGCGCCTGCAACATTTCTTTGGTACCCTCGCCAAATAAAATTGCAGAGGCCTGTATGGCTTTCCGGTACTCATCGGCGCCATGAATCATGGTAGTAACCAGTTCGGCTAAGCGTTTTTGTATGGGGCGCAAGTGCGGGTTGTTCATTTGATCTTGCTCTAATTGCAAAATTTCATCTTCGGTAAGGAAGGTAAAAATGCGTATGAATTTTCGGGCATCTTCATCGGAAGCATTGAGCCAGAACTGGTAAAACTGGTAGGGCGAGGTCAGTTCGGCATCGAGCCAGATATTGCCTTTTTCCGATTTTCCGAACTTGGTTCCGTCTGCTTTGGTTAACAAAGGGCAGGTAACGGCAAACACCTCGCCCTGTTCCATTCGGCGGGTAAGCTCAATACCGGCGGTTATGTTGCCCCATTGGTCGGAACCGCCCACCTGCAACTTGCAGTTGTGGTGTTTGTATAGGTAAACAAAATCGTAACCCTGAATGAGCTGGTAAGAGAACTCGGTAAAAGAAATGCCGGTTTCCATTCGGGTTTTTACGCTGTCTTTGTCCATCATATAGTTGACGGTAAGGTGCTTGCCCACATCGCGCAAAAAGTTGAGCACGGGCATATCCTTAAACCAATCGTAATTATTAAGCAATACTGCTCCGTTTGGTGTATCGGAAAAATCGAGCAGTCTTTCAAGCTGAATTTTCTGACGGCTGATATTGTACTGCAATTCTTCTACCGATTTTAGCTGCCTTTCTTCCGATTTTCCCGACGGGTCGCCAATCATGCCGGTAGCGCCTCCTACCAGAGCAATAGGTTTGTGCCCGGCACGTTGCAGGTGAATGAGCATCATGCCGGCGGCCAGGTTACCTACAGTAAGCGACGGCGCGGTGGGGTCAATGCCCCAATAGCCGGTGATTTGCTCTTTTTGCATGAGTTCTTCTAAACCCGGGGTAAGGTTGTGTACCATGCCGCGCCAGGTTAGTTCTTCTAAAAAAGTCATAGGGTTTTATGTTAGGTGCAAAAACGGCTGCAAATATAAGTATTTGCTGTGGTAAATGTAGGGTTGCCGGCTGCTTTTTACAGTTATGCGCCAAGGTTTAATTGAAGGTGCTGTGTTTCAGTTAGCATAGTCGGTATTGTAAAACCTTTAACGAATTGAAATCAATACTGACTTTTTAGATTAATTTTCATCTGCCTTTTTCTCCCCTCTTATTGCCTAAACCCAACCTTGCATAATTTGCGGCAGGTTTAAAAATACATGCCGGTACAGGTCAAATTTCAGAAATTTTCCGTAAATTTCCTTGTTTTTCAATCATAAATATTAACCCATGAAAAAAGCAGTTACCTTGCTGTTATTGTTGGCAGTTTTTACTGCATCCTGCATTTTTAGAGATGACATGCAGGCGCTTACACATAACAAATGGCGTATGAAATCATGGACGGTAGTGCCTGAGTATATGGGCGAAACCGATTTGTATGCCCAGTTACCGGCTTGCAAAAAAGATGATTTTCTTAATTTTGAGTACGAATCGGTATTAATTACCGATGAAGGGGCTACCAAATGCAACGACAATGACCCGCAAACAGTAAACAGTTATTGGCATATGAATGATGATAAAACCGAATTAACATTGTATAATGATAGTACCAGTACCATTTACAGCGTTAAAAACATTAACCGCAATAATTTAGAACTTGAAACTACGTTTGAAGAAGATACGGCCGGAACTACCTATACCTGGCATATTACTTACAAGGCAATGTAAGCGGCGCATTTGCCCGCTGCCCTTAACCGTTAAAAAAAGCACTATGAGGAAAAGGATTTTTGTGGCGCTGTTATTGCTGTTTGGCGCATGCCAGACCGAAAAAACCAATACCGAAATACTTACCGGCAACACCTGGCGCATTATTGCCTGGACAGTTTCGCCACCAATTTTGGGCATTACCGACTGGTACGCCAACTCTTTACCATGCGAAACAGATAATCTCTATTCTTTTGCCACCAACGGAACAGCTACAATAGACGAAGGACCTGCCAAATGCAATACCACTGACCCGCAAACAAATACCGGAAGTTGGGCATTCAACACCGCCGAAACCCAGTTGACCCTTGTATCGGAAGGCATAACGCAAGTTTGGGAAATAGATGAGTTGACCAACAGCCTCATGAAAATACGTTACACTATGGAAGATAACACAAGCGGCACAAGCCATGTACACAGCATAACCTTTAAAGCGCAGTAACAAGGGCGGTTACCGCATTTGCTCCATTTTTTTGGTCATCATATACATTACCAAAATTACTTTTTCTATACGGCGGCGGCGGTTAACGGTAAAAACCGATACCTGCTCTTCATATTTGAGTTGTGCCTGTTCAAGGGTAAATTTGCCTTCCTGCAAAAATGCGCTTTCCTTCATCACATCTCGAATATCGCGGTCGAGGAGTTTTTGCACAAATTTGGGGTCGTTTGCGGTAATGTAAAACATTCGGTCAAACTCGCTGTCGTTAAGCGTAATATCGTTTTTTCCCCACAATTTTTTGAGCATGGTCCAGAGTGTTTCGCTGGTAATGGTCATGGTTTTGCCATAGTGCATGGCATCAATAATAATTCGGGTGCGCGGAAAGGTAACGCCGCCAACAAGCACATCGTCTGTAACAATGTTGATATGACGGTCAAGAAAAACGCCCGATAAAGAAGGATAGCGGCTTTCAAAGCTAAACCATTTTCGGGGCGGCACATGAAGGGTTAGTTTCAGTTCGGCGTTTAAAATGGCAAATTGCTCAATAATTTGGTCGTACAGCAACTGTACCCCCTCGGTAACTATATACAACACTACCAGAAACAGCAAAATAAATATAAGAATATACCATGGCGAAGATACCAATACCAAACCTGCGCCAAAAAATATAACTACCGTTGCCGCTATGATGTATTCTGAACGAATGGTTGTAATGTTGTTTTAAGTAATCAAAAGGTAGGGCGGCTACCGTTTCACAGGTTATTCATCTATGCGTTTTAACCCGTACTTTTCAATTTTATTGTAAAGGTGGCTGCGTTGAATATCAATTTCTTCGGCGGTTTTTGAGATATTCCAGTTATGTTTTTGCAGTTTGTACTCAATAAACAGTTTTTCGGCGTGGTCTCTGAAATCCTGCAAGGTTTGAAACCGGTCGAACAGCGAGTTGCCGAGCATAGTTGCCGAACTGCCCGAAGGGTTTACAAACATATTTACATCGGCAAGGGTAATTTTTGTATCGCATAAAATTAGCAGGCGTTCAATTACATTTCTAAGTTCGCGCACATTACCTGTCCACTGCACCTTTTGCAGTTCTGCCAGAGCTTCTTCGGAAATGGGTTTGGGCTTTGAATTGGTTTCGGCGCTAAAATCATCAATAAATTGCTTTGCCAGCAGGGGTATGTCTTCGGGTCGCTCATTGAGAGAGGGAACGTGAACAGGAATTACATTGAGCCGATGATAGAGGTCTATTCTAAAGCGGTTTTCGCGCACTTCGGCTTGCAGGTCTTTGTTGGTAGCTGCCAGTACACGCACATTTACGCTAATATCTTTTTCTCCGCCAACACGGGTAATTTTGCTTTCCTGCAGGGCGCGCAGCACTTTTGCCTGTGCCGAAAGGCTCATATCGCCAATTTCATCGAGGAAAAGGGTACCGCCGCTTGCCTGTTCAAATTTTCCGATGCGTTGCTTTATGGCAGAGGTGAAAGCGCCTTTTTCGTGCCCAAACAGTTCACTCTCAATAAGTTCAGAGGGAATGGCGGCACAGTTTACTTCTACAAACGGGCCGCTGTTTCTATGGCTTTTTTCGTGTATCCAGCGTGCCACCATTTCTTTACCTGTTCCGTTATCGCCGGTTATTAAAATGCGGGCTTCGGTTGGGGCAACGCGGTCAATAATTTCTTTAATTTTAACAATGCCGGGTGAATTTCCAACAATTTCGCGGGCTTTGGTTACTTTGCGGCGCAGCTCGCGGGTTTCCGATATAAGGGTTGATTTATCGAGGGCGTTGCGTACTGTAATGAGCAATCGGTTTAAATCGAGGGGCTTGGCAATAAAATCGAAAGCGCCTTTTTTTACTGCTTCTACTGCCGTTTCCATGGTTCCGTGCCCCGATATGATAATGACAGGCAAATCGGGTTTTAGTTTCATTGCCTGTTCCAGTACCTCCATGCCGTCCATTTTGGGCATTTTTATATCGCAAAAAACCAGGTCGTAGTCTTGCGTTTTAATTTTTACGATGCCCTGCAACCCATCGGGCGCTTCATCTACCTTGTAGCCCTCGTAAAGCAGGATTTCTTCCAGCGATTTCCTAATATGTACTTCGTCGTCAATTATTAATATTTTTGCCATTTTACCGTTATTAATGGTGTTGGGTTACTTGCTCAATTCTTATGTGTTTGCTGCACAAGTTGTACCCTGCAGGCAAACGATATTCAAGTTATTGGGGTGCAATTTTACACTTTTTTCTTTTCTGTATTCATTTTGTGCCGTACATTCTTTGCCTCAGTTCTGTTTTTTACAGTTATCAAACAGTTGGCAAGGTAACAAACCGCACGTGGGTTCCCATAAATACCTGCTTAAAAACAGCCTCTGGCTATTGGCTTACTTGTTTAAGGGTGTTTCTTTTACCACTGCTCCCATTTTGTATTGTACGGTTTTAACCGGTTTGCCCTCTTCGTTAAAATATTTCCATTCGTCATTTTTTTTGCCGTTTACGTAGCGTCCTTCTTCTTTGGGTTTGCCGTTTTCGTAGTAAGATTTAAAGAGTCCGTTCATTTCATTGTTCAGGTATTCGGTTTCGGTGCGCAGGGTTTTGTCTTTGTAAAACGATTGTATTTTGCCGTTAATGTTGCCGTTTACATAATTATATTCGGTCAGCAATTCGCCGTTATCATAATACCACGTGGCTTTACCGTTTTTCAAGCCGTTTTTGTAGGTGCTTTGCTCCTGTATTTTGCCGTTGCTATGATATTTGAGGTAAGACCCGTGCAGTTGACCGTTTTGGTAGTTTTCCAAAATTTCCACTTTACCGTGTTTATAGGCGCGGTGTATGCCGTTCAGCTTGCCGTTGGCATAATTTGCCTCATCTTCTAATTGCATATTTTTTTCAAAAGACAACGATAATCCGTTTAGCAAACCTTTTTCGTAGATTGACAAGGTATGTATCAGGCTATCGGGCTGGTAAAGAGTAACCCATTGCCCGTGGCGCAATCCATTCAGGTATTGGCCGGTTTCGGTAACTTGTTTGTTGTAATCTTTTATTACCACGTTCTGAAATCCGGGCTGGCCGGGCAGGTTGGTTATGAGCGTATCTGAACCGACCGCTTTAAATGCCGGCATGGTTTGACCGTTTGTTGTTGTAGTGAGCAAACAAGCGAGTGAAATTATTAAAAACAAACGATACATAAATAGCAGCGTGCAGGAGTAAAGCATATAGATTTGTTGTTCAGTAAAATTTTTCGCAGTTTTAAAGTGCTTTCTGATGTTACCACCTTATTTTAAGCACTTATGTTTGCCTGCCAAAAAACATAAAAATTTAAAACTACAAGCCTGTAAGCCGGATTCTGTCACCTTTCCTTGCAGAAAAGCGTTCTATCATTTATCTGGTTCTGCCATTGCTGACAGAATCTAACGACCCACCCCCCGGCATCAAGCGAGCAACTTTTATTTTTTGACCTTTGCCAAAAAAGTGCCGGTATATTTGGTCTTTCAACCCACAAGGTTTGTCCTTTTTATGCGTTACCGCATAAAACTGCAGGTTATGCCTGCATTTTCACCCATTCCCATAAACATACAGGATTGGTAATTCTCTGTGACACGTTCTGTACCATCTGGGTTACCCCTTATGGCCCCACCTGTTAGGTGGTGTGGTGCTCTGTGTTGCCCGGACTTTCCTCCTACGGTTCATTACACCGCAAGCGATAGAACGGCTTGTAGCCTATACAATAACTCCCCTACTTTGATAACAGTTCAACCCCGGGAAAAAAATACCCCTTTATATATGCAAATGCAGGGGAGATAACAAAACGGCATTTGGGTTTACCAATCGCTAAGTTCGTCGTGCAGGGCGTTGTAGGCGCTCAGCAGTTCGGCATATGAGTGGTTATCATCTAATTTTCGGGCTATTTCCATGCCGCTTTTGTAGGTAAGCAAGGCTTCGTTATACTGTTTTAGTTTTTCGTGCAGTTTACCCAAATGGTAGTAGGTACCCACATAATTGGGTGAGGTTTGGGTAAGTTGGGTAAATATGTCTAATGCTTTACGGTCATCGGGCAATTTAAGGTATTCCAAAGCCATGGCATAATGCAAAAAAGGGTCATTGGGAGATTCCTCTAAAAACTGCTGCAATTTTTCAAGGCGGCTGTTGCTCATGGTAAAATGGTAAAAGGGGGTTTGTGGTCAGAGAAATTGATTTACGGCGGCTTTTGCCGAATGTTCGTTGATGCGATTGGTCTTTGTGAATATGTTTTGGTTGTGCCCATCAACCCGATTGGCTGTTATAGTCGGCTGATTGTGTTCTGCTATGGGCAAACAAAACCCCGAAAAGGTTTACCCCAGTTTTTTTTCACGGGTTACTTTGCCTACCAGCCAACGGAAAAAGGCGGGCGAAAGGCGTTTTATTTGAAACAACAGGCGCGACTGAAACGAAAACAGGAGGTAAAACCGATTTTGCCCACAGGCGTTGAGCAATTGTTTGGCCATGGTTGCCGCTTCAATATTGGAGCCTTGCACCATTTTTTGCCCCCGTTTTACCATTTCGGGATTGCCTCGGCTGTGTTGCATAATATTGGTTCTGAAAAAAGTGGTCATACTTACCGAAACCTGTACGCCAAAAGGTTTTAACTCGGTAAACAATGACTCGGAAAGGGCAATAACCGCTGCTTTGGTAACATTGTAACCGGCCATGTTGGGCGGATTGACAAACCCCGCAGCACTGGCAATATTGAGTATATAACCCGATTGCTGGTTTTTCATAGCAGGCACAAAATAGTGGCAGCCATAAACAACCCCCATTTGGTTAATACCTACTATCCACTGCCAATCTGCAACAGGAGCTGTTTCCATTTTACCCACATGCCCCGATACGCCGGCGTTGTTTACCAGCAAATCTATACCGCCGGCTTGTTGTAAAAAATCTTCGGCAACTTGTGCATACTGTGCCGGGTCTGAAACATTCAGGTCATATACATAAGCGCTTCCGCCGTGGCCTTCCACCATTTGGGCCGTTTGTTCAAGCCCTTTTCTGTCTATATCGCACATGCCAATATGCCATCGGTCTAAGGCCAACTGCTCACACAAAGCCCGGCCTAAGCCCGATGCAGCGCCGGTTATAAAAGCCCTTTTTTTTGGATAGCGTGCAGTTAACTGGTACATGTAAAAAATAGCGAAACTATGTAAAGTAATTTTTTAATCGTTGTCGTTGTTCCCGTCTTTTTTGTCAGCATCGGGCTGTTTTGCTTCGGGTTGTTCAGCTTCGGGTTGTTCTTCTTCCTGCTGCGGGGGCACAATGGTGTTCAGCACTTTCGAAATTTGGGTTAAATCGGGTTGTTGTTGCTGTTGTTTGGCGGCTTCTTTTTTAGGGTCAAAAACCAATATGCTTTTTACTGTTTCGTTTACCGGCGGTATATCTTCTTCGGTAAGGTTTATTAAAATTTCTTCCGTTAGGGGGGCAATGCTTACTATGCGGTTTGCCTGCCTTTCAATACATTGCTCAAACAAGTTACGCGCAGCGCGGGCGTTGCCAAAGTTTTTGGGGCGGTTTTCGCAAACTTTTTCAAATATAAACAGCAGTTTTTCTTCGGCTTCTTCGGTAAGTTTAAAATCTGCTTTGGCGGCAAACTGCTTAAATATGGCAACCAATTCTTCGGGCGAGTAGTGGTTAAAAAAGAAATAGCGGTTAAACCTTGATTGCAGGCCTGGGTTCGATTTAATGAAGGTTTCCATTTCATCGGGGTAACCTGCCACAATTACCACCAATTGTTTGCGGTAATCTTCCATGCGTTTCAGCAGGGTTTCTATGGCTTCGGCGCCAAAATCGCGTTTATCTTCCCCGTCGCGGCTAAGGGCATAGGCTTCGTCAATGAATAAAACTCCGTCTAAGGCGGCTTTCACCACCTCATCAACTTTAAGGGCAGTTTGCCCTATATAACCGGCTACTAATCCGGCGCGGTCTGTTTCTACCAAATGACCGCGTTTTAATATACCCAAATGCTTGTAAATGCGGCCCACCAACCGGGCAATGGTGGTTTTTCCGGTACCCGGCGGCCCCATAAATACCGAGTGCAGGGCACGGTCTTGAGTGGCCAAGCCTTTTTCTTCGCGCACTTTTTGCACTTTCAAAAAATTGATAAGGGTTTTAATCTCTTCTTTAATGTTCTTCAGCCCAATGAGTTCGTTCAGTTCTTTTATTACATCGTCCAAAGATTCGTTGCTGTCCACTTCGGTTTGTTTTACGTTGGGTACTGCTTTTTTGGGTTTATGGGTAAGCTCCCATACTTTTTTCAGCATTTCTTCTTCTTCGGGCGTTACTTTACCATCGGCTTTTAAAATAAGAGATGCAAACCGGTGCAGTTGCGACGATACAGCCGATAACAATTCATGGTCTAATTTTGACAGAATAACGGGCAAGACCAGTTCATCGGGAAACTCGCTCTTTACCGGATAAATTTTGAAGGTTTGCAGACGTTCTACATTTTGCTGAAATTTTGGGTTTTGGAGCATTTCGTTAATACGGCTTAATTTAATGCTTTCTGCCATATCTGCCTTGTTAACTAAGCGTTCAAACAAGTAAACCAGCGCAAATTGCTCTCGGCGGGTAACCACTCGGTCAATACTGCTGCACAATTCAAATACTTTTATGGCATCTTGGGCAAAAAGTTCTCGTGCGCTGGGGTCGTTTACCACAATATCGGTGGTATTGGTCATTTTTTGCACAGCTTGCTTAAACATTTTATCGGCATCTAACTGCTGGCAGGTATCAAAATAAATATCGGCCTCGTGTTTAAGCAGGCTAAGAAAATCTTCATCAATGAGGTCTTGCTCCATAGCATTTGAACTGGTAATTACAATGTCAATTTCGGCATTGCTGTTGCCATTGTTCTGGCGGTTCGGGTTACCGTACTTGGTAATGTTCATGTCTTGTTTATGGTCGTAATCGAGCAGGACCAAAAACAGTTGCGCCACTTTTTGCCGCAGTGCATCGGGCATATCGGGCAGGGGTAGTTTTAGGTTTCCCTGCTCATCAAAGAGTTTATCCAAATCGGAAAACGGCAAAAAACCTTTCCCGAAATGTACGTTTGCTGTGGTAACCAAAAACCCCTGGTTGGCGGTGCCTGCATTTTTGTCGTACAGCAACACTATATCTTCTCCGGCTAGGTTAAGCGACGGAAACTGTGCCGAAAGACGCAGGATAGCCAACGCAGGAACCCTGCTTGAGGCATATAAATTACCCGATAAATCTTCGGCAGAAAAAATACCGCTTACTATTTTTTCTATTTTATTGAATGGAATTTTACTCATAAATAAAGCAAGGCTTAAATCTTATGTTCTTTGGCACAAAGGTTTTGTACCACCGGCTCAAAACCGCCGCCAAATTAAGAAAATTATGGCAGACTGATGCAATTTGGCGGCAAATGAACCCCGAAGGCAAAAAAAAATAGCATTAGGGCAATTATCTGCACTAATGCTATTTTTTGTAAAAAACCAACAAAACGGTAACTGCTACCAAAAGGCATGTTTCATTTCGGCATTCATCATAGGGTCGTTTTCGTCGGTTTGGCGCAAAACAATATCAAAACGACCTTCTTTACCCTCTGTGGCACCTTTAAAGGGCGCATACCGAATAGTAGGATACCCGTTGTACCTAATGGGTTCATTGGCATACTCAATGCGGGTTTTAAACGAATGTGGGTCCACATTGGCCGGGTTATCATCTATAAGAAACTTTCTTGCCCCTTTCCACTCTCTGCCACCGGGCTGGTAGGCGTAGTAAAAAAAGTTGGTTTTAATGCCAAACTCCCTGCTAAAACCAATATGGGTGCTAAGTTGGGCAGTTTGCCCTACATCAAGATATACCCAACCTTCCGTTATCCAACGGTCGGTTTCGGCGGCCGAAACTTCAGAATCGGTAGCATTGGGAACATAATTATAGGCTATGGCCAGCCAAACAGGTTCATCAGACAAATTGGTGCAATACAATTGTGCTCTCAGACTGTTGGTGGACAAAAAGCCCAAAAACAGCAGCGTTACTAATACGTTTCGCATAAGTTGGTAATATTTTAGGGGTTACAATTAAATTACAAAGGCATTTGCTTGCTTATACGCAAAGAGAATGCCATGAGATGCAAAAGTTCTTCATTGACAGAATAATCGGGAAACAGAAAAATGTAATTTTTAAAAATTCATAAATAAATTCTAATTTTTCATTAGTGTATTTAATTTATTATCTTTGTTTTAAACAACCTTTTTATTATAAATTATTAAATAAAATTCTTTAAAAATTGCTGCAACCTTGAACATGAAATTTTGTTGGGCCAATTGCCATGCTTGCCGCTTTTTACCTGAAATTAGCGCTCCTTTGTATTGCCTGTTTAGTTTTTCAGAAGGCTTCAACTTTTTTGAATAAAATTGGTTGTATAAAATTAGTTGCCGCCATTATTACCAAAACACCAGATAAATTACTATATTTACCCCTCTTTTTACAGCAAAAACATTTTTCACCATGAATACTCTTACCACAGATTTGCAGGCACTGCCTGTATCCGGCACCCTTTTTCAAGAATCTGATATTGCCGGTACCCTTGCAGAACAGCGCCGTTTTTTTGCCACCAATGCCACCAAAAGCCTCGACTTCAGGATTACCCAGCTTAAAAAGCTGAAAAAAGCTGTTGCCGATTTTGAAGCGCCATTGATGGAAGCGCTTAAAAAAGACCTGAACAAAACCGGATTAGAAGCCTTTGGTACCGAAATTGCCATTGTAAACAGCGAAATAGATGTTGCCATTAAAAAACTGAAATCATGGGCTAATCCCAAATCGGTATTTACCCCGTTCTTTCACTTTCCGGCCCGAAGCAAAATTTACAACGACCCCTACGGTGTGGTACTCATTATAGGCCCCTGGAACTACCCGTTTCAGCTTGTAATATCGCCATTGGTAGGGGCAATTGCCGCGGGCAATTGTGCAATGCTGAAACCGTCTGAGCTGGCGCCCAATGTTTCGGCCTTACTGGCAACAATGATTAAACAAACGTTTCAAAGTCAATATGTAGCCATTTTTGAAGGCGATGTTACCGTTGCCCACGAACTGTTAGAAAACAAGTTTGACTACATCTTTTTTACCGGCGGTACTGCCGTAGGTAAACTCATTTATCAGGCTGCCGCCAAAAACCTTACTCCCGTAACACTGGAACTGGGCGGCAAAAGCCCCTGTATTGTACATAAAGATGCCAACATTAAACTCAGCGCCCGAAGAATTCTTTGGGGTAAACTGCTCAACGCCGGACAAACTTGCGTAGCGCCCGACTATGTGTTTGTGCACCGGCAAATTAAGCACGAACTGATTGTGGCCATGAAAGAAGAACTGGTAAACATGCTGGGCGAAAATGCCGAAGACAGCCCATACTACTGCCGTATAATAAGCGACCGCCACTTGAAGCGGCTGGAAGGACTGCTGCAATGTGGCAATATTATTGCCGGCGGACGCGTTAACCCGGCTACCCGCTACATAGAACCTACCTTGCTGGAAAACGTTAGCCACAATGACCCGATAATGCAGGAAGAAATTTTCGGGCCTATTTTACCCATTCTCGATTACGAAAACCTCGATGAAGTTATTCAATTCATTACCAACCGCCCCAAACCGCTTGCTCTCTATATTTTTGCAGAAAGCCGCGAGGTGGTAAACCGCGTACTGGAGCAAACCTCGTCGGGCAGTGTGGGGGTTAATGAAACGGTGGCGCAAATGTCTAATGCCAATATGCCTTTTGGCGGCGTGGGCGACAGCGGTATTGGCGCTTACCACGGCAAATATAGTTTCGATACTTTTTCGCATAAAAAAAGTGTTATGTTCCGCACCACTTTGATTGACCCGCCACTGCGCTACATGCCCTACAAATTTGGCGAAAAACTGCTACGCATGCTTACCAATTATACCCTGCACTAAACCGGCAATTTAATTTTATCCACGCTATAACCTTTTTGCAGGCAACCGTACCGCATTATTCTACCCATGAAACCAAACAGCGCAATGCAGGGCAACAACGTCCGGAGATGGGTGGGTGTGGCGGTTTTGTTTCATGTAGTTTTGTGGTGGTACATGCCCAACAATGGTTACACCACCGATTTAAACTGCTGGGATTGGTGGCGAGATACCATTTATCAATACGGTTTTGCCCACTGTTACCAATATGCAACCATAGAGTACCCGCCGGTTTATATCTACCTGCTTGGGTTGTGGCGATGGATGGTTTTCGATTTTTCGCAACCATTGTATGAACAGCGTTACCTCTATAAATACATTCCGTGGTGTTTCAGCCTTGCAGGGGCAGTGTGGCTGCCTTTTTACCTGCAACAAAAACGCATAAACCCCGCCAACTCCTTGCTTCTGTTGGCCTGTGTGGGGCTTTGGTACAATTTTTTTGCATGGGGGCAAATAGATGTTATTCATACTCTTTTTATAACTCTTGCCATTTGTTGCGCTGCCGATAAAAAACCAACTTCTTCGGCACTTTTTTTTCTGCTGGCGCTCAATACCAAAGTGCAAACGGTAGTATTTATACCGCCTTTTCTTATGCTGTGGGCAGTAAATACCAACGGCAAAGCGGGCACATGGGTAAAAGCCCTGCTGATGGTGGCAGCGTTGCAACTATTGCTGTTGCTGCCTTTCCTTATTTCAAAAGCAACCCTGAAAGTTTACCTTGCTTATGCTACATCGGTTGACCGATACGATTATGTATCGTTTTTTGCCTTCAACCTCTGGCATTGGTTTTTTGCCAACCCCTATACCGAGTCGGATACCATGCTTTGGCGTTTATTAAGCCTTAAACAATGGGGGCTGCTGCTGTTGCTGGCAAACATGGCAGTTTTGTTGGTTGCTTTCGGGGTATTTCTGTTTACTAAAGCACGGTTAGCACAAACCAACAGGCAGTATCTTGCCCGTGTTTTTTTGCTCTTTGCATTGGTTGGCATTGCCTTTTTTTACTTTCCTACCCAAATGCACGAGCGTTACCTGCACCCTGCTGTGGCTTTTTTGGGTATGTATGCTATTTTTGGGCAGCAATATGGGTTGTTTATCCTCATCGGGCTGGCCTATTTGCTTAACATGGAGGCCGTTTTACACTTCACTCCGCTTCCGTACTGGCACTATTTGCCCTCCTTGGTTTCGGGTATGGTTTTATGCGGTTATGTGTATGGCGTGGTACTGTTTTACCGCATTGCCTTCTCCCCTGCCCCTTTACCCGTCAATTTATTGCCCCAAACTGAACGCCTGTAACCTAAATGATGTTATTTTTGCAAAGCAATTACCCTATTAAATATGAAACTGTACCTGCGGCTAATTTTCCCGATACTTGCCGGAATCGTCTGGCTGCCCTTAACCATTTTGGCACAAAACAATGCCGATGAAAACCTGCACCCCATTGAGGTGAAAATGAATAATTGTATTGACAAAAACCCTTCTACCCATGGCGTTACGGGCTGCCTTGACACCGCTTATACCGAATGGGACGCCGAACTGAACAAGTTCTACAAATTGCTTACCGGCATTGTTGACCCAACCCAAAAAAACGCCCTGCGCGACGCAGAACGCGCCTGGCTTGCCTACCGCGACAAGGAATTTGCCCTGCTGGAACTGCTCTACCAAAGCAAAGAAGGCACTATGTTTCAGCCTATGCTCATGTACGACAAAGTAACCGTGGTAAAAAAACGGGCGCTTGAACTGGAAGACCACTACAAATTATTAACCGAATACTAACACTACCTAACCGGGTAGCCCATTTACACCTTGTGCTTACCCGAAAAATGCTATCAAATATTTTAACTTACATAATTTACCAACTATGAACGAAGTGTATATTGCAGCCATGGCGCGTACGCCCATTGGCAGTTTTGGAGGAAGTCTTGCATCGGTTTCGGCAGTAGAATTGGCCACTATGGTCCTGGCAGAGGTAGTTAGCCGTACCGGCATTGATGCCAACGAAATAAATGAAGTTTTTATGGGCAATGTATTGACTGCCAATACAGGTCAGGCACCTACCCGGCAGGCAGTGCTGGCAGCCGGTTTTCCGGCAAATATTGCATGTACTACCATTAACAAGGTATGCGCATCGGGTATGAAAGCCATTATGCTGGGCGCACAATCTATACTTACCGGCGACAACGATCTGGTGCTTGCCGGTGGCATGGAAAGCATGAGCAATGCCCCTTTTTACCTTACCAAAAGCCGCTGGGGCATGAAATACGGCAACGGCGAAGTGCTGGATGCCATTGTGCGCGATGGCTTGCAAGATCCCTACAAAGGTTATATGATGGGCAACTGTGGCGAAATTTGTGCCCGCGAATACCATTTTACCCGCGAAGACCAGGATGCCTACGCCATTGCCTCTTACCAACGCGCAGCAGCAGCCTACCAAAACGGCTACTTTGCCGATGAACTGATGCCTGTTTCCATAAACGCAGGAAAAGGTAAAACCATGACCGTTTCCGAAGACGAAGAGTACAAAAACATTATCTGGGAAAAAGTTCCCACCCTGCGACCCGCTTTTGATAAAGACGGAACCATTACCGCCGTAAACGCCTCTAAAATTAACGACGGCGCCGCTGCCGTAGTATTGGTAAGCAAACGCAAAATGCAACAACTTGGGCTTAAACCCATTGCCCG
Organism: Sphingobacteriales bacterium TSM_CSS; assembly: GCA_002212985.1. Classification (GTDB taxonomy): domain Bacteria; phylum Bacteroidota; class Bacteroidia; order Chitinophagales; family UBA2359; genus UBA2359. The sequence goes on from NBMY01000108.1 coordinate 43,245, forward strand.
GTTATTAAGCTATGCCGATGCCGCCCAAACTCCCGAATGGTTTACTACCACCCCGGCTAAAGCAATGCCCAAAGCCCTGGCCAAAGCCGGACTTAGTGTTTCAAATGTTGATTTGTTTGAGATTAATGAAGCATTCTCTGTAGTGGCGCTGGCCAATATGAAAGAAATGGGTTTAAGCCACGATAAGGTAAATGTACTGGGCGGCGCCGTTTCATTGGGTCACCCTATTGGTGCTTCGGGCGCACGCATTACCTGTACGCTCATTTCGGCTCTTAAACACAAAGGCGGTAAAATTGGCTGCGCCGGTATTTGCAACGGCGGCGGCGGTGCCTCTGCCTTGGTAGTTGAACTTTGTTAGGTTCAAACCTCATTTACATTATTTGGTGTGAAGCAGGTTACCATTTTACCAAAGGAGCAACCATATTTTGCCAATGTAAATGATAATAACCCGGCGGCAGTTGTTGCAGGTTAATTTCCTGCAAATAGCCGTTGTTCTGGGGCAGTTGCAATTGGGTTACGGGTTTGCCCGTAATATCGGTTATAAAAACCGTGCCTTCCGTATGGCAACCGGTGGGCGGCGTTTGCAACCATACTGTTTCGTGTGCCGGGTTGGGGTATAACTTTACGTTGCATGGCGGTGTTGCCAAAGTAGGAACAATTGCAGTAGTACCCGAAGTTGGGCGGCGCCAATGGTTTTCATTGTTATAGGTTACCAAAGAAACGCCCAACTCTTCGGATGCGGCCGGGGTGGTAATAACAGAATACCATATTTGCGCTACCGTACTATCGGGTGTTATGTTTAAAATGCCATAGCCATGTTTGGTGAGTTGGGTAAAAACTTCGTGGGGGTTCAGGTTCATAAAAGCGGTGGTTATGGCATTTACCATAAAAGGTGTAAGACCGGCTTCGTCAAAGTTGCCCCGGGTTATGCTGCTTGGCAATAATTCTACGGCCATAGAACCCTCGCCCGTTTCAGGGTTATAATTATCGGGGTTGGCGGGTTGCAGGGGTAAATCCATACACATGGAAATATGGGCATCGCCGCTTAAAAAAATGTTGTTGTTCAGACTATTGTTATGCAAAAACAACAACAACCGCTCTCTTTCCGAAGGATACCCGTCCCACGAATTTAAATCGGCTACACTGCCATTGCCAAAGCCCAATGCCGGAAGTCCTTCAATAGACCAGTTCCCAACCATTTTCTGCGACCCGATAATCCGCCATTGCGCATTGTTGCCCAATAACTCTGATGTAAGCCAGTTGTACTGCGTTTCGCCCAGCATAGAAGGAACACCGGGGTTTATTTCAGATTCGCTGCGGTGCAACAGTACATCAAGCATTAACAGTTGCACCAGGTTACCAAAGCGGAAGGAACGGTAAATGAGGTTGTTTTGCAGTGTATCGGGCTGTCTTATAGGCAGGTAGTCCCAAAATGCCTGTCTTGCACCTTCAGCATCGCCTGTATCATCAGGGTTTATATCGTGGTTATCCCAAACTACTATCCATGGCATAGCGGCACGGGCAGCGCGCAGGTCTGGGTCGAGCAGGTAATAGGCATGACGGTTTCGCCAGGTTTGAAGGCTGTTGGGTACTTGCGGATACGGTTCGGGTACTCTAACCTGCTCGTTTTCATCAACAAAATCGTAGATATAGTCGCCCAGGTGAATAAAAGCATCAATGTTGCTGCGCTCGCTCAGTCGCCGGTAGGCATTAAAATAACCCGAATAAACGCTGCTGCACGAGGCAACCCCTAATTGCACCCGTTCAACATTGCCCAACGGCGCCGTTTTGGTACGACCGGTTGCAGATGTTGCGCCATCGGGCGAAATAAAGCGGTAAAAGTATTGGGTATATGGTTCAAGGGCATCAACATCGGCTTTTACAGTCCAATCTTTATTGCCCGATGTAGTAACAGTTCCGGCATTTACCGGGTTGCTAAAAGTAGAGTCGGTTGCAATTTGCCAGGATACTGTAAGCGAAGCCGGTTCGGGTTGTTGGGGCGAAATTCGGGTCCAGATAATCACTCTGTCTGGCAGCGGGTCGCCCGATGCTACGCCATGGTAAAAAGGGGCGTGCAGGGTATCGGCATACAAGTTGGGCGGCAATACTGTTTGGGCTGAAATGGGTAACCTACCTGCTATCATTAACCATAGCAGGCAACTCTGCAGGGCTGTCTGAACAAAAAGCCTTAGCGGCAAAAGGTACTGAGTTGGCATAGCGAGGTGGTACTAAATTTACTAAGGTTATGCGGTGGCCTGTATAAAGCAAACGCTGATTTGCAACTTACCCAACATGTTTTTGAGGTCGTTTACCAGTGGGGCATCTTTAAAAACTGGCGTGCCAATAATGGTTAGAATTAACTGTTCGCGGTAATGATGGTGGCTAAGGTAGTGCATTTTACCCAACAGTACAATGGTGGCCGGCAAGGTAAGTTCGTGTGCCAGACAACAGACCAGGCCAATTTGGTGGTCAATTTCGGCGGTGAGTTGCAGTTTGAGTTTATTTTTGGGGTTGGCAACCACCGCAGTATGCAAAAAATTTTCCGAAAGGCTGGCAAGCAAGGTGGTTTCGGCCTGTTGCAGGGTGGCAACTTGTGTATAGGGCAAGGCCAGGTTTTCAAGATAATAGACCACATCGCCCATGCCGGCAAAATTTCCCCACATGTTTTTTGAAAACCGCTCCAGATTTTTTCCTGTTTGGCGCATTAAGTTGAGCCAGCCTTTCTTTTTTTCTTCCATGAGCAATGAGCAATTTTTGCAGGCGCAAAATTAGAACCGAAGATGTTTTACCGAAACCCCGTTGTTAATAAGTTCCATGAGAGAGTCAATGCCAATTCGAAGGTGAAGCTCGGCAAAACGGGCGGTAACTTCTTTATCTTTTTCGGCAGTTTTTACCCCTTCCGGCACCATTGGCTGGTCTGAAACCAAAAGTAAGGCGCCTGCCGGTATTTTATTGAAAAAGGCAACGGTAAAAACGGTGGCAGTTTCCATATCTATGGCCATGCAGCGGGTTTTTCGCAAATAATTTTTAAAATCGGTATCGTGTTCCCATACGCGGCGGTTGGTGGTATAAACGGTTCCGGTCCAATAATCCAATCCTTTGTTGGCAATTGTAGCAGAAATGGCCTTTTGTAGTGCAAAAGCGGGCAGCGCCGGAATTTCACTGGGCATGTAATCATTTGAAGTTCCTTCGCCTCGCACGGCGGCAATGGGTAAAATAAAATCGCCTAAGTTGTTTTTCTTTTTTAGCCCGCCACATTTGCCCAAAAACAGGCAGGCTTTTGGCATAATGGCCGTTAGAAGGTCTAAAATGGTGGCTGCATTTGGGCTGCCCATCTGAAAATTAATAATGGTTATGTTGTTGGCTGTGGCATTAGGCATATTGCTTTGCAACCCCTTTACCGGAACCTGATACCACTGCGAAAACATATTAACATAGTTGTCGAAATTAACCAATATAATATATTGCCCAAACTCTTCAAGCCGTGTGCCCGTATAGCGCGGCAGCCAATTTTGAACAATTGTGTTTTTGTCTTCCATAGAACAATAATTTGATGCGGTTTAAAAAAATCCGCTGTTGAAACTCGGGTGTTTATGAGTAATTATGCCTTTCGCTGTCCGGGAGGCAGTAAACCCGAACTGCGTTGCAACAATTGTTCAACGGCAAACAGCAAGTGCAGCGGCTGTAGGCTGCGCCATTTAATTTGGTCAAAAGCCTCGCCAAAATTGAGGTAATAGTGCAAATTTCCGCCCTGCATTTCGGTAATAATATGCGGACGGAACTGAATGGCTACAATCCAGCCTTCCTGTTCGGTTACCTCTTCGTACCATTCTTCGTAGTAGCAATCTTCATCGGCATGAAAATTTAGCACATTTTCGCCAATAATTAAAAACTTGTGAATGCCGCGTCTAATCATCTTGTCAATTATATTGCGCTTCATGAGCATAATATCGTTAGAAATGCAGTCGTTCCATTCTCCAATAAATTCAATTACCGCAAAATTTCGGGTATAATCGGCAAATATTACTTTCATATACAATGTTTCTGAGCCGAAATAATCCCATTGCGGGTGAATATAGTAGTTGTAAATGGCATTACTAAATTCAAATTCGCTGTACCGGCGCTTGTAAAACGGCGACCGTTTGTCTTCGGAGGCAACGTAGTAGTCGCGCCATTTGTAGTAAGGCTCTATATGATGCATAAATAATGTGTCAAATTGATTAAAAAAACTGCTTAAAACCTTTGGGGCTATAGCTGTTTACCAGCTTCTGCCACCCACGGCATACCAAATACAAAGTAAGGCAAAAAAAGCGTTTCTGTCAATACTTTTAAAAAAAGCAAACACAATTTAACAATAGCGCCGGAAAAACAGCAGTTTACCTTAACTTTGGGAATAAATTGGGGCAGCGCATGGAAAACAAATATCTGCGCATTCATGAACTTGGATGGAACGAACAAAAACTTAGGCAGGCAAAAGTATTGGTAGCCGGCGCCGGTGCATTGGGCAACGAAGTGCTTAAAAACCTTGCGCTGTTGGGTGTTGGCAATATTTGGGTAGCAGATATGGATATCATTGAAAGCCACAATTTAACCCGCGCCGTATTGTTTAGAGAGTCTGATGTGGGGCAATATAAAGCCGAAGTGGCCGCACGCCGCGCTCATGAAATAAACCCCGATTTGCAGATACAACCGGTGGTAAAAACGGTGCAGGAGGCTTTCGGGCTGCTTTTTTACCATCATATTGACCTTGTATTTGGCTGTGTGGACAATGTGCAGGCACGGTTAGACATAAACCGGTATTGCTACCAAACTCAAACGCTGTATATAGATGCCGGCATACGAATGTTAGACGGCGATGTAAAGGTTTTTGGTGCGCCCTACCGGGTATGTTTTGATTGCTTAGTTACCCAGCAAATGCGCGATGAAGCCTGGCAGCGGTTTTCCTGCCTTAAATTACGCACCCGTTCGGGCGCTACAACCATACCAACAGCGCCTACGGTTTCGGCCATTATGGCGGGTTTTCAGGTGCAAATTGGGGTAAAATATCTGCACCAAGCGCCTATACCCCTCAACCGGCGCATAACCGTATTGGGCAATATTGATGAAATGCACCTTACACAAATGAGCGCCAACCCCGGTTGCCCCACGCATTGCCTGTATGAACCCATTGATTTTAAACAGGTTACCCTTTTGCCGCATGCCAGCAGCGAGTTAAGCGCCAAAAACCTGCTGCATATTATAAGGCAGCAATTTAACAGCAAGGCGGTAATACAGCTTGATTACGATTTAATAACCCATTTCACCTGCCCCGAACACAACTACCGGCTACCCCTTTTGCGCCGCCGCGGGTATGTTTTTGCCGATGAAGTAGAATGCCCCTATTGCAAAAAGCAAGGACTACCAAACTCATTTTTGCTGATGCAGGAAAATTTTACCAACCAACTTACCGGCACCGAAAATGAGGAATTGCTTAACAGCTCTTTGTTGCAACTTGGAATGCCGCCCTGCCATTTGGTTACAGCAGTTGCCATGCACCAAAACCGCCTGCAATACCGGCTTTTCGGGTTTGAAAAAGATAACGAGCGTTATTTCGGAAACATGAAAACGTAAAGGTCTATCAACCGCACCGGATTTCCCAGCACATAGTTATACCCACTCCAAGCCGCATACTTCTCCGCTAAAGGATCTATCTGCCCCCACCTGTTTATTTGCGGGTTGTACCAGCGTGCGCCGTAGTCCATCCATTGCAAGCCAAAATCTTCGTTTAGTTCTTTGTTGTTATACTGGTAGTTATTCGCCGCTACCCCGTCTGCCGCTTCAAAGTTAGTGCTTATTTTTTGAATGGGCAAGCCGAACGGGGGTAGTAATGTACGGCTTAGTGAATTTCCCCATGTTTATATGATTAAAAACCTCTCAATATTGAACTTCACCAGTCGTTATAATCATATGATTTCACAATGCAAGCCGCACCGGAAATTTCAACTTCTATATCAAAACTGTACCTGGTTTTCTTCTCGTATATACATTTGTAATTTGACAAGTATAATTCTATCCGTATTTTACTTCCCCTTTTCTCATATTTATATATAAACAAGTCTCTGTGGTACCCGGTATTAATATCTACCGGATAATAATTGTGGCGTACAAGTACCTGTAATGGAATACTCGTTGGTTGCAACTGGTTAAAAAGCAAAAAATAATTTTCCTTTAATTTTTTTGTCCTTGCAAATATTCTAATCCCGCCTCTATCATTTGTGCTATCTAAAGATAATAACTCTGATATGGGCTTAATACTTAAAATGCTTTCCAATACAAGCTGTTGTTGTATTTCTTGCGAAAACAAACTACTACTATACAACAATAAAAGCACTAAATACGACAAGTGTTTCATTTTTTTATTTGATTGGTGGAATTAACGATGGGTTTTTCTTCAGTTCATCACTTCCAACTATCTTTCCTTTAGTACTATTGTAGTATTTGCCATCTTTTAGTAAATAATAGTTTTGTGTGCCAGAAGTGATATTAAGTTCTTTACTTGCTTCAATAGGATAATATGGATAGAGTGCTTTTGCTGCTTCATTCCCCTCGTCGTACTCTTTTATCATTCCCCCTTCAATAGGCCCATTAACAACTTCCCCTCTGTCATTGAGGATAGCGTCCAAACCATCAAGTGCATCGCCATAATGAGTAAACTCGTTTACAATAGTAGCTGTAAGTGTTATGGCAATAGAGCTTTTTATTAAATCAGATTTTTCACTATTTAATAAAATGGAATTGAATTGATCTACTATGTTTCTGTTGATTCTTATAGTATTAGTTTTCATGTCATACTCACCATACTTACCACTATCGCCAAAATCATAAACTGCTATATTAGGTCCCCGATTGGGAGTTGTTGCTTCTTTAATAACAGATTCAGTTAATCCGCCAACGCTATACTTATACAAAACGTCCTTTATGGTTTGATTACCCATAAAAAAAGCGCCAAGAGTAGTATTTAAATACTTGTAGAATGCTGGGTAATCTCTTTCAACCGATGCTGGAATTATAAACCTCCCATCAGGGTCTATAAACTTCACCGGATTTCCCAGCACATAGTTATACCCACTCCACGCATAATACTTCTCCGCCAGCGGATCTATCTGCCCCCACCTGTTAATTTGCGGGTTGTACCAACGTGCGCCGTAGTCCATCCAATGCAAGCCAAAATCTTCGTTTAGTTCTTTGCCGTTATACTGGTAGTTATTCACCTCTACCCCTACTGCCGCTTCAAAGTTAGCGCTTAATTCTTGAATGGGCAAGTTATTTTACCCCTAAATCCCCTAAAGGGGACTTTTCCATTATATGTGGGTTGGAGCACTTAGTTTTTTACATAAGCAGGTTTTTTGCTGTTTGGGTAATAGCAGTTGCCAGCAAAGTTGTATCGGGTAGTACTGCTTTATTGGTAAATGGTAATACGCGTATTCGGCGGGGTTGGCGGAGGGGCTGCTTAGGCTGCCGTTGTCTTTAAAATTATTCAGGGTGGGGTAGGCGGTGGCAGGAGATTGGTGTTGGGTAGAGGAATTTAGCGAAGATAATTAGTAACTATTTAGGTGCTCTTAATTGATTGATAATCAACGCTTTGGAAATTTTTTGTTGTCGAAATTATTAAAAACCAAGCACATTTTCGTTTTTCTGTTGCGAATCTTTCAACAAAAATACTGTTTTGTTAAACAGAAAGCATCGAAATGTTCATTTAAATGCAAAATTATCAAAAACGGCACCTAAATAGTTACGATAATTATTCGGAAAAACTGTTTAAGAACCAAGCAGCATAAAAGATTGTTTTTA
>NBMY01000127.1 GCA_002212985.1 Sphingobacteriales bacterium TSM_CSS
AAAACTCAATTACATTGGTGGTTTCGTAGATTTTAACCTGAAAATTTAGGGCTACAGTTGTACCCGTAAAATAACTAGGGTAGTTGTTGTACTGAATGGTTAACACCTGATTAGGACTTATACCTGTGGTGGTGTAGCTAATGTCGCCTACTACCGCCCCTACTGTGCTACCCAAATCATCCATCCACGGAGCAATGGTAACATTAGGTGCTGTGGTGTTAAACAGGTTGAGGTTAGCTGCTGTTTGTGCTGCTGCTGTACCTGTATTCAAAGCCACCCAACCATTGGTACAGACTTGAAAGTTGGTATAGGCAGTGCCACCAAAGGTTACCGAAAACGGCAGGAGAACGTTGGCTGATATGGCATCATCAGTAGTCGGAGTACTTATAGGTGTACCTGCAATAGGCGCGTAAGTACCTGTAAAATAGCTTAGTTGGTAGTTTTGCGCCTGTGCGCCAAATACGCCAACCCCCAGCACAAGCGCCAGAGAAAGCGTACAATGTGCCGCAAACCGTTTTAAAGCGGTGGAGCGGCTGTTTGGAAGTAGCATTCTTAGTTTCATAAATTTAGTTTGTTGATAATTGTGAAAATTTTTTGTTTGAATTGTTGTTGTTTAAAAAACGGGGGCGTTTGTTGCTGCATAAATTTGTGTTTCGGACAATGGCGCAGCTATGTTAAGTTGCATTTCTGTGAGCATATTAAGCATTTGCAACAAAAAGCATCAAGTTTGGATACATTGCTTTTTTTCGTCAATAAGCGGATTAAGCGGCAGGTTGGGTAAGGGGGCAAACTGTTTGCGCAGGAAAGGCAAGATACAGTATGTTGTGCAGGCAGTATAGTACCTGCCATCAATCATGGCAACATGCTTTGTGCCTGCATAACAGTCATGTAACCGATAGCGGTTGTTTAGAGATACGTATTTGTTTTACTTTGTAGGGCAGCTAAGATATGTGGGGGTTTCTTGTTAATAAATACACTAAGCAAGTTGTTGCAATACAGGAGGCTGGTATAGTAAAAAGAAACGCATAATATTAGTATTCTCGGTAAAATTTACCACAAAAGTAACCACGAAAGTGTTATTTTGTCTTTTTTTTCAAAAATTTAACAATAGCGTTACATTTATCTGAATGGCGGCAAACATCGGCTGAATTCATTCAAAATGTGGCAGTGTTCATTTGCGTTTTGCTGAAATGTTCAAAGCCTTATCATAGCTTAAATAAAAAATTATTTTGTATTCAATAATAACCCCTTTGTTATAATGTTGATGCTATTTACTCTTCTACCGCATTTTTCAATTCCTGCAGTTTAAGCAGCGCCTCAATGGGAGTAAGGGCATTTATGTTAAGAATAGACAACAGTTCTTTTACCTTTTTCAGTTTCGGGTCGGTCATTTCAAAGAGTGAAAGCTGAAGCGAGTCTTGTTGCGGCATTTGTTTAAGCGTGCTTTGGGTTTGCTGCAGTTGGTGTTGTTGTTCTAATTGGGCTAAAATTTCTATGGCGCGGGTAATTATGTTTTTGGGCATACCGGCCATTTGTGCCACGTGTATGCCGAAACTTTTTTCGGCGGGACCCTCAACCAGTTTGCGCAGGAAAATAACCTTGTTGCCGGTTTCTTTTACGGCTATGCTGTAATTTTTAATGCGGTTGTGTTTTTGCGCCAGTTCGGTCAGTTCGTGGTAGTGGGTGGCAAACAGGGTTTTGGGTTGTGCTTTAGGGTTGTTGTGCAAAAATTCGGCAAGCGCCCAGGCTATGGAAATGCCGTCGTAGGTGCTGGTGCCGCGCCCTATTTCGTCGAGCAATATTAAACTGCGCTGCGACAGGTTGTTCATGATGCTGGCGGTTTCGTTCATTTCCACCATAAAGGTCGATTCGCCCGATGAAATGTTATCGGAAGCGCCTACGCGGGTAAAAATTTTGTCAATTAACCCTATTTCGGCGCTTTGTGCCGGCACAAAACTGCCCATTTGTGCCATAAGCGCTATGAGCGCCGTTTGCCGAAGCAAGGCCGATTTACCCGACATATTGGGTCCGGTGATGATGAGTATTTGCCGTTCTTCGCTGTCAAGTTCAATATCGTTGGGCACGTAGTTTTCGCCCAATTGCAGTTGTTGTTCAATTACCGGGTGCCGGCCCTGTTTTATAGATAGGTTAAAGCCGCTGTTTATTTGGGGGCAGCAATAATGGTGTTTTTGGGCTACGGCGGCAAAAGAGAGCAGGCAGTCAATTCGGGCAATGAGGTTGGCATTGAGCTGTATAGGTCTTATATAATCGGCCAACTCGGCGGTAAGGGTGTTAAACAGGGCGGTTTCTAATTGTATGGTTTTTTCTTCGGCGCCCAGTATTTTTTCTTCGTAGCGTTTCAGTTCTTCGCTAATGTAACGTTCGGCTCCGGTAAGGGTTTGTTTGCGTATCCAGCCGCCCGGCACCTGCTCTTTATATTTGTTACGCACCTCAAAATAGTAGCCAAACACATTGTTGAAGCCAATTTTGAGCGATGCAATACCGGTATTGGCAATTTCGCGCTGCTCCATTTGCAACAGGTAATCTTTACCCGATGTTTGAATATTGCGCAACTCATCAAGCTCTTCCGATACGCCGCCGGCAATAATTCCGCCTTTGTTAAGGGCAACGGGCGGGTCGTCTGAAAGCCATTTGTCTAATTTTTCGGTAATAAGTTTGCAGGGGTTCAGTTGTTCGCCCAGTTTGTTCAGGTGTTCGTTGTTGCATTGCAGGCAGCTTTCCTGCATGGGCACAATGGCTTGCAATGCTTTTTTAATATGTGCTATTTGCCGTGGGTTTGCCCTGCCCATAGGTACCAGCGCAATAAGGCGTTCCAGATCGCCCACCGGTTTCAGGCAATGCAGCAGGGCATCGGCAAAATCGGGGTTATCTATAAAATGTTGCACAATTCCGAGGCGTTCCAGAATGGCCTGTTTATCGAGCAGCGGCAGTACCAGCCACTTTTTGAGCAGGCGGCTGCCCATAGGTGTAACGGTTTTGTCAATGACCGAAATTAAGGGTTTACCGCTTTCAAACGGGGTGTTGAGGAGTTCCAGGTTGCGTATGGTAAACCGGTCGAGCCACATGTATTTATCCTGCCGCAGGCGCCCCAGGGCGGTAATGTGCTGCAGGTTGGGGTGTTCGGTATCGGCTAAGTAGTGAATAACGGCGCCGGCCGCAATAATACCTTCTTCCATATCTTCCACACCAAACCCTTTGAGCGATTGGGTTTGGAAATGGCGCAGCAGGGTTTCGCGGGCATAATCTCGGCCAAACACCCAGTCGTCAACGGGGTAGAGGTAAAGTTTGTCGCCGTAGTGTTCAACAAATTCTTTTTGTTTGTTTTTGGGCAATATTACCTCTGCCGGGGCAAAACTTTGCAGCAGTTTGTCAATATAATCGGGGTTTCCCTGCGATACCAGAAATTCTCCGGTAGAAATATCGGTAAAGGCAATACCGGTTTCGGATTTGGTAAAAAACACCGATGCCAGATAGTTGTTGGTTTTGTGGTCGAGCATTTTTTCGCCCAAGGCCAAGCCGGGGGTTACCAATTCGGTTACGCCGCGTTTTACCACCGTTTTTGCCAGAGCGGGGTTTTCTAACTGGTCGCAAACGGCAACGCGGTAGCCTGCCCGCACCAATTTGTGCAGGTACATATCGAGGGCATGATGCGGAAACCCGGCCAGTTCTACCTCCGAAGCCGACCCGTTGTGGCGTTTGGTAAGGGTAATGCCCAGGGTTTTAGCGGTTTCTATGGCATCTTGCCCAAAGGTTTCGTAAAAATCGCCTACTCTAAACAGCAGCAGTGCATCGGGGTATTTACCCTTAATGCGGTTGTACTGCTGCATGAGCGGGGTTTCTGTCTTTTTCGACATATTTGGCGGATAAAGAGGTTTGCTGCGTTGGTATGCGGCGGTAAAGATACGGGGTTTGCATGGGGTAAACAACAAAACCGGGGCAACGTTTTACACCGAAGAGGGGTAAATTCATTTTTCCTAGATGGTTGGGGTACCTGTTGGGGGTTTATTGCTTTTGGATTGACAATATGTGCAGCAACTGCCCATATTTGCCCTGCACACGGCAGTACGGTGGTAAAATGGGCGAATTGTCTTTTAAAGTTTCTCAATTTTCAGAACGGCATTTGAGATAGCCTTATCATGCCGAAACCGTTCAATATGAATTGCCTCATAAACAGGAATTGGGTTTTATATGCCCGAAAAGGGTTCAACATCAGGTGTGCACCTGTTGATCAACATTCAACCTCGCTGAGGTTGCGAAAAATGGATCTGTTTTTCTTCCGTATGTTGCACATACGGCTATGCACATTTAACCCCTTCGGGGTCTTTGTCCATTGGCGGTTAATTAAAATATCCGGATTTTTATCCCCGAAACCGTTCAATATGAATTGCCTCATAAACAGGAATTGGGTTTTATATGCCC
>NBMY01000091.1 GCA_002212985.1 Sphingobacteriales bacterium TSM_CSS
AAACCTTTACTATGTCGTAGTAAATCTTTACCATACTTGGTCAAACCTTTACTATGTCGTAGTAAACCTTTACTATACTTGGTCAAACCTTTACTATGTCGTAGTAAATCTTTACCATTCTTGGTCAAACCTTTACTATATTGTAGTAAATCTTTACCATGCTTGGTCAAACCTTTACTATGTTGTAGTAAATCTTTACAATGCTTGGTCAAACCTTTACTATGTTGTAGTAAGCTTTTACTATATTGTAGTAAGCCTTTGTCTTATCTTAGTAAACCTTTACTATGCTTGGTCAAACCTTTACTATGTTGTAGTAAGCTTTTACTATATTGTAGTAAGCCTTTGTCTTATTTTAGTAAACTTTTACTATGCTTGGTCAAACCTTTACTATGTTGTAATAAGCCTTTACTATGTTGTAGTAAACTCTTATCATGTTATGGTAAACTTTTACCCTAAAAACATTGTTTTAGATTGTAAGAGCTTGGTAAAAAATGTTTTTTGCTTGGTTAATGCAGGTAAGAACATGGTTTTTGCGCCCCAAAACTGTTTTTGCCCAATGCCAAAGAGCAAAAGTGGCATTTAAAACATGAAGCCAACAGGGTTGGGTTGGGTTTATGGAGCTTTTGTTGAACTTATTGAACTTCTTTTTATCACCTTTAAACTAATTTTTATGCCTTACGCCAATTTGCAAATAACGTTTACAGAGGCCGATTACTTGCTTGCACAGCAAGACATCATTAACCTAATGAATAAGTTTCCTTTTGCGGTAAACCTTACGCCCAAAGAAAAAAGCAGCAACCTGCATTTGGGTCCTAAAACCCTGATGTTTGTGAAGAAATCGTTGCTTTTTTATACCAATAAGCCGCTGTTGCATACCGGTTTTTTACCACTTTCGGAATGGCAAAACGATTGGGATACCATGCAGCGATTAGATATGTTGCTGGCGCAGGTAAATATATTGCAAGAGATGCTGGCAGATACAGTTATGGCGCTCCGCATGGAAAATACCACTTCTGCACTTACTTTTTATAAAATACTGAAAAGCGCAGCCCAACAGAACGTGCCGGGCACTACCGATGTGCTTGCCGAGCTAAAGGTAATGCTGCCGGGCACTTTTAAGAACAAGAAAACGCCGCCCACCGGTGCGCCCAATGAGCCAAACCCATAAAAATGGTGCTTAATGTGGGTAAAAAATGCCCGTTGTGGGTGCAGTTGGCATAAAATATAAGCAACATTGGAATTTTTAGGCAGGCAGTGTTTTACTTTGTTCATGCGAGGTCGGGATAAAAATTTACGTTGCGGGCTTATTTTGCAAGCGTTTCAGGTTGCTTATGTTGTTTTTTATCCCGAAATTATGGGTTGCAATAGTAAATAGCATCTGAAAATAAGAAATAAGCCCGATATTGGAATAGTAAAACCTCCGATTGGGCAATCCCCCCCAGCCCCCCCTTTTTTGAAGGGGGGGAGATTGTAACTCTTATTTTACAAGGCATTGGGAGATATTTTAATCTTTTTTTGCATTCATATTGGCATTATTTGGCCTCTAAATTTACCCAAACCAAAAGCCGACCTCGCGTTTTGTTATAAAAAATAAGGTAAACAGGTAATGGCACCTGTCTTTTATTATAGGAAATTGCCTGTTGTAGTTGTTCTTTTGAAAAGTGGTATGTATGGGTAATGAAACTGTTGAAACCGCCATAGGTTTGCCTGTAAGGAAACTAGTAACGGCGCAAAGATGGTAAAAGAAAATAAGATCGGGCCCAAAGTAAGTTGTAGGCTTCAATGATTTTAAGCATAATAAAGCGTTAACCAACTTTTTGTGCAACTACTTACATTTTTACCACCCGTTGTACCCAAACCCCTGCTGCGTTTCGGGCGGTAAGAAAATAAATGCCCGCCGGTAATGCTTGTACAGACAGGTTACTACCGGGCATGTTTGCAGTTTGGGTTAAAAGCAGGGTTCCGGCGGTGTTGCGCAGTTCAATTTGGGTATTGTTTTGTAAAACAGGTATTTGCAAAACATTGGAACACGGGTTTGGAAAAGCCTTTTGTGGTGCCACATTGTTGCCGGCTTCAAATGTATTGGTTATATCTGCAAAATCGGGATGGTGAAACTGGCGCAAAAAGTTCCAAATAGCTGTGCTGGCGCTGAAGTCGCGGTTGGTGCCGGGCAATAAAATAATTGACCCAGGCCAGGTATGACCACCGCCATACACCTTGTACAACACAACTTTGGTATTTTCGGTGCAGTTGCCGTAATCAAACCGCTCTACCGTAGAGCCATCGGAAGTATTGTTGTTTGGCAGCGGGGTAATGGTTGGCGCATCGGCACATTGGTTTACCCCTGTCCAATAAGCAATCAGCGAATCAATGCCCAAAAACTCTGCCGAGCCGTCATACGGAACCGTTTCATCTGCCGTGCCGTGTATTTCCAGAATAGGTATGGGGCGGTAAGGCGCACAGGTAGTGGCCTGAAAAAGGGTCATGGTACCGGTTACCGAAGCAATGGCCGCTATGCGGTTGCCCAATTCGCACGCTAAAGTATAAGACATAAACCCGCCGTTTGACATGCCGGTGCTGTAGATTCGGCTAGGGTTAACGAAAAATTCTGCCGATAAGGTATCTATAAGCGCGCTGATGAAACCCACATCATCAACACCCGAACCGAAACCGGAGTTCCAGCGCAGGTTGCCCAAGTCATCGGCAGTGCCGTTTGGCAGGCACAAAATAATATTGGCAGTATCGGCAATAGCTCTGAAATCGCCATATAAAAATTGCTGCAGGTTGCCGGAACCATACCCGTGCAAATTAAACAACAACGATGCCGGCTGACTGCCGTCATACACTTCGGGCAGGTAAATGCGGTATTCGCGCAATAGTCCGTCATACAGCATGGTTCGGTCAATACTTTGCTGTGCATCTACACAAGTTACAGCAACAAAAGAAACAAGGAGGGTAAACAGTTTTTTCAACATAGACTTCATAAGTAATGTAAGATGCAAAATTGAACAAAAAAAGTTGGTTTCCGGCCAGAGGCGTGGCAGCCGGGCAAAAAAAATACGCAAAACTATCTTTACCCCTCAGGTTTACCGGCAACCCGTTTCCATAGCAACATTACCAGCCCGTACAGCAACAGCAAACTTGTTGCCAACAACGAAACCCACTTTAACAAAGTAAAAGCAGAGCAGGCATAGGCTAAAAAGCCATATTCGTTAGGATATAAAGAAAGAATTACAACAATAAAGATGTTTTCGATATAATCAAACAACATAGTAGCAAACGGCAACAGGTAAACCTTGCCAAAAGGCGGCTTCACTCCTCCCCCTTCAAATATGAGAAAAAGCCCCACCGCCCAAAGCAGCGTGTAAATAATGGGGTAAACAACATCGGCAGTTAACTCAATAATGCGGTAATAATGAATGGCTTGCGGAGTATATTGGGCAACTGTTTGATATACTTCGCCCGGATGTAAGCCCGATTTTAAATCCAGCACCCCCACTTCTTTGCCCGATAGCCGGTTGATGTGATTTTCGGCATCGGGCAGAATAAGGTTGGCAAATATACCAAAACTGACTGCTAAGATAATAAGCCACTTAAAGCCGGCAATTCTGCGTATCAAATGATCAAGACTACCCATTGTAAAAGAGTTTTGGGTTGGTAACAAAAAAATGGGTTTAATTGAAGGGCAATATTTAAGGGAGTTGGTAATATGCCTTCAATGTGGTAATTTCACCCCAATTTACAGCATTTTTATTAAAGCTACAGCCGAAATCGGTAAATAAATCTGTATCGGTTTCTTTTTTGCACACCAATTCTCATGGAGTTAATTATTTACATGGCTGCTTTTTTGCTTACAATCTCCAAATTTCTCGATTGTTGGACAACCTCGGTGCGTATAACCCACCTCGAACAGGAAAAAAACCCTTTGGCAAGGCTGCTTATGCGAAAATTAGGAATTCAAACAGCCATTTGGCTGGTTTTTGTTCTTACTACGCTCATTGTGTTTTTTACCGTGTTTGCCGCCATGGATCCGGGAAGCGGACAAGCCATCCAAACAGCTTTTGTACTCATTGCCGCTTTTATTTCGGTGGTGCAGTTTGCAGTGGCGCATACCAACTATTATGGCAAACTTAACCCCATAACCCGCTTTATGCTGAAACGTTACAAACGTTGGAACAGGTGAAGTAACATATCAACAACTAAAACTCCGTATGATGAAACCGTTTATGACTTTCATTTTAACAGGATTAACATCAACATTCTTTTTCGGGCAATCCTTCCTTTTAGAACAACAATTAAAGAAGTCGAACATACTAAGAATAACTGAATATTTAGCTTCGGATTCTTTATGGATAGCAATTACTGAGTATGGAAACGATTCCTTAATTACTCGTCAATGCAATGGATATGGGTGTCGCAATTCTTGGAAATATCATTACCGTATATCAGATACTACAAGTATAATATATTATTGTGAAGACAACTCAACCATGTGCAGTTTATTGAATTACTCCTATTCCGAAAACGGCAATCTGACAAGTAAAAGGCATTTTTCTAAGCATGACACTTTACATCCATCTACTGTTTACTCAGATTATGTAAGAGGTAAGCACAACAGGATAATTGCCTATTCTATTTATAGATACTACCCAGGCAGAACAATTGTGGAATTACATAAGATAATTAACAAACGAAAGGAAAAGGTTATCTCCGACTACTGTCTTACCCAAAATGGCTTTCTGGTTGTTGATAAATATAAATATACGAGAAAACATTTTATGAAAGAGCGCCTCTCCTATAAGATAAAACTTCCAGATAAGAAAAGTATTTTCAGCAGATTTCATAAAAAGAGAGAGATTGGCATTCATGTAAAATATAAAAATGATAAAAATGGAAATTGGATAAAATCTTACTATGTCAATGGTATTCGAAAACGACTTAGAAGTTACCGTAACATAGAATATCGGAGTTAACAACAAAATTATGCGTAAGAGTGACTATCTTTACGAGATATTATAAGACTTACCCGATATTTTCTTAACATTTCCTACAAAATATGAAAATTGTAAAATGGTCTGTAACTTAAAGAAATTATTAGACCATATAAGTTCAACCTTGCAAATTGACTATGAAAAAAAACGCTACCTTATTTATCCTAATATTTTTTCTTGCTGCTAACTATCTTCACGCCCAATACAACTTAGGCGCCATGAACGGACAAACAGTGATTGACTGCCAAGGTAATGTTGTTGACAGCGGCATTAACGGAAACAATCCGGGCGATTATGGTTTGAACGAAAACCTTAGCTTCACCGTTTGCATACCCAATGCCGTAGAAATTACCATTAGCGTAAACCAGTTCAGTACCGAAGAAACACATGACTCCCTAACCATTTACGCCGGCACGGCCGTTGGCGGCACCATTTTACTCACCCTCAACGGCGACCAGCCTCCCGTAAGCCTCACGTTGCCCGGACAGGCTTCGGGTGGTATTGAGTGCTTTACCTTCCATTTTTATTCCGATTTAGCCGTTACCCGCCCCGGTTTCGACATTAGCTGGGACGCAACCCTCCAACAGCCGCCACCCATTCCGCCATTTTCCATAGACGGGGTGCAGTGCCTCGAAGATTCATTTCTTATTACCCTGCCAGCCCCCATTTTGTGCGATTATGTGAGTTCGGGAACTTATACCATCAGCGGCATTAATGCACCCGGAGTAGCAGCCGCCATTCCGCAAAATTGTATCAACGGACAAACTACTTCCATTTTACTGCAATTAGATGCGCCTATTACCTCGGGCGGGGCTTACGGCTTGTTTTTCAATTATTCCTATACCGATATTTGCGATGATGTTTGGGAGTTTAACGCCGTTGCCAATTTTAACGTAAGCAATTGCCCGTTGGAGGTTACCTTACCGCCAAATTACAACAACTGCGGCAACTGCTCGCTTTTGTTGCCCGAAGTTACCGGCGGCAACGGCGTGTACAACTACACCTGGTCGCCGCCCTTGCAGGAAGGCGCCAATGTACCTCAGGGCAACGCCTGTCCGCCGGTTTCTACCGCTTACAGCCTTACCGTTACCGATGGTCTGGGACAAACCGCCACAGCCACCACCTTTGTAACAGTTTGCCCCTTTTCTGCCATCCTGCCCGATGCCTCTTTCTGCGAAGGTAACTGCCTTAACCTTACCACGCTTACCACCGGCGGCTACCCGCCTTTTACCTACCAATGGGCAGCAGCTAACCCTGCGGCCGTAACCAACATTTTTACCAACTTAGCCACCAACTCGGTTTGTGCCATTGCCAATACTACCCTTAGTGTAACGGTTACCGATGCATCGGGCAATACCGCCACCGACAACGCCAATTTAACCGTGTGTCCCATGTCGGCTACTGTCAGCACATCGGGGTATTATTGCGGAAGCCCGTTACCGGTTAGTGTCAATGCTTCGGGCGGAAGCGGTCAGTATAATTACCTTTGGAATCCGCCGCTTTCGGAAGGAAGTACCGTTTCGGGCGGAACGGTTGTGGTTACCCAACCTGCGCTGTACAACGTAACCGTTACCGATGCACTTACCGGTGCCATAGTGGTTATTTCCGATGTTTTAATTGACCTTTGCCCTTTTGAGATAAGTATTTTAGCGCCCGATACTTTGTGTAACGAAACCGGCAATATCAGCGCCGAGGTATCGGGGCCAGGAAACAGTTACTCCTTCCTGTGGCAGCCGCCGCTGAATGAGGGCGCCAACGTGGCATCGGGCACTATCAACATCAGCCAGCCCACCACCTACAACCTTACCGTAACCGATAACCTTACCGCCGAACAACTTACCGCTTCATGGCTGGTCAATATTTGCCCGTTGGAAGGTTTTGTATCGGTAGCCGTTTATGCCTGCGACTCTATTACCGATGTCAATTTTTGCATTCCTGTTCAGGTATTGGCCGAAGGCGGCGATGGCAACTATTCCGTACAATGGCAGGCACCTTTTGATACTTTATCGGGACTTGGGCCGCATTTCATTTGTATTACCGATACCATTATGCCCATTACCGCCATTATTTCCGATGGCACGGGCAGCAGCATTACCAGCACCGGCTGGCTGCAAAACTGCCCTTTTATTGTTACCATTGACGGCCCCAGCAGCGTTTGCGACGACACCGGCTATTGTGCCGAAATTGAAGCCCTGCCCTTGGGCGGCACCTTTGAATATACCTTTGCCTGGCAACCGCCCTTTGATTACCTTGCCGGCCCCGGCCCGCACACGGTTTGCTTTAATGCCAACACACCCTCACCGGCAACCGTATCGGTTATGGTGCAAAGCGGAAACGAGTTGTTTTTGGCCTCGCAAGATATTGCCATTTGTCCCTACTATGTTGATGTGGAAATTGACAGCCTGCTATGCCCCGGCCAATCCGATACGCTAAGGTTAGATATTGGCGGCGGCGTGCCTCCTTACGCGCTCAATTGGTCGGTAAACAGCGGCGGAAACCAGTTTGGCATAGATATCCAATTGCCCTACGACCCCTATATTGTAACCGCACCGCCCACCGCAACCCCTTACTCTATTGAGTTTGTTGCTATTATAACCGATGCCAACGGCGCAATAGCCACCGATACCGCTGTTGTATTGTTTAACCCCAGCCCCAACCTTCCGCCTGCTGTTGTGCAAAGCTGTCAGGATGCTGCCGCTTTTGTTCTGCTCCTGCCCGATGCCGGACTTTGGGAAGGCGATAATATATCGGGCAGTGCTTTTTCATTGGCCGATGCCGGCACTTTTGACCTCACTTATACCGAAGGGGAATGCAGCGCCACCACACAAGCTATTGTTTACCCAACTCCGCAATTTAGCGAAGTGTATGCCACCTGTCAGGGCGGCGCGCCGTTTACGCTTATTGCGCCCCCCTTGCCCGGCACGTGGTCAGATGCTTTGGGGTTGGTAAACCCGGCAGGATTGTTTACCCCTTCGGCGCCGGGTGTTTTTGATGTTACCTACACTACTGCCGATGGCTGCACCGCCGAAACCACCGTAACTGTGCAGGGCATAACGCTCAACACGTCGGCAGTGCAGGTGTGCAACTCCGATGTGCAACTGTTTGCCGCACCTGCCGGCGGAGTTTGGTCGGGTAGCGCTGCCATTTTTACCAATGCCGGCAACACCTATTTTTCGGCGCAAGATGCCGGCGCGGGCAATTACACCTTGTATTACACCTTGCCGGGCAATTGTGTTGATTCGGTAGCAATAACCGTGGTGACAGTTGATGTGCAGGATTATTTGCAGGTTTGCCCGCTCGCAGCGCCGGTTATTACCCTGCCAAATTCGGGTTTGCCCGCAGGCGGGCAATGGTCTTCGGCCAGTTTGCCATCGGGGTTGGTAAACCCTGTGCTGGGAACTTTTAATCCCACTATTCAGGGCGGCAATGATTTTACCGAAACACTTACCTATTCCTACGACGGCTGTTCAGATGAATTGCAGGTAGATGTTACCAATACAACACTCAGCCAAAATGCCCTTACTATATGCCAAAACGCCGATGCACAACCGCTGTCGGGCTTTTCGGAACCGCCCGGCGGCACCTGGAGCGGTAACGGCGTGTCACTTATCGGAAGCAGTTATTTTTTCAACCCGGCTTCGGTCATACCGGCTGCCTATCAGTTAAGCTATTCGGCAAACGGTTGTACTTCTGTCATGAATGCTACGGTTTTACCCATTAATGCAGGCGCTGATATTGTAAAATGCGCCACCGATGCCACGTTTGTTATTCAAACTATTTCACCGCCCAACCCGCCCGGCGGCATCTGGACAGGAACGGGCATTTTGCCCGGCGCCGGCAGTTTGGGCATTTTTGACCCCGCCATTGCCGATAGCGTTAACCAAATTATATATGAATCAACCGCCGGCTGCACCGATACGCTTACTGTTTACGTTAATTCGGTAGAAGATATTACCATACAGGGTTTTGGTACTTTTGTTTGCTATCATAACGCCGATTTGCCCCTGGTCGGTTTGCCCGAAGGCGGAACTTTCAGCGGGCCGGGGCTTAGCGGAAACCCCACAGCCGGCTATACCTTTAACCCCTTTGCAACCGGGCCGGGGCCGGTTTTGCTTACCTATCAGTACAACAACGGCTGCAACAACTTAGAATTTTATGCCTTTAATGTGGGCGACTCGCTGCAGGTGCTGGTACCGCCCGATACGCTCATTTGCCTTGGGCAAGGGCTGCCGGTATCGGCTTTTGCATCGGGCGGCGCCAACCACAACTATTATTACACGTGGGACAACGGGCTGGGCTACGGTCAAATTCACCCCGTTTTCCCTTCGCAAACAACTGCTTACTCCGTAACGGTTACCGATGGTTGCACTCAACCCGCCATCGGTTCGGTTATGGTTACCGTTGCCGACTCTATTCAATACACCTACACCACCAACGAGCCCGTTTGCTACGGTCAGGAGGGATTTATACAACTGCAATTGCCACCCGATGCCAACTATGCCGTTGAATGGGAACATACCAACACCAATACACTGCTGGTAAATGGCACTGCCGGCGCTTATTATGCCACCATTACCAATACCGATACCGGTTGCAAAACCGAGGCTATGCTGGAAATGCCCCACTACCCGTTGCTGTATGCTGCTTTTGAAACCAACGAAAATCAGGCAGGTTGTGTAGGCTCGCTGCAATTGTTTTTTACCGATTTTAGCGAGGGCGGCACAACCGGCTATTGGGATTTTGGCGATGGCACTACCCTGCCCTATGTTCTGGGGCAAGAGGTTTACCACAGCTACGCCTTGCCGGGGCAATACACCGTTACCCTGTACCTCGAAAACGAAGGCAATTGCCAGGAGGTAATTACCCGCAACCTGTGCATTGAGCTGAGCAACGATTTTGTTATTCCCAACGCTTTTTCGCCCAATGGCGATGGTAAAAACGATGTTTTCAGGGCGGCAGCCATTGGCGTGGAAAATTTCAGCATGGACATTTACAATAGGTTGGGGCAATTGGTATTTACCGCCGGCAGCATAGAACAAGGCTGGAATGGCATGTATAACAACAAACCTGCCGAAATTGGTGTGTATGTGTATCAATTGAACTACCAAACCATTATTGATGGTAAAACCCATTATTTAAAGGGAAATGTTACCTTAATTAGGTAAAACCCAATTGCCCTGGGTCTGAAGTGTTTAGCACATAATGATAAATATCTATAATATTTTTGGCAGTTATATATTCACTTTCGGGCAATAGCTGAAGCAGGTTTTAAGGATTCATGTAGTGCCAACCTCGAAACGGTTACTGTAACACACCTTGTTGTTTGTAACAGACACATGAACACTCAACCCCATTGAGGTTGTGTCTAATGGGTTCTTTATTTCCGAATATTGCACATACAGCTATTCATATTTGATACTTTCAGTTTCATTTAACTAAGTGCCAAAAGAGTTTTGCCCAATAAAGGGTGCGAAAAGAATGAAGGAGCATACAGTATAAGGAGTTGATGCGCTCTTATGTAATACAATTTGCTATTTATCAGCAGGAAGGAAATAGTTAAATTTACACTACCTTTGCTGCCATGATTGGTTCTGCTTCGAAGCAAAAAAACAGTAAGCTTACCATGCTTCTGTTTTGTGTATTGCTTCATCTATTGCACCCATATGGTGGCTTTGCCCAACAACCCGATACCTCTTTTCTATTGCCGGCACAAACCGTTTCGGCAACAAAAAAGGCTGCCTTGGTTGAACATCATGACATGTTGTCTATCGATTCGGTAACATTGCTGCTTTACGGCAATGAAAATATTGCCCAGCTATTGGCAGATGTAAGTTTTACCGCCATTAAAAATTACGGTCCAGGCAGCTTGTCAACCATTGCGCTGCGTGGATTAGGTTCTCAACAAACCATGGTATCGTGGAATGGTTTCAGTATTCAAAACCCTATGAATGGCATTGCCGACTTGAGTTTGGTTAATTTACTGATGACGGAAGGCATAGAAATTAGCTTTGCAAAACAAAGTATTTTTAATATTGGAGAAACCATTGGTGGCAATATTAACCTGTATAACAAGCCCGACTATGAAAGCGGATTTAGGGTAAAAACCAGTTCGGGAATGGGAAGTTTTGGCAATTTTTCGCAGGGCGTACAGGTTGGGTTTGGAAATGCTGCCATTTTTACCCGAATAAAAACACATGTTGGGCAGGCTGAAAATAATTTTCCGTTTACCAACCCCGTATTACCCGGAAAACCAACAGTACAACTGCAACATGCTGCCCTGAAACAATATGGCGCCATGTATGAATTGTACGGAAAATGGAACAAACAACAGGAAGCCGGTCTTGCGGTTTGGTATGAAAACAGCAGCCGGCAAATTCCGGCGCCGGTAACAGCGGGCACGTCGGCTGCTTTGCAAGACGATGCCTCGCTAAGGGTTGCCGCCCATTGGAATTATCGGGGAGCGAAGGCAGAGGTACAGGTAAAATCGGGCTGGTTTGCCGAAAAACTCTATTATTCCGACAGTCTTTCGGGCATTTCATCGGACAATAAGGCCCAGACCTGGTTTAACACGGCCGAAACCGTTTTCACCCGAAACAAACCGTTTCAGTTTACCGTTGGCTGTACCAACCGCTTGCAAACAGCCAAAGCCGATGCGTATGGGCAGCAACGGCAGCAAAATCTGGCATCGGTATATGCGCAATATAACAAACAGTTTTTTGGGAATAAGATTAACTTTTCGGCAGGCATGAGGCAAAGTATGGTAAATCTGTCGTTTACTCCGCTTACTGCACAGGCAAACATTGGTGTTACAATTTACCCTTGGTTGGTACTCCATGTTTCGGGGAGCAAAAATTACCGTTTACCAACCTTTAACGATTTGTACTGGCAACCGGGCGGCAATACACAACTTAAACCCGAAAACGGCTGGGCGCAGCAGGCCGGTATTACCATTTCCAAAAAAGGAAAAGCTATTGAAGGAACGGTTTTGGCAACTGTTCATAACAACTTGGTAACCAATTGGATACAATGGCTGCCGACTCCTGAAAACAATGCCTTATGGCAACCGGTAAACCACAGCAAAGTATGGGCAAGGGGAGCAGAATTAGGCTTAAACGGTTTATACTCGGCAAATAACTTGTTGTTAAGGGTAAGAAGCGCCGCCAACTACCAATTGATAAATAAAATACAGGAAACCGGGGCAACGGGACAGTTTATATATGTACCCTGCTATACCTGGCAAAACAGCCTACACATTGGTGTACGAAAAACAGCATTGCAGTTACAGGCAAATTACTTTGGTAAACGCTATACCACTACCGACAACAGCCGGTTTTTACCTCCGTATTGGTTAGTAAACGCCGGCGTTTTGCAACAAGTGGATATTCATAAAATACGGATTACCGTGCGTGGCAGGGTAAACAACCTGCTGAATAAATATTACGAAACCATTGAATACCGACCTATGCCGGGCATAAATTATGAAATTAGCGCAACTTTAGAGCTTCAATACTTCCCAAAATGCTTGTATTGAGGGCGGTTTTAAACAACTGCTGCCTTTTGGAGGTTAAGAAAACAATAAACAAGGGATATGAATTATTGCAGTCACTGCGGCGCCGTTGTGCAATTGATTCACCTGCCCAACGACAACCTGCCAAGGTTTGTTTGTACGGCATGTGCCACCATTCATTATCAAAATCCCAAAATGGTAACAGGTTGCCTGGTGTACTGGCAAGACAAAGTTTTGCTGTGCAAAAGAGCCATAGAACCGTGCAAGGGTTTGTGGAACATTCCGGCGGGCTATTTGGAAAACGGCGAAACCGCCGAAATGGGCGCTGTACGAGAAGTTTGGGAAGAGTCATCCGCAACTGTTACGGTGCAAGGGCTGCATTGCCTATACAGCATACCACGCATAAACCAAGTTTACCTCATCTTTCTGGCTACACTTGCTGCCCCACAGTTTTCTTCAACAACAGAGAGTTCTGAAGTGGCACTTTTTTCGGAAAATGAAATTAACTGGAATGAAATTGCGTTTACTTCATCGATTTTTGCACTGCAACACTTTTTTTCTGATTTGAGGAGCGGGAAAAGCCAGGTGCATATCGGGTCTTTTACCTGATAAAAGTTGATGAGTACAAGTAATGTAATTTCCCGATTATTTCATACCTTTACCCCATCTGAATAACAGTACAAATAACATAGCCTTATGTTTACACTGCTTTTGGTTATTGTTACCGGCATTACCTCTTATCTTGCCTTTAACGATTACGGTTTGCGGCAAAAACTCATTTTTTCGCCCTATGCTATTAAACGCACCGGAGAATATTACCGTTTTTTGAGTTCGGGGTTGATACATGCCAACTGGCTGCACCTGATTTTCAATATGTTTGTGTTGTACCAATTTGGTCAAATTGTAGAGGCCTATTACAATGACGCCTTTGGGCAGGCCGGTAACATGCTTTATATATTGCTCTACTTTGGGGGTATAATTATGTCGGAAATGTATAGTTACTTCCAACACAAAAACAATCCTCAATATGCAAGTTTAGGCGCATCGGGGGCGGTTTCGGCGGTTGTTTTTACCTTTATTCTGTTCGAACCGTGGGCCGATTTGCAGTTTATTTTCTTTCCTTTTATACCCATAAAAGCGGTAGTAGTAGGCGTTTTGTACCTTGCCTACTCGTGGTATGCCGCCCGCAACATACAGGATAATATTGGGCACAATGCTCACTTTTACGGTGGCATTTTTGGTATTGCCTTTACTCTGGCATTTGAGCCACGATTAGCAATTTATTTTTACGAACAGATCCGGGGCGGCATGTAGGGCTCAAAACAGCATGGTGTAAAAAATAAATCGGGTTGGTTGCTGCTTGTTGAGCAACAGCAACCAACCCGAAGCAGCATGAAGCCGTATTTGTTAACAGTATTCTTCAAAAGCGGTTAAGAGGTGCCGGGCAATAACCTGAGCTGCCACGCCCTCAATCTGATGGCGCTCTACAAAATGCACCAATTTGCCATCTTTAAACAAAGCCATAGAAGGAGACGAAGGCGGATAAGGCAATGTGTATTTGCGCACCTGATTAGTGGCGGCTGTGTCAACGCCGGCAAAAACGGTGGCAAATTTATCGGGTTTTTTGTTGGCATACTGCATGGCCAATTTGGCAGCGGGGCGTGCATTTCCGGCAGCACAACCGCAAACCGAGTTAATCACAATAAAAACAGTACCTTTGGTGTTGGTAATAATGTCATCAACCTGATCGGTTGTGGTAAGGTCTTCAAAACCTATATCAACCAAATCGGCTTTCATGGGTGTGGTAATGTGCAATGGATACATGGTAAAAGCAACAATTTTGTTTAACTGATAGAAAATTTGTCGGGGTTAAACCGGTTATGTGCCGGCATATTGTTTTACTAAGAGATACAGCCCTTAATGAACACAAACAAACGGTTTATGGTTTAACATGCATTAAAACAAAAGAACCACACGACTGTTGCGGTTAAAGGCAAAATAATCTGGCAAAAAATGCAGGTTTTGAATTCACTTTTTGCTTTACGGCTGTTTATGCAAATTTGTAAAAAGAGCAAAAGTTGAAGTGGCAAATTTTTTTTACTAATTTCAATAACTTAATTTGATTTTTTCCGTACAAAATTGTAGCTTTACAGTTACTATTTGTATCAAAAACTCCGATATTTACTGGCAATTTAAAAATACATACTCATGAAAAATCTATTCACCCTTTTTGTGGTATTGCTCTTAACTGCCCAACTCAGTTTTGCTGGCGTGGTAGATGTGCGTTTTACCAACGGCAACTTGTCTGACAACAGCTACTGTGTTACCGTGCAGGTAAAAGCGCAAGACATTAGTTTTGAAATTGGCAGCGCAACGGTATTTTTTACCTATAACACTGCCGCCCTGCGCAACCCTGCTGCAACTCCCATCAAATTCAGCGAAACCGATTTGTGCGCTCTTAGCGGCACTACTTCTTTTTACCGAAACAGTTTTACCTCGCTCGAAACCGGCGAACTGGGTGAAGGAAATTATGCCATATTGCTACTTGCTCCCAACCAAGGCTGCCCTACCATTACCAATGCTGAGTGGGTTGATGTAGCCCAATTCTGTTTTGAGGTTGTTGATGCTTCGGCACCTGCCAATTTAGCTTTCAGCACCAAATACACCGCTTTCAACACAGTTGATAACAGCGGCTACCAGCATGATTTGGGCGAACTCAGCAGCGCTTTGGAAGCCGTATCGGTTCCCAGCCTCGAAACCGCCACCACCGGTATTGTTATTTACCCCAACTACACCCAAAACAAAGTTACCGTTGAATATGGGGTAAAAGAAAGCGGCACTGTAAATATTGCCGTTTACGATATGCTTGGACGCAATGTGTACACTGCCCAAAAGAATGTAATTTCCGGCAAACATACCTTAGATGTTGACCTGTCAAAATTTGGCAACGGCTACTACCTCATAGAAATAGACAACGGTACCGAAAAAGTAACGGAAAAAATTCTGCTGGCCAAGTAGCAATACACAAGACAGATTAACCCAACACATAAGGCTGCCTGAATGAGCAGCCTTTTGTGTTTTTGGGCAAAAAACATGAATCTAAGTATTGAACTGCCCCGGCTAAAACAACGTATAAATAAAAGGTGTTACAGCAGAACCGCCCGAAAAAATGAGCAAAATGCCCAACAACAGCAATACAATAATTATGGGAGCAAGCCACCATTTTTTGCGCTCCATCAAAAACAACCAGAAATCTTTTAAAAACTCCAGCATAGGACAGTATAAGTTAAATTGAGTTGAAATTTACGCAGAAAAATCACACAAAAGAACAACGTATTGGTGCTTAATCATTTTTTTTGCCAAACAAACAGTTGCCCATAGCCAGAAAGTCCATTTCGGTATTTAAAAAGCAGCGCACCGCATCATCGGGTGTACACACAATGGGTTCGCCACGCACATTAAAACTGGTATTTACCAACACTCCAAAACCGGTGAGTTCTTTATAGGCAGCAAGCAGTTGGTAGTATTGCGGGTTGGTTAGTTTACTTACAGTTTGTATGCGGGCAGAAAAATCAATATGCGTAACGGCAGGTATGGCAGAGCGTATAAAATAGAGTTTATCTTTTAGCAGCAGTTGGTGGTAGTTGGCTGGCAGTGCATTTCTGAACCGGTTTTGCACATTGGCAACCAACAACATATACGGCGAAGGACTGCTTAACTCAAAATAGGTATTGCAATCCTCTTCCAATACCGAAGGCGCAAAGGGGCGAAAACTCTCGCGGTATTTGATTTTAAGGTTCAGTTTTTTTTGCATTTCGGGGTTTCGGGCATCGCCCAAAATGCTGCGGTTGCCTAATGCCCGTGGTCCATATTCCATTCTACCCTGAAACCATCCTACGGCATTGCCGCCGGCAATAAGTTGTGCTACCCGGCCGGCAAGTTGGGTAACATCATCAAAACGGGTAAAAGGCAGTTTAAAAGTACGGGCGGTTTGTTGTATGTCAAGTTCCGAAAATTCGGGGCCGAGGTAAGCGCCTTGCATGGCATCAAAATCTTCTTCGGCAATAAAGGTACGGGGTTGGTTAAATCCTATGTGGTAAGCCGCCAAGGCAGCACCCAAAGCCCCGCCTGCATCGCCGGCGGCGGGTTGTATGTACAGGTTTTGAAACAAACCGGTTTTGAGCAGTTTACCGTTTGCAACACAGTTTAGCGCCACACCACCCGCCATACATAAATTTTGGGAGCCGGTAAGCCTTTTTGCCTCGGCTGCCATAGCCAAAACCACTTGCTCTGTAACCCGCTGAATGGCTAATGCCAGGTTGCAATGCTGCTGTTCTATGGGTGCATCGGGATTTCGGCGTTCAAAACCAAACAAATTTTTCCACAACCTGTTGTTCACCATTTCCAAACCGGTTGCGTAATTGAAATACTGCTGATTGAGCCACAACGAACCATCGGGGGCAATAGCGGCCAATTCCGATGTTATCTTTTGTTCATACTGTTGCACCTCTATAGCATCGGGATTGCCGTAAGGCGCCAACCCCATGAGTTTATACTCGCCTTCGTTTACTTCAAAACCCAGAAAATAAGTAAAGGCAGAATACAGCAACCCAAGCGAATGTGGAAACCGGAGTTCTTTGATTAAGGTAATCTGGTTATTTCTGCCATGACAGATTGATGCGGTTGCCCACTCGCCCACTCCGTCAATGGTTAAAATGGCAGCTTCGGTATAGGAAGATGGGTAAAAAGCACTGGCGGCATGAGAAAGGTGGTGTTCGGGAAACAGGATGCGGGGTAATTTTTTAATACCCGGTTGTAATTGCTGTAATTCGTCTTTCAGCAATTTTTTCATAAACATTTTTTCCTTCATCCAAACGGGCATGGCATTTACAAAAGAGCGCCACCCTTTTGGGGCAAAGGCATAGTAGGTTTCTAAAAGCCGTTCAAATTTAAGCAGTGGTTTATCGTAAAACACCACCGCATCTACTTCTGAAAGCGAAAGCCCGGCATAGTGGAGGCAAAAACGGGCGGCGTTTTGTGGAAAAGAGGGGTCGTTTTTAATTCGGGTAAAACGCTCTTCCTGTGCGGCGGCAATAATTTTACCGTTTTGAAGAATGGCCGCAGCAGAGTCGTGGTAAAAAGCAGATAATCCCAATATGTTCATATGCTTGATTTGTCATGCAAAGCCTTTTGCTGAAACGATGCTGCGGCATAAGCCAACTTACGGGGGCGGGGCTAAGGGCACTTATTTGCGTTTATTAATTTCATCGCGCAACCGGGCTGCACGCTCATAATCTTCTTTGGTTATAGCTTCCTGCAACAAGGTGCTCAACTCTTCAAGAGTCCTTCGGGATAAATCGGTTTGCTCTTTACCCGAAACAATTTTTTCGCGCTCGGGTTTTTGTTCGGCGGTATTGGTATCGCCCAACACAATGCCGGCCTGTTCAAGTATGTGCTCATAAGTGTATATGGGGCAGCGAAACCTTACTGCCAATGCCAAAGCATCGGAAGTGCGGGAGTCTATTTCAATTTCTTCGCCGTTGCGGTTGCAAATGAGCGTGGCATGGAAAACGCCCTCCAATAATTTGCTGATAATGACCTCGCGCAAATCAATGCCAAACTCATGACAAATGTTGGCAATTAAATCGTGTGTCATAGGTCTTTGGCGCGGCATATCGTCTATAGCCATTGCTATGGCCTGCGCTTCAACCATGCCAATTACTACAGGCAGGCGACGCGGGCTGTTCAACTCTCCGAGTATAACAGCATATGACTGGTTTTGCGCTACACTATGCGAGAGGGCAATTATTTCAAGTTCTATTTTTTTCATAGGCTACACAACAGCTTGCAGTTGCTTTACTTTTCGATTATTAAAGTTATGCATTGATTGCAAAACCTGCAACAATAACACTAAAAAAGCCATATCCGTTGACTCGGCGGATATGGCTTTTCAATTTTTCAGGCATTTTGGGATTTAAATTCTTTAAGTGCCTGTGTAAGTTTAGGTATTACTTCAAAGGCATCGCCAATAATACCATAATCGGCTGCTTTAAAGAAAGGGGCTTCGGCATCTTTGTTAATAACCACAATTACCTTGCTGTTGCTAACGCCGGCTAAGTGCTGTATGGCACCCGAAATACCAATGGCAATATAGAGGTTGGGGCGTATGGTAATGCCTGTTTGCCCTACGTGTTCGTGGTGAGGACGCCAATGTACATCGGCAACCGGACGCGAGCAGGCGGTAGCAGCGCCGAGTACAGAAGCCAGTTCTTCAATCATTCCCCAGTTTTCGGGGCCTTTCATACCGCGCCCGGCCGATACCACTAATTCTGCTTCGGGAAGTGGTATGGTATCACTTAACGATTTGGTTTCCAAAACCTTAATTTTAACATCGGCAGTACTAACCCCGCTGTTGAAGGATTCAACGGCAGCGGTGCCATTGCCCCTTGTAACCGGATAAGAGTTGGGGTTAAGCGAGATAATTTTTACAGGTGTAATAATGGAATAATCGGCAAAGGCTTTGCCCGAAAATACCGATTTGCGAACTGTAAATACATTGCCGTTGACCTGCGGCAACTCGGTAGCAGCCGATACTAAACCGGCTTGCAGCCTTACCGATAAACGGGGGGCAATGGCTTTACCCGAACTATTGTGCGACAGCACTACCACCGAAGCGTTGACAGCTTTTGCGGCTGCGGCCAGCGCCTTAGTATGTACTCCGGAGTCGAAACGGTTAAATACCGGGTTGGTATCGGATAATACGCGGTTAACGCCACAATTGCCCAAAGCTGCAAGGTCGGTTTCTGAAACAGTGCCGAGTGAGAGGGCTACCACTTCGGCCGCACCGGCAAGTTGTGCTACCCGATGCGCATAGCAAGCGGTTTCGAAAGTACTTTTTTTGATATTGCCGTTAATGTGGTTCACATATATTAAAACAGACATGACTATATGATTGTATTGGTGATTTATTTTGAATGTTAGATACAATAAAAGGGGGGTGAAACAGTGGTTTAAATAACCTTAGCCTGTTCGTGCAGCAGTTTAACCAGTTCTTCGGGGTGTTCGGGGTCTATGAGTTTTACTTCTTTGCGTTGCGGGGGCAGTTCGTAATAAGCAATGGTGGTGTAAGCGGTAACAGGCAGCGGCGGCACCACTTTAAGCGGTTTGCTTCGGGCGGTCATAATGCCGCGCATGTTTGGAATACGCTGTTCGGCCATGCCTTTTTGGGCGCTTATTACAAAAGGAGTGTTTACTTCAATTACTTCCTGTCCGCCTTCTATTTCGCGGGTAACAGTGGCGGTATTGCCTGCCATTTCAAGATGGTTTGCCAAAGATACGTAGGGCAAATCGAGCAGTTCGGCAACCATTCCGCCAATGTTTGAACCGTTGTAATCTATGGTTTCTTTGCCGGTAAAAATAAGGTCGTAGTTTTGGTCTTTGGCGTAGGCAGCAATTTGCGAGGCAACGAAAAAGGCATCAGCAGGGTCGGCATCAATACGCACGGCATCGTCGGCGCCAATAGCAAGTGCTTTGTGAATAACCACTGTTTCGTTGTCTTTCGGGCCAACGTTAATTACGGTTACAGAACCGCCCAACTGTTCTTTAATTTCAATTGCCCGAACAAGGGCATACCACTCATCGGTAGGGTTCATAATAAAGGTAACTCCGTTGGTATCGAAACGGGAGTTATTATCGGTAAAAGCAATTTTTGCGGTAGTATCGGGCGTTTTGCTGATACAGACTAATAATTTCATGATTAGAATTGTTTATTTATTTAGTAAAAGCGGAGCAAAGTTACTTAAAAAACCGATGCTTTTTAAATGTAACTGCTTTTTTAAAACATTTGGAGTTATAAAAAGTTGAGCCTGAAATTATTCATTGATCGGGTTTCAGATAATTTAGCGAACAAAACAAAACCCGCCTGTTGCAGGCGGGTTTTAAGAAAAGAAATAGGTAAAGGGGGTTTTAATGGCAATATTTTTTTTCTTCGTCAGAGGCTTGTTTATAGCCTAATGAAATGGCCATTTGCCAATCTGCGCAGCTGGCGTTGCGGTCGTCCATTTTAAAAGCTGCGTTGGCTCTGCCAAAAAAAGCCTCGCTTAGTTTTGGGTTAATGGAAATGGCTTTGTTAAAATCGAGGATTGCACCTTTAAAATCGTTAATATTAATTTTGGCATTTCCCCTTGCTACATAAGCATCGGCAAATTGGTCGTTTAGGGAGATGGTTCTGCCCAGGTCAACAATGGCGTCGCGGTGTTCGCCAAAATTATCTTTAATGAGCGCGCGGTTATAGAGCGCTGTTATATTGACGGGGTCAAGTTCTACAACTTTGTCGTAGTCGTAGAGTGCATCAATGTACTGCCCCAGTTTAACATACACATTGCCTCGGTTGTTATAGGCATCAACAAAAGAGGGGTCGAGTTGAAGGGTTTTGTTAAAATCTGCCAGCGCTTCCTTGTAATTTTGTAATTCTGTACGGGCATTGGCACGGTTAAAATAAGCAGAGAGGTTGGCAGGGTCGAGTTGAATGGCTCTTGAGAAATTTTTAACGGCATCGTTGCCTTTACCAAGTGCTATGAGTGCCTTACCTTTTTGATTGAATGCGGCGGCATAACTGGAATCTATTTTGATGGCAGCATCCAGGTCATCAATAGCACCTTTGTAGTCTTTTAGGTTCATTCGGGCAATAGACCGGTTGTAGTAAATGGCTTTGCTATCGGGTTTGTTTTTAATGGCCATCCCGAAATCGGCAAGGGCTTGTGAATATTTACCAATGGCCAACATGGCATTGGCCCGGTTTTCGTAGGCATCGGGGTGGTTGGGGTTTAGTTGCAGCAATTTATCAAAATCAGCCACTGCCCCTTCATAATCGCCGGTAGCTGCTTTGGCTATACCGCGGTTGCTGTATGCCGATTCATAATCGGGATCAATTTCCAGTGCCTTATCAAAATCATTGATGGAGCCTTTGTAATTACCTATGGCTGCTTTGGCTATACCGCGGTTGTTATAGGCTACTTTATAGCGGGGTTCCAGCCCTATAATTTTATCGTAATCGGCAATAGCGCCTTCAAAATCTTTAAGGGAAGCCTTGGCAAGCGCCCTGTTGTTATAAGCCGATTTATACTGCGGCGAAAGAGAAAGTGCCTTGTCATAATCGGCAATGGCGCCAATGTAGTTGCCCAGGGCGGCTTTAGCCAAACCAAGGTTGTTGTATGCCAGTTTGTTTTGGGGGTCAATGGCTATTGCCTGTAAAAAATCTACTATGGCGGTTTTGTATTCTTTCATATCGGCATATACTTTACCCCGGTAGTTAATGGCGGCCACGTATTTGTTATCCAGTTCAATGGCTTTGGTAAAGTTGGCAATTGCCTCGGTAAATTTGCCTGTAGTGCTTTTAAGTACGCCCTTGTTGTAATACACCAATTTATAATTGGGCTCTGTGGCTATAATGCGGTTGTAAATGTCATCGGCTGCAGCAAAATCGCCAATGGCAGATTTGGCAATACCGCTCAGAAGCAAGTTATACAGTTCAAGGTCTTTGGAGGAAGCTGCATCAGCTACCACTTCCTTAATTTTGAGGCGCGTTCTTTTTCGGTTTACATAAAAGCTTTCCAAATACTTGTTTAGTTCCAGAACACGGTTAAAATCGGTAATGGCATCTTCAAGGTTACCGCCGGCCACCAATGAATTTGCTCTGCTGTTGTAGGCGTCAACGTCTTCGGGGTCAAGGTTAATGACGGTGGTAAAATCGGCAGTAGCGCCTGCGTAATCTTTAATGTTGTATTTGGCAACGCCGCGGTTGTAATATGCCAGTTTAAATTTGGGGTCAAGTTCCAGCGCTTCGTCAAAATCGGCAATAGAGGCTTCGTAATCGCCCAGTTCTGCCTTTGATTGGGCGCGGTTGCTATAGGCATTTCTGAATTGCTTGTCAATGGAAATGGCTTGATCGTAATCTTCTATGGCGCCTTTAAAATCTTGCATGGCCGCCTTTACGCTACCGCGGTTGCTGAAAGCCATTTTATTGGCGGGGTCGAGTTGAATTACCCTGTTAAAATCCTGCATGGCATTGTCGTACTGTTTCATGGCGGCAAACAAGTTGCCCCGGTAACTAAAGGCCGGCAGGTTTAAGGAGTCGAGTTCAATTACTTTGGTAAAATCTTTTACGGCCCCTTCAAAGTCGGTTAAAGACGCTTTGCAGCGGCCGCGGCCGGCATAGGCTTTGGCGTCTTTGGGCTGCATGTCAATAGCGGTATTATAGTCTTTCAGGGCAAGTTCATAATTACCGGTTACGGCATATACCTCGGCGCGTTTGTAGTGAGTGTTTCCGAAATGGCGTTCATTTTTAATGATGAAGGAATAATCATTGATAGCGCCCGAATAATCGCCGATATTTGTTTTGCTGCCTGCTCTTTTGTAATAGGCGGTAAGGTATTTTTTATCGAGTTGTATGGCCGAGTCAAAATCATAAATGGCATCCTGATGCAAATTGAGGTTAGCTTTAGAAGAGCCGCGATAAAAGTAAGCGGTTTTGTTGGCGCGGTCAATGTCTATTGCTTTGGTAAAGTTTTCCATGGCGTTTGTATAGTCACCAATTGAATATTGCAGGTTGCCAATCTGGAAAAAAGCCTCGCGGTTGCCCGGGTCTAATTGAATGAGGGTGGTTAAATCTTGAATAGCGGCTTCAATATTACCCATAATTACCCTTGCATCGGCGCGCTTGCTGTATGCCAGCAGGTTTTTGGGATCTAACTGCAGGGCTTTGTCAAAATCGGCAATAGCGCTTTCATAGTCTTTAAGCGCTACTTTAGCGTTTGCGCGACTGGCAAAGGCGGTGGCATTTTGCGGGTTTTGCTGAATTACCTGATTATAGTCGCTAATAGCATCGGCATACTTCTCCATTTTCAGTTTGGCATTACCCCTAAAAATAAAGGCATCGTAGTTTTGGGGCTGCCGGGCAATTACCATATCAAAATCTGCCACGGCTTTTGCATAGTTTTCCTGCATCATTTTAATGTTGCCCCGTTCCAGCAGTGCCGGGCAATCATCGGGGTTAATGCTGATAACCTTGTTAAAATCATCGAAAGCGGCCGACAAATTGCCGGAATTTTTGTACAGGGTAGCTCTTAAAAAATAGGCCGCCGCAAACTTAGAATCCAGCCCGATGGCTTTGTTCAAATCGGCAAATGCGTTTTTGAAATCCTTAATTTGCACGCGAACTTTTGCCCGTTTAAAATATGCATCTTTTAAACCGTCATTTAGTTCAACAATTTTATCGTAATCTACAATGGCGCCCGATAAATCACCAATTTCGGTGCGGGCATCTGCCGATGCAAAATAAGCATCAATATAATCGGGGTAAATGTTAATAGCGGTTTCGAGATCAACAATTGCTCCCAGAAAATCTTTCCTTGCTATTTTAGAAATTCCTTTACGGTACCAGGCCTCCCTGAAATTTTTGTCTAAAGTTAAGGCTTTTTCATAGGCGGCAATTGCTTCCAGGTGGTTACTTAGTGCGGCTTTGGTTATGCCTATATACAAAACGGTATATTTATCTGCAGGTTTCAGTTCCAGGGCTTTTGTAAAATCAGACAAGGCGCCGTTATAATCGGACAAGGTGTATCTGGCTTGCCCTCTTTTAAAATAGGCAATAGGGTTTTGGGGGTCAATGCCAATGGCAGTATGAAAATCGAGCAGTGCTGCCTGTGTATCGCCCATAAACATTTTGGCAATTCCTCGGTTTACAAAGCCAAGCACAAATTGCGGGTTAATGCTAATGGTTTGGTTAAAATCGGCAACAGCGCCGTTGTAGTCTTTAGTGTTCATTTTTACCTCTCCCCTGAAGGTAAGCGCTATGACATTGCCCGCATCTTGTGCAAGGTAACTGTCTATGTCTTTTAAAGCGCCGGTAAAATCGGAAATTTCATTTTTACACTTCGCTCTCTCCAACAATGCATCTCGATATTTGATATCTATTGCAAGGGCTTTGTCAAAATCGGCAATGGCATCGGTGGGGCGGCTAAGCATTGCGTAGGCAAGCCCACGGTTATAAAAGGCAAGTTTGTTTTGCGGAAACCTGCCTGCAACTTCAGTAAAATCGGTTATAGCGCCCTGGTATTCGCCGTTCGACATTTTCATTAAGCCAATTGCTACCCGGCTACGCTCCAATACAGCCTGAATAGTGTCGGCAACGGCATCGGCCTTGGGCTTACTGTAAAAATAATCAGAGAAGCTTTTATCTAACTTCATAGACTGTTTAAAATCGGCCACCGCAGCGTCATAGTTACCCATGGCGGCTTTTATTTTGCCGCGTTCATAATAGGCCTCTGCATTGGCAGGGTTGTATTGTACGTATTGATCGTAGAAACCAATAGCGCCGGCATAATTGCCGGTTTTTAACATTAATGCGCTTGCTGCATTACAGGCTTCTTTATTGCCCGGTTCAAGGCGTGTAACCTGCAAAAAATCGGCCATGGCTTCGGCTGTGCTGCCCAATGCGGCGTAGGTTTTACCTCTTTCAAGGTAAACAAGCGCTTTACCGGGCGCAAGTTTCAGCGCTTTTTCAAACTCAGACAGCGCGTTTTTGTAGTCTTTTAAGGCAGCATGGGTTTTGCCCAATGCCAAATGTGCTTCAGATGAATTGGGGTTCTCTTCAACGGCAATGGTAAAATAGGCCCGAGCAACTGCATACTCGCCCGATTCCATTTTTTTTCGTCCCATTGCCATATTGGGGTTTATATCTGACTCTGCGCTGCGCAAGGCTTCTCTTACCCGCTCACTGCCGGGTTCCTGTGCCGCTGTGTTTAACCGGCAAATTACTATGAACATTAAAATCATAATACCCCGGGTGTAGTAGTTGCTGCTCATAACAAGCCTGTTTTGTTCTGTAACAAAGTGATTTGAAGGGTGTTCCGTTAAGGATATTTTGCCCGTACAATACGCATTTATTGTAGTGCTAAGGCGACTTTCGGCAGCCTGCCCCAAAGGCGCCTGCACACACTTTTGAGTATTCTATTTGCGAAATAAAGATAGGCATTATTGCCGAAGTTGAAACACCAACAAGTTACATTTTTATGACACTCTGCAATAATTTAGCAACATTCAGGTCAAAATTCTGACAATGAGGGACTTGCAAATGAATGTATATCATATTATGTTTACTTTCCGGCAGTCTTTATTATGCAAGTATTAAACCTTTTGAATTAACTATATATTTTATATGGTTTTGCGGGGGTTACAAAACACCCGCAGCAGGCATGGCGGCTATCATTTGTTGACGTATTTACCCCTGTCCGTCATAGAGTCGGTACTCCAGAAAACGACATTCAAGCGGACCATTGTACAGGGTATGTTTTTTTGAAGGGTGTAAACCTATGTGTTTTAGCGCTTCTTTGTTTGAACTCAAAATCCAGGCAGTAAAGCCCGGATATGTTTTTTTCAATTTATCGCCAATTGACTTGTAAAACCGGTTTACATCGGCCGGCGCAAGGCGCTCGCCATAAGGCGGGTTCATAATTATCAGTCCCTGACGCTCTTTAATAATTTTCTTATCTTCAATAAAATCGGCTTTAAAGAAGTTAATATCGGGCAACCCTGCGTTTTGCGCATTTTCGCGGGCAGTTCGTACTGCCAACTCCTGCAAATCGGCTCCATACACTTTTGCTTCTGCCGCCGACAGGCTTTTTTTGAGTGCATCGGTTTTTAAGCGTTTCCACAAATTTGCATCAAAATCTTTCCATTGTTCAAAAGCAAATTGGTTACGAAACAAGCCGGGAGCAATTTTTCTTTGCAACAACGCCGCTTCAATGGCTATGGTACCAGAACCACACATAGGGTCGAGCAGGGTACAGTTGCCTTGCCAGCCGCTCAGCAATACCAACCCTGCCGACAATACTTCATTTAAAGGCGCCCGCAATTGCTCGCTTCTATAACCCCGCTTGTGTAATGATTCGCCCGAACTGTCGAGGAGTAAATTACACCGGTTGCCGCTAATGTGCAACTGCACTAAAAAATGGGGGTTACGGGTATCTACCGACGGACGTTTCCCGTTAAACTGTTTCCTGAAACGGTCGGCAATGGCATCTTTGAGTTTAAGGGCGGCGTATTGCGAGTGGGTAAACAGTGTAGAGTTGACGGTAAAGGCTACCGCAAAGGTATGTTGTATGCCAAAATAGTTTTCCCAAGGGGTGTTGAAGGCTTGTCGGTACAGTTCGTCGGGGTTGTTGGCCGCAAAACTGTTTACCGGCATCATAATTCGGAAAGCGGTGCGCAGATGCAGATTGGCTTTGTACAGCATTTCCCTGTCTGCCAAAAAATGAACTGCCCTTTTTGCGGTTTGGGTTACTGTGGCGCCCAATTCTGCCAGTTCTGTACACAGCACTTGCTCCAGACCTTCGGCGGTTTTGGCTATTACCTCTATACCTTGCATCATTTATATAAGCTGT
The DNA here is from genome assembly GCA_002212985.1 of Sphingobacteriales bacterium TSM_CSS. Lineage (GTDB taxonomy): Bacteria > Bacteroidota > Bacteroidia > Chitinophagales > UBA2359 > UBA2359. Next base: position 26,940 of record NBMY01000091.1, read on the forward strand.
TTAATTTTTACCGGCGCACATTGCTCCAAAATTGCTGCCGTCAATTCTAAGTTGTTACCTTTGCGTTGTGCTAAATTTTATGCAATGATAAGACTATTTGTTGCCATACCCATACCTACAGGGGTAAAAAAACAAATTGGGGCTGCCTGTGCCGATTTTCCGTCTGAAAAATGGACACCCCTATCCAACCTGCACCTTACCGTGCACTTTATAGGCAATTTACACCCCGATGAAATAGCACCGCTTTCTGCTAAATTGAATGCTATTTGTTTGCAATTTGACTTATTTACTTTGCAATTCAAAGATGTTTGTTTCATTGGGAACAGAAAACGGCCTATGATTTGGATACGTTTGCACCATTCGGAACGGCTGGAGTTGTTGGCCTCGCTAATTGGCGAAGTTACCGGCAGCGAACCCGATTTACCGTTTACCCCGCATATTACCCTGCTTCGCCTGTCTGAAGAATCAAACCCCGACCAAAAACTGAAATTGCTTTCCAAAATACCGGTTCAACCGTTTCAATTAGAGGTTAGGCAGGTAGAATTGTGGGATTCTGTGCCTGCAGATGGAGGACGAAAATATACCTGCCTGCAAAAGTTTCCGTTTGGTAGGTAACTATCCCGATGAGTAACATGATGCAGTTCAACAGTTTAAATGCTACAAACACAGAGGTGGCACAACAGCGCTCGAAAATAGGCCGAAGACAGTATTAACTTACTATAACGGCACCGCTGCGGTTAATTGTCGAAACAAAAGTCATGCAGGGTATTTGCTGGTCTTGTAGAAATTGTTGCAATGTAAAAGACACCGCTTCGGCGGCATGGTGGGTTAAGGTGAGGGCAAACATGCCGGGTCCCGAACCCGAAATGCCAAATGCCAGTGCCTGTCGGGCAAGGGCAAGCTGCCGCAACTGATGAAAATGCGGAATAAGCGGCGCCCGATATGGTTCGGCAAACAAGTCGGTCATGCTGCGCTCAAGCAGCGAAAAATCCTGTGTGTAAAGCGCCGAAACCAGTCCGGCAAGATTTCCGGTTTGGGTGATGGCTGTTTGAAGGGGTATTTCTTTGGGCAATATGTTTCGGGCTTCTTTGGTTAATATTTCAACTTTAGGATACACCGCCACGCAAAACAGGTTTTCGGGTGCCGGCAACTCAATCATGTCAAGCGGGTTGTAACCCCTTATCAGCACAATACCCCCCAACATAGAAGGTGCAACATTGTCGGCATGGCGCGAACCGCTGGCTATTACCTCACCGTCAAGGGCAAAAGATACCAGTTGCTTTTTGCTCAACGGGCTGCCCAAGAGCCGGTTGAGCGCCATAACCCCCGCCACGGCGCTGGCTGCACTGGAGCCAAGCCCGCTGCCAAAAGGCATTTTTTTGGCTATGCGCACATCAACACCACGCTGGCAGTCAACATGTTGCAGTAGGGTGAGCATACCGCCGGTTGCTGTATTTTTTTCGGGCAGGTACGACAAACGGCCTTCATCGCCCGTAATTTCTACTATGCGTACTGTGTTGGCATCATTGAACCAAACGCTTACTTCATCGCCGGGGGCGGCAATGGCCATGCCCAATACATCAAACCCGCAGTTGAGGTTGGCTACCGTTGCCGGCGCAAAAGCTGTTACCATATAAATACTGTGCTTTGTAGTTGGTTATAATGGCGCAAAGTAAATAAAAAATTGAGAATGAAGGAAATTGGCAATCACTATGGACTGACTGTTGAAAAGGTTTTAGCTGCTGAAAAGGTACTACTTTCAAAAAATGCTTATTTTCGCACAAGCAAATACCTCTAAAGAGATTTTCCCAATTAGTTTTTAAATATTGGTTAGCTATGAAAAAACATTTGTTGTTTGTTGCCTTGGTTGTCTCCACTACCCTGTTTACAGGCTGCTCGTTTCAGGAAGACTGGCAAGGCTTTGATGTGACTACCTATGGCGGCGGAGAGCGCTACAACAGTTTTGAAGAAAATCCATTCATTTTAACCTCAGAACAACCTGTTTCAACTTTTGGGCTTGATGCCGATGGCGCTGCCTACAGCAATATGCGCCGGTTTATAAATGATGGACAACTGCCGCCAAAAGATGCGGTAAGAACCGAAGAACTCATGAACTATTTTCTGTACGATTATGCAGAACCTGCCCCCGATGAAAATATTGCCGTTAACGGCGAAGTAAGCAGTTGCCCGTGGAATGCGCAAAACAGACTCATACGCATTGGGGTAAAAGGCAAAACCATTGCCCCACCCGATTTACCTCCTTCTAACTTTGTGCTGCTGCTCGATATTTCGGGTTCAATGGATAGCGATAATAAACTCCATTTGCTAAAAGAGAGCCTGCCTTATTTGGTCAATACGCTTCGGGCGCAAGACCGACTTGCCATTGTTACCTATGCCGGCTCATCGGGGGTAGCGCTGCCTTCTACCCCCGGCAACCAAAAAACGGTTATCAACAATGCCATACAAAATTTACAGGCAGGCGGCAGCACTGCCGGCGCCGACGGCATTAACACTGCTTATGATATTGCACAACAATATTTTACCAATGTCGGAAACAACCGCGTAATTTTAGCCACCGATGGCGATTTTAATGTGGGCATAACCGACCCCGATGAACTGATTGCCTTAATAAAAGAAAAACGCCAAACGGGTATTTACCTCTCGGTTTGGGGTGTAGGAACCGGCAACCTTAACGATGGCATGATGGAACGCCTTGCCGATAACGGAAACGGTATATATGAATATATTGACAATCTGGAACAAGCCCGAAAGGTTATGGAGTATGAGTTTAACAAATTTTACCCTATTGCCAAAGATGTAAAAATTCAGGTAACCTTTAACCCCGATGTTGTGAGCAGCTACCGGCTGATTGGCTACGAAAACAGGCTTATTAACAGCACCGAATTTGAAACCGATAGCACCGATACCGGCGATTTAAGCACTGGGCAAACCGTTACCGCCCTGTACGAAATTATGCCGGTAGTATGTGAGGCTTGCAGCGGCATGACTGCCTTTACCATTAACTTCCGCTACAAAAAACCGGCCACTTCGGAAAACAGGGAACTTAACCTGCAAATTAGCGACACCCAAACCGGTTTTGAACAGGCATCGGAAAACATGCGCTTTGCAGCTGCGGTGGCGGCTTACGGCATGTTGCTCCGAAAATCGGATTATAAAGGTACCGCCACTTATGAGCAGGTTACTGACTGGGCACAAAATGCCCGCACTTTCGACCCCTACCTGTGGCGGTTAGAGTTTGTTGATTTGGTAAACATTGCCAAAACACTTCCTTAATCGGTTTCGCCATCGGCGCCGGCCTGCCTAAACGGGTGGCGGGGTATCCATGTTTCCTGATTAAACTGGTTAATGAGCGGTACGAGCAGACGGTTTACCAACCTGCTGCGATGTTTTATAAAAGCAGGCATATCTTCTCCAGTAGCGCCTACAGTACTTTTAATTTCAAGGGCTGTACGGCCAAATGAAATGGTTTGTACACGGTTTTCAATGCCTAATTTAACCATATCGTACAATATGTTGGAGTAAATAGCATAGTCGCGGTTTAGCTGATGGTTGTAGCCGGTAAAGTGAACTTCCATATGTTGTTTGCCCACAATGGCGGTTATAAAACCTACCATCTGCCCGTTTAAACAATAGGCAATAAGCCTGAAGCGATTCCCCATCTGCTTTTTGAGTTCGGTAAAATACCGGGGCGGCGCGCTCAGCAGGTTAAAGTCCATGCTGTCGGCCACTTCGGCATAAAACGCATAAATGGCGGATAGTTGTTGCTCAATGGCTGCTGCCTCAAGGTCTTTGCGTTCCATTTCGGTACCTTTTTTCAATACGCGCTTTGCCCGCACCCTGTATTTCGACGACATGGCGCTTAAATAATCATCAAAGGAAAGCCATTCGGGTTGCAGGTGCATTACCATATTGGGCTGAAAACTGATTTTCCGGTAAGCACCCTGTTTAAATAAAGTTTCGGCAACAGCCATGCGTTGTTGCTTAAAATCTTTTACCAATACCAAGTCAATTTTTTTACCGGTTGCGGCTTCCTGCCGTTCAATTTGGTCAATAACCTTTTGCACTAATTCAAAAGCATGGGTATCGGGTATTTGCGGGGTAAAATAAAAACCGTATTCGCCGGTCATGAGCGCATTGCCGCAAACCAACAGCCGCAATTTCAGGCGGTAAATGCGGTTAAACGATTTTTTTTTAACCCATTGAGCTGTGCGGTTCCACATACCTTTGGCTGGTTCTGCCTGCTGCTGTTCAATAGCCGATGTTTTGAGCGCCTCGCTGCCGGCCACCTCAAACAACTGGAAACAGGTAACTCCAACAACGCGGCTGTTTCGGGTAAAAAGCACATACCGGAAATCAACTTTTCCTTCGTTGCTCTGTTCAAGTGCCAAAAGGTAGGCATGTTGCAGCGAAAGATTTTCCGATTTGCCGAATACCGAATTCCACTCCTCTGCATCAATACCGGCAACAGATGAAAATACCGTATGGGTTATAGCTGCGGTAACAGTGGCAGTAATATTGGGGGCAGGCACAGCAGCGCCAAAGCAAACAGAGGTGCGCATGAACGTTGGTTTATTGAGTAAACTTTTCTATAAACTGCAAAAGGTAGGGCTTGGTTCGGTAAACAACCCCAATCAGCAAAACAAAAAGGGGAAACAGCCGGTAGCCGCATCCCCTTTTGCTTGTTCTCAAAAGGCAAAGTAAAGTTTAATCGTTGCCAAACTGGTTGGCAATAACCAAAGCAGCGCCCATTAAGCCAAGGTCTTTCAAGAATCCCGTTAAATCGCCAGACATAGCGCTTTTCAAATGAATAGTTAAAATGAAAATAAGCAGCATGAGGGCAAGTAGCAAGCAGGCTAAACGGGTTTTTTTCTTAATAACAATACTTACAAAAGCTAAAATCTGGGCAATTCCGGTAAGGTACACCCAAATTACCCCGCCGGGAAGCGGTACTATTCCGGCCATATTATCAGCAAATACTAAATGCGAAATGCCGAACCCCAAAAAGGTTAGCCCAAAGAGAATCTGTCCAATGCGTGTCAAGTTCAAGTCCATAATGTTTGCATTTTAGGTTGTGAGTAAATGAGATAAAGTTATTTTCTGATTTGTTTAAACAATAAGGCAATTTGCTTTTAATGTTTAAACACCGGGACAATATAACACTTTTCCTTTGAAATTCTGTATTGGAGTAATTATTTTTTGATTTTTTCTGCAACAACCAAACCTACTATTCTTCCTCCACAATAATAAACACGTCTTCGTTTGGTCGTTTCATGAGGTAGTGTTCGCGTGCAAACTTTTCGAGGGTGGCGTTGTTGGTAAGCAATTCTTTCAGTTCCCGGTTTGATTGCTGTATTTCGCGCTGGTAAAAGGCTTCTTTTATCAACATTTCCTTTACCTGACTGCGCATACGCATTTGCGACAAAAGCGAATTGCTGTCGAACAGTAAAATCCACAGAAAAAAAGCAAGCCCCGATAGTACATAACGGTTGCGAAGCCAATGTGGCAATGAATTGTATATGGCAGACAGCAACGACATGAGTAAAGCTAATTATAAAGATGTGCAAATATGAAGCTAATAAATGAATATTGCAAATTTTTTACCTCAAATTGACAGGAAAGAATGTAAAATAGTTCAGCAATACACCGCTATTATTGCAGTTCAATTACAAGCGGTTGTGCCGAAAGCCTTGTGGTTATTAATCCATTTTCATAAACTGGCAGGGGCGCTTGCCCGTAACCCGATGCGGTAAGCCCGTTTATTACCCAAGCTGAAACAGGTTTTTGCAAACAAGCAAAAGTTACTTTGGCAGTAGCAACACTGTTGCCGGCTATTGGCAGCCATGCTACAAGGTGTGTCACCTGCCCCGCGGGGTTACACATGGCATAAATCCAGCCGTTGTTGCCTTCTTGCAAAACGTTGCAAAAACTGGTATTACCCAGCAGGTATATCAAAGCGGCCATTGCCCTGAAAGCCTGTTTAGGCGAACCACCTGCCTGGACCGATTCGGTTAAGCCCGACCGATTGAATATGGAGGACTCTCCTTTGCCGTTGGCATAAAAAAACCAAAACAAACGGTCTAAACCCATTCGGGCAGACATTAGTGCACCTCTTACGGCATACAGGGCCTGCTCATTTTCTGTAACACATTCGCTGTGCAGACAGTCTTCGGCGCTGCTGCTGCTGTCCCAGCCCCATTCGGTAAGCTGAACGGGTATTCCGGGCAGGTTTGCCTTGCCAAAGCGCAGCATAGAAAGCACACTGCGCATTTCAGAGCAGCTATGTTCGGGGTAGGTAGCTATTCGCATACCTGCTTCATTGTAAACATAACTGTAGGCGTGTATGTTAAGGGCATCCAGCAACGGCGCTGAATCTGGGGTAAGCATGGTGGCTATATAGTTGTTTACCCCGCTTTCGGGGGTGTTTGGTGCATGGGCTTGCAGAGCACAGGGCAAAACCTTCAGGTCCGCATCGGCATCTTTTACCCCACGAGCCATACCTTTGAAAACGGTGTGGTAAAAATCGGGGGCATAGTCCCATGGTTCGTTTCCTATTTCTATGGCTGTAACCAAGCCATTACCGTGCGTTGACCCGAAATGGCGGGCAAAGGCATAGCCGTAGTTGTAGGCGGCGGTATAGGCGTTGTTCCAAATCCCTGCAGGGTGCGAGGCGTTGGTAAACTGCACACTAACTTGTGCGGGCAAGCCGGCTGTTTTCCATGCGGCATACTCCGTATCCCAGTTGAGCCAGGGTTGGGCTTCGGTGCCTTTCCCCAAAGCCATCAGGTCAAACTGCGGGGTGTGGTCAGGGTCGGTAACGTCCCAGTCAAGGTTATGGTAGTTGCGGGCGCAATCGGCTACACGGACAAACAATTGGGGTCCCTTACCTGACGGCAGATTGTTGCTGCTTTGGTTATAACCCCAACCCCAAATGCCGTTTACACCCAATAATTTCCGCATGGTGTGTTGCTGCGGTTTTGGAGGTGGCATAGGCCCAAAGGGTCCGTTGGAATCATAAACGGTTATTTCCCAAATTTCTGCCTTTACCCAATCGGCATCGGCTAAAGTATGTTGCAATTTTACATACCTTGCCTCTGCAGGTGGTGTCAGTATGTTGGTGATTTTACCGGTAGTTGCCGGCTGCAAGGCGGCTGCCTGTACCCACTGCAAACCATCTTTGCTTAGCAACAAATTGGTTTTTACCACTGCTGCAGGATTGGTAGCCCAGTGTCGGGTTTCAATAATGCCTATAAGCTGCTGTTTTCCCAAATCGAGCAGGGCAAATTCATCGGGCAGGCTGTTAAGGGCAGCCAGTTCAAAGAGGGTAAACGGTTTCGGGCTTATTATATTTAATGCTTTTATTGCCGATACTTCGTGAACCTGAAAGCGGATGAGCGCATAATTTTCGTGCTGTTCGAACCAATGTAAAATGGTAGTTTTACCCGATGTTGTAACGGCAGTCATCTGTAAACTGCCCGAAAAACCGGCTTTTACTCCTACCAGCAGTAACTGCTGCGGTTGCTCCAATTGCAGGGTAAATTGAGCATTGCCGGTGTCGGCGTCTATCGTTACCCCACTTTCGGGGTTGCCGTCGGTAGCTGCCGTGGGAATTGCTTTGCCGGTTAGGGTACAATGGTTCCCTCCGGCTTGGTCCAAGAGCAGATTCTGATCTTTTCGGGTAAGATAGTTTGTGGGAAAAGGGGCATCGGATTGCCAGAAAGTATTGGTATTATCATCGGTTATATTCTTTACTCCTTTACCCGATGTTGCCGTTACCCGTGCATTACGGCTTAGCGGAATTACCCTTCCGGCATCGGGGTATTGCCAGTCCAATACAGCCGGCTTCTGTCCGCGGATTTGCATGTTTAACAGCAGTCCAATTCCGCTTATGGCAAGGGTGGCAATGAGAGTTACCGCTAAAAGTTTCATATATACGGGAAATACTACTGCAAGGTATTGCTAATTTTTCGGAATACACCATTTGGGCGCAGCCGTAAACAAATGCTTGATGATTGCCCGTGCAAAAAATCTTTCCCTATTCGGAATAGTTCAAGGCATTCTGCAATTACAAACAGGGTTATTCGTCTTTATGGCGCAAGGCAGTTACAGGCTGCATACTGCCGCCGTCTGCCGGAAGTTTTCGATTTGAAACCCTTTTTTCTGAACTGCCCTGCCCATAGCGGTGCGCCATGCTGATAAAAAATCCGATGGCCATAATAAAACAACCCAGCCACAACAGGTTAATATATGGAAAGATAATAGCCTTCATAATGATGAAATCGGCAGGCTTTTCGCGTTCTATGACTGCCAGTTTGATTTTACCTTTATCGGGAAAAATTTTTTCAAATTTTATTGTCATGTTCAGTTCTGTTACTTCAGCATCAGAGCCAAACTCGGCGCTGTTGCGTATGTAATAAATTGGTTCGGCGGTAAAGTGCCTGTTTTTCATGTCAATAATTTCAAGCTGGGCACCGGCGGCAATATCTCCGGCGGCAGGCACATAATCAATACTGGAGGGGTTGGGGTTTATTTTTTTGAGGATAATAAAAGTTCCGCTGGTTATGGCAGTATCGCCGGGGGCCAGTTCCATTTCCTTGAGTTGCTCCGAGCCTTCATCGTCTTTTGATTTATCGGTTACTGAGCTAACGTGGGTAAAAATGTCTTTGGTAAGGTAGTGTTTGGTATCGGGGTTAGCCAGCAATCCCATGTTGGGGTTTATTTGTGCATTTGGGTACAGGGTAAAAATTTCTTCGGGTTTATCATCTTTTTCTTTCTTTTTTTCGTAGCGCACTTTGTACAGTGTATTGGGCGGCACTACGGAGTCGCCAATATAAGTTACCCAATAAGGCCCCATTTGCACGGGCTGGTCTTTATAGAGCAATATGTTTTCGAGTTTGTTTTTTTCGTCAAATGCTTTCCCGTAATCTATACCTGCGGTATTAATTGAAATTACCTCCTGTTTACCGGCCGACAGCAGCGCGCCTAACAGCAGCAGGGTAAAACCCATATGCGCCACAGAGCCGCCTGCCACTCTTATTTTGCCCGATAAAACAGCCAGCAGGTAATTGGTATTGGCAGCAATGCCGTATAAAGCAGCAAACAGCAGTAACCCGTAGGCAAAATGGGTTATTTGCATGGCAAAGCCAATTGCAAGTGTTAGCACAAGCGCCACAATAGTTGGTATAAATATTTTTTTTACCAACCCTGTATTGCCCGTTTTTTTATAGCGCAAGTACTGAATAATGGCGCTTAGCGTAGCTACTACAATAGCAAACCAAACGGCATAGCGGTTATAATGCGGTATAGGTTCCGTAATGGTAATTTTGGTGCCAAATACCTTATTTACCACCGGCCATGAGGTATCTAAGGTAATTAACCCCGCCAGCAGCAGCAGCACTAACGAGCCTACAAACATCCAAAACTCGCGCGAGTCGGTAGCTTCTTCTTTTTCGGGAGCAGGCATGGATTTCCAGCCGTACACCAACAGGGCAACGGAAAGAAATAAGAAAAACAGCATGAAAGCCAGCAACTGCCCCGACATACCCAAATCGGTAAACGAGTGCACCGATGTATCGCCCAAAATGCCGCTTCGGGTTAAAAAAGTGGAGTACAGCACCAGCATAAACGATAAAAGCAGCAGTGCTGCCGTTGCCCTAAGCGCGTGCCCCGTGTGTTTATATGCCAAAAGCGTGTGTATGCCGCCCACCAATACCAGCCACGGAACAAAAGAAGCATTTTCTACAGGGTCCCAAGCCCAGAAACCGCCAAAGCTCAACGCTTCGTAAGCCCATGCGCCACCCATTAAAATGCCTACACCCAGCACACCGCCGGCAAACAACGACCAAACCAGTACCGGTTTTACCCAGTTGTCAAAATTGCGTTTCCAAAGCGCAGCCAGCACATAGGCAAACGGCACTACGGTAAGAGCAAAGCCCAAAAATAAAGTGGGCGGGTGTATGACCATCCAATAGTTTTGAAGCAACGGGTTCAGTCCGCGGCCGTCGGTTAAAAAGTCGAGGTAATTGGCCCGCATAAAAATGGGGGTTCCGGGCATATCTTCGCGCATCAGAATAAAGGGGCTGCTGCCTGTTTTATAGCTCAAAATATAAATACCCAATAACATGGCGGCCAAAAATACCTGCAACATGCTAAGGGTGGTCATAACGCGGTTTTCCCATGAGCGGGCGGTTCGCATTAAAATCAGCCCCAGCACCGCTGTCCAGAATTGCCAGAGCAGAAAACTCCCCTCCTGCCCTTCCCAAAAACAAGACACCATGTAATAAACGGGTAAACTGCGCGATGAGTGCTGCCAAACATATTTATACTCAAACCGATGGTTGAGAATGAGAAAAAATAAAACCAAAATAATGCCTGCTACCGATGCAGCATGAACCACAAACCCCCGCCTTGCCAGTAGGTTCCACGAATTACTTTCCGAAAGGTTGCTGTTTTCGTGTTTTGCAGCGCAATAAAAGGCTACGGCTGCCAGCAGGGCAGACACCATGCTCACAATACTCAGCAAATGACCAAATTTACCGGCAAACAGCCATTCTCCAACGTACTGAATGTCTAATACAGACTCCATAAATGTTTTCGCAATAATTTAAGAATGCGCACTGCTGCGCGCAGAACTATAAAGGTGGCAAAAAGGCGGACGGCTTACTAACTGCCGGCAGCGGTTGTTGTTTCGGGTGCATAATACCCTTTGTTGTCTAATTTATCTTCAATGTACTTAGACGGGCATTTGAGCAGAATTTTGGAGGCATGAAACTCATCGCCCTGCATTTTACCGGTTAGCACAATTTTTTCCGATTTTTCGAAATCGCGGGGTTTAGGCCCGTAATACACAACTTTCCGTTCTTCTTTGTTTTCATCGGTCATGTAAAAGGTAAAGCGGTTGGCATCTTCCTGCGGGTTGTAGTACTGTTCCTTATCTGGCACCAGCACGCCAACCACCTGAAACTCCTTGCCTTCGTTGGAGTGGGCAGTTGCAAAGGTTTCATAAGTGCTGTAATTGGCCGAGGTGGCAATAATATAGGCAATCAATACACCTATGAGCATTAATGCAGCGATATGGCTTTTTTTCATAAGGTTTGGTTTTTACAATGTAAGCGGCTTTCCCCTGCCCGCCAAAGCCGGTTTACAGGCAAGGCTCAAATAAAACGCTAAGGTACAACTATTTGTTCTTATTTTTATGAACAATACAAACAGCCCCATGTAAACATCCAAATAACGGGGCATTGGGCTACAGGGAACAATCTTGTATGGTTCGTTTAAGGCGGTTTACATCAAAACCAAGTTCCGATGCTTTGTTTGTAAGTCGGTTGTAAATTTCGGGTTCCAATTGAGGATTTCTGCTTAAAATCCAGAGGTAATTTCGACTTGGCGCTCCTACCATGGCATATTGGTAGTTCACAGAGTCTAACCCTATAACATAGTAGGGCGCTTTAATTAAGGGGAAAAACTGCACCTTCAGCCGTGCATTATTGCTGCCCGACACCGGAAAAGCTTTGCCCTCTATATCTGTAGTTTTGCTTCCGGACGGCCCTTTGCGGCATTGGTTATAGACTTTTACGTATTCCTTGTCTGTTTGGGTATAGGTGGCGGTGGTACATTGGCAGTCTTTCTGAAACGAAGTAGGAAAGCTGGCAATTTCGTACCATTTACCGGCATAGCGTGCCAAATCTACTTGGGTTACTGTGGGCAATTCGGCATTATTGCCACAGGCATAGAGCAGGCAGCCGGCAAAGAGGGTAATAACTGGAATTAAGGTTTTCATAAAAATACAGGTATTTACCAAAATAAACCCGAAAGCAGCCTTTGGGTTCTATTAAAGCAGCAATAAATTGCCGGTATGTTGCGGAGTTGTGATAAGGGCAATGGTTTAAACTGATTTTTTAAGAATCTATGCTACCTTTGCAGCAAATATTAAACCATGAAATACCAGTTATTTGGAAAAACGGGTTTGCGTGTATCGGAATTATGCCTTGGCACCATGACCTTTGGTGAAGATTGGGGTTGGGGTTCGGCCGCCAATGAATGTGCGCGCATATTTGATGCTTATGCCGATGCAGGCGGCAACTTTATTGATACCGCCAATTATTATACCCAAGGCAGCAGCGAAACCATACTGAGCGATTTTATTAAAACCGACCGCGAGTATTTTGTGCTGGCCACCAAATTTACCCTTAACATGAAACCCGGCAACCTGAATGCCGGCGGCAACCACCGCAAGAACCTGATGCAATCTGTAGAGGCAAGCCTTAAACGGCTCCAAACCGGCTATATTGACTTGCTTTGGCTGCACGCATGGGATTTTACCACGCAACCCGATGAGGTAATGCGAGCCTTAGATGATTTAGTTCGAATGGGTAAAGTTTTTTATATAGGCATTTCCGATGCGCCCGCATGGGTGGTTTCGCAATGTAATACCCTTGCCGAACTGAGGGGCTGGTCCTCTTTTGCGGGATTACAAATTCAGTACAACCTGCTGGAGCGCACCGTAGAGCGCGATTTGCTGCCTATGGCAAGTTATTTCGGACTGTCGGTACTGGCGTGGGGGCCGCTGGCAGCCGGCATTTTAACCGGCAAATACAATACCGGCACACAACCCGATTTCAGGCTGAAAGCCAACAACCCGCGCCTTACAGAAGCCAACTTTGCCATTGCCCAACAAGTTGCCGATATTGCCGCCGAACTGGGCAAAACTCCCTCGCAGGTGGCACTTAATTGGGTGCGGCAGCGGGGCAAAAAAATTATTCCCATCATTGGCGCACGAAATACCGAACAAATTAAAGACAATTTGGACTGCCTTCAATTTACCCTTTCAGAGCAACATATGGCTATACTTAATGATTGCAGTAAAATATCCCTCGGCTTCCCGCACGATTTTCTGAAATCAGACAATGTGCGCAGCATTATTTTCGGCAACCGGGCTGATACGCTTGTTTTTTAGTTTTTTTGTAAAAAAATTACACAATTGTGTTAAAAACAATAAAACATAAACTATCTTTGCACCCAATTTTAAACAGTATAACAAACCAGCATAAGCAATGAACCAGTTAATGAAATATGTGGAGGAGCAATTGCTGTCCAAACCATCATTCCCCAATTTTAAAACCGGCGATAACGTTACCGTTCATTACCAAATTAAAGAGGGCGATAAAGTGCGTACCCAGCAATTCAGAGGAGATGTTATTCAAATTAAAGGCGGACCCAGCAACCCCAAAAGAAATTTTACCGTTCGTAAAATTTCTAACGGTGTTGGTGTAGAGCGTGTATTCCCTATTTGCTCGCCTTTTATTGAAAAAATAGAAATCAACAAATACGGCAAAGTTCGCCGTGCACGCCTGTTCTACCTCCGCACTGCCGAGGGTAAAAATGCCCGTATCAAAGAGCGCCGCATAATTCGCAACAGCTAATTAAACATTCCGCTGTGTTCCATATTAAAAGGCTGCCCAAATAAGGCAGCCTTTTTGCTTTTCGGGAGTTTGGCTGAAAGTCTATCTACTGCCAGACCATTAATTTAACCGTTGCCTGTTGCAGGTTGTTGTATAAATGCAGCACATACATGCCGCGAGGCAGGTTGTAAACCGGAAGTTGCAGTGTTTGACCGCCTGTTGCGGTTTGCTGCCATACTATTTTCCCATCTGCCTGAGCAAGGATGAGTTGCAAAGGTTGAGTTGCAAAAGGTATTTGTAAGTTGGCTACCTCCTTGGCAGGATTTGGATATACGTTTACCAGCAATGGCATGGCGTTATTGTTGTTTGCCGGTTGCGTGGGTATGCCGGTTAGCATGAGCGCATTTAACCGCGCCAGAAAATAGTCGAAACTGCCCTGCGAAAATAGCGTATCGCCCTCTAAAACGGTTTGCGTATCGAAACCGCCGGCTATGTACAGGTTGCCATCGACATCAAAGGTGCAGCCGTTTGCCGCTTCGGAGTAACTGCCGCCTGCGGTATAGGGCCGTTGAGAATTGCCGTCGGGCAACACTTTCCACACAAACAGGTCTTCTTCGCCCTGTGCGGCAATGGTATCGGAATTTACAACGAGCGATTGGGTAAAGTTGCCGGTTAGCCAGGCATTGCCATTTGTATCGGTATGCAGGCAATTTCCGGAGGTTATTCCCTGCCCGCCAAGTGTGGTAAGCCATTGCATGGTTCCGTTGCCGGGCAAATATCGGGCAATGAAAGCCGTATTTGCACCCAAAGCATGAACAGTATCGGTATTCAGCACAAAAGATTCGTTAAAATGCCCGCCAACATACAGCTCGCCATTGTTGCCCGCAGCCACTGCGCCAAAACTTTGGTTGGCCATTGCTGCCAGTGTTTTCAGCCACAGCATGTTGCCGGCAGCATCTAATTTGGCAATAAAAGCATCGGTTTCGTCAAGGGCAAAATACAGTACGCTGCCAAATGCAATGGAGCCGGTAAAATAACCGCAGGCATAAACATTGCCTTCTGCATCGGTAGTTATTGCAGTTAGTGTTACATTTTGGCTGCCGGAGCCGGTTCTGCGCCAAACCACCTCACCTGCCTGATTGAGTTTAAGCACCATAAAATTGCTGTTCTGTGTAGCAGTTATGGTATCGGCCTGTAAAATAAGCGTATCGGAAAACTGCAAACCCAGCAGGGCATTTCCGGCGGCGTCTGCAGCAAGGGCGGCCGTGGTGGCGGTAGCAGTCCCATGGGTTTGCATAGCCCATTGCACCTGACTGTTGTTGTTTACCAACGCTGCAAAACACTGGCTTTGCGATATGCCCGGTGTGCCCAGCGTGTCGGTTTCAAAATAAAGGGTATCGGTAAAACTGCCTGCAACAAAAAAATTGTTGTTGGCTGTTGCAGCAAGGTATGAAGCCCAATCGTTGCCGGTGCCCTGTATGGTTTTTTGCCATATAATTTCACCGGCGGCATCAAATGCCAGCAGTTGCACATCGGGGGTCAGCAGCGTATCGGTTTCCACAATCAGCGTGTCGGTTCCGGCAAGCGTATCGGTAACCACAATTGGGTAAATTCCATAGCCTGCGGCATATAAATTGCCATCGCTGCCGGCGTTGAGGCAGGTTATTTCATTAAACAGCGCTCCACCACCCGAAACTGCCCAATCAAACATTTGGGCACGCAGCGAAAACTGCACGAATATTAATAAAAAAACACCTATACATAAAGCTCTTAAAAAGCGGCTAAACATGGCAAATTGGTTTTATTGAATAACGCAAGTTATTCAGGATTGGGTTACGTAATCGTGTAAATATTGGTACAACGGCGTTAACTGACCGTTGTTGGTTATGGAAGCATGATTGATAATGTCGCTTTGCGGTTGCATTAGTTCCGGAATAACATGTTCAAGGAGCGCCTGCCCGAAGGTAGCCGAGGCATCTCGCGGCAACTCGTTGGGCAGGTTATCAACCGACATAATATCTATGGTATGTTTTTGATAAGGTTTTTCTTCCTGTCCGGTTACCGGATTGTAACCCATTACCGGGTTTCCTATTTCGGTAGCACGGGTGGTGGCGGGAATAGAGCCGTTTATATCGCAGGTAATATCGGCAATTACTTTAATTTTGAAATCAGCATTCTGCATATCGGATTTGGTAAAGAACAGCGGCGCCTGCGGGTTCCAGTAAATGCCGTTAATCATTAAATCGGTTTGTTGCGCATAGGGCATAAACGGGCAATAATATTGTTGCGGGTGGCGGTAAAAATCGTGCCGCTCATAATCATGCCGTTCTTTGTGACGGTATAAATGGTGGTTGTGCAAATGCACATACACAGAGTGGGTAAAAGATTTTGAACAATACTCATGAGGAGTTACCTCTTCAATATGGAGCAAATCCAGCACTTCTTTTGCTCCCCAGGCAACGCGCCCTGCTCCGGTAAGCACAATTTTAATAGCGGGCAGCCGAAGGGTGGCATATACTTGCTTAATTTCATCAAAATCTTTGCAATTATGGGCTGCAGGAAGGGTAAAAGCATCCGTTTTTATGCCATAGGCCCGCAAGCCGTTGTGTGCCCCCACAATGCCGGCAAAGCGTCCGAAACCAATTATTCGCTTACCGTTTGTGTAACGCAGGCATTCATAATCAATTAGCTGCACGTTTTTTTGAAGGATAGTTTGCAGCAACTGCCTGTTATAGGGCTGCTTTTTTATGGTATGCGAAAAAAACAGGTATTTTTTTCCAGAAATCAGTTTTGCAGGCGGCACCTCTTTTACCCCAAGCAAAACATCGCATTCCGATAGGTCTTCAGAAAGGGCAACTCCTGCCTGCCCATACTCCAAATCGGTATAACACCGGTTTACAGAGGGTTGTACGCGTACTTCAATGTCGGGGTATAGTTGTTGTAATTGTACACATTGCAAAGGCGTTAGCGGCACACGGTTATCGGGCGGGCATTTTTCTTCCCTTAAAACACCAATGATGGTTTTGCTCATATTGGGAACGGCTCATTTAGAGGGGCAAAATTAGGAAATTGTACCGAATAGTATTTACCCGATGTGAATTTACTTTGTTCCATACCCCGTTTTACCGTACTCTCATTGGGGCGTAACGGCAGTTTGTGAGCGTAATTTTGGTAAAAACAAGAGTCTGCCACAAACTTTTAACATTTCTTTTCAGACAAAATTAACCAAAACTCCAAAGGTAATTAGCCTAAATTGTATTAAAATAATACTTTTAAAACCGATAAGGGAAACGACTTGGTTTTAAATTTTCCCGACAAACGCTGCCAAATGTATTTGCACATTGTCTGTTCTGCGACTTTTTTTGCATTGTAAACCACCGCCATTGCCAATCTTGAACGACATCAATTTTATAACTAAACTGAAACAGGGAAACCGCGAGGCTTTCATGGAGTTAATCAGTTTGTATCAAAACAAGGTTTTCAATACCACATTAAGCATAGTACAGAATATGCAAGACGCCGAAGATGTTGCACAAGAAGTTTTTGTAACGGTTTACGAAAAAATTTATCAGTTTAAAGGAGACTCATCGCTATCAACCTGGATTTACCGCATTACGGTGCGTCACTCCCTCGACTTTATTCGCAAACAGAAACGCAGGAAAAGATTTGCCTTTGTGCAAAGTTTATTTGCCGGTAACATATTGCAACCTGTAAAAGATTTTCAGCACCCCGGAATACAACTCGAAAACGCTGAAAGGGCTGCCATTTTGTTTAAAGCCATAGAAAAACTGCCCGATACCCAGAAAGTTGCCTTTCTGCTGCATAAAACCGAAGGCCTTAGCTATGCCGAAATTGCCGAGGTATTGCAAACAACAGTACCCGCAATAGAATCGCTTTTGTCAAGGGCAAAACAGAACCTAAAAAAACATTTAACCCATTACTACGAAAAAAACGAAAAATAACCGAAGGTTTTTTACCTAAACAGCATCTATACCGCTATGAAAAACATCAACCAACAGACCGAAAACACGCTCAACAGCCTTAACGGCATGAAACGAGCCGAAGTTCCGGCAGAATTCGGCTTTCAGGTGTGGCAACGCATACTCCGTACCCAACAAAACAGCATACCTGCTTACCGCATGTACAGGGCTGCCATATTCATCGGGCTATTGGCAGGAATCAATATGTACACGCTGCTGCATAATCAGTATCAGCCTGCACAACAAACCACAGGCACCGAAAATAACCTCCTGCAAAGTTATTTTACCCCCGATGTGCAACTATCTAACATTGTAAGGTAACAATTCCCCAATATCTGCCATGCCACGATGAAAACAGCAGTTTATCAACAAAAATAATATTACCAATTTTTATCTTCATTTTACCTCATGACGGAAAATAAATTTTTTAAAATAATTATACTGCTGCTGATTTTGCTTAATGGCATCTTGCTGGGCTTTGTTTGGTTGCGCAAACCACCTTTCTCGCCGCCGCCCCGACAGGGAAAAAACGCAGCCATTTACCTTAGCAAAGAACTGCAATTTACCCCCGAACAGGAACAAATATATGAAACCATGCACCGCCAACACCATCGGCAGATAGACAGTATTCGTATAGCAGACCGCCAACTAAGAGAGCGGCTTTTTGCTTTGCTGCAGCAGCAAAGTATTGATACCGCTATTGTCGGGCTAATGGCAGATTCGCTGGGTGTAAACAAGGCTAATTCGGAACGGATTACTTTCATGCATTTTGCTGCGGTAAAACAACTATGCAACCAGCCACAACAGCTAAAATTTAACGAGGTTATAAACAAAGCCTTGCAAATGCTGCAGCCACCACCTCCCGAACAAAGGTAAACTGCACCCACACGAAGAAAAACAATTAACCAATAAAACAAACAGGTTCCGTTATGTTTTACTTACAACGAGTTATTACTTTGGCAGCATGTTGCCTTTTGGTGTTGCAGGTAAGCCCGAAACTACAGGCACAAACCGCTTGTATTGGCAGCTATACCCTAAACGTTACCGTAAACAACTGCTCACCCGGCGAATTAGTGAAGGTAAAAATGTACCTGCAAGGCAAATATAGTGCCGCATCGGGTCAAATGCAGGTTACCTCCCAGTTTTTAAACATTATTCCCCTTAGCCAGCCTTACAACGGCGCCCCTTGGAACTATACCGGCACCGAAAGCATTGCAACCCGGCCGGCACAACTCATAGACTGGGTGCTGGTTCAGGTGTTTAACCCGGGCAGCCAAAGCCTTGTAGAAACTAAAGCGGCTTTGCTGCTCAACAACGGCAATGTAGTAGATGCCCTTTGGGTTACCGACAACACCATTTCGGGCGTATATTTCAGCAACATTACTGCCAACAGCCCTTATTACATTGCAGTAAGACACCGCAATCACCTGGCAGTTTTCGGGCAAAATACGGTGGTGCTGCCCAACACTGCTTCGTACGATTTTTCGAACAGCGCCAACGTACTGGGCGGAAGCGGACAACTTGCCTCTTTTCCTGGCAGCGTATTTGCGCTGCTGGCAGGTGATTATGACAGCAACGGAATTATTTCTGTTACAGATTATAACGGATATTCTGCTCAAAGTTCACAGTTTAACCAATACCTCGACAGCGACTTTAACCTCGATTACGCCAATACTGTAGCCGATTTTAACCTCTACCAACCCAATGCCAGCAAAATAGGCGTACCACAAATAAGGTATTAATTCAAAACATTTAACAAAAACAACGTAAAATGAAATACAAAAATTCAATATTCTTTGTGCTCGTAGCCGCAGCATTGGTAAGTGCAGCCATAGACCTCAATAACCTGGGAAATTATGCCAACCAAACAACTCCTAACTACATAACCCGTGATAATACCCCGCCCGATAACGAGATGACCGATTACGGAGCTACACTGGGCAGGGTGCTGTTTTACGACAAAAGCCTGTCGGCAAACAATACAATAGCCTGCGCCAGTTGCCATAAACAGGCATTTGCCTTTGGCGATACTGTCCGCCTTAGCACCGGTCTAAACGGCGGTTTTACCGGCCGCCATGCCATGCGCCTGGCCAATGCACGTTTTGGTAACGAAGTTAAATTTTTCTGGGACGAAAGAGCTACCTCGCTCGAAGACCAAACCACCCACCCCATACAGGATTTTACCGAAATGGGATTTAGCGGAACCGGCGGACAACCCGGCTTCGACTCTTTGGTTAACAAATTGGAAAGTATTGGTTATTACGACACCTTGTTTACCCTTGCCTTTGGCAGTTCGCTTATTAACGAAGACCGTGTACAAAGGGCTTTGGCACAGTTCGTAAGAAGCATTCAGTCTTTCGATTCTAAATTTGATGTAGGGTTGGCAACAACCAATAACCTTGGCGCGCCATTTCCAAACTTTACCCCGCAGGAAAACCAAGGTAAAAACCTGTTTGTAGCCCCTCCTCCCGCCGGCGGTGCCGGTTGCCAAGGTTGCCACGCCGCTCCGGAATTCGACATTGACCCCAACTCACTAAATAATGGAGTAATAGCTACAGCGGCCAACCCGGCAATACTTGATTTAACCAATACCCGTGCCCCTTCGCTGCGCAACTTGTTTAACCCCGCAGGCGCCCTCAACGGGCCGCTTATGCACAACGGTGATTTTGTTACCATTCAAGCCGTTATAAACCACTACAACTTAATTCCGCCAAACCCCGCCAATACCAACCTCGACCCGCGTTTGGCCGGACCCGGCGGCAACCTGCAACTTACCCAAAACGAAAAAAACGCCCTCGAAGCATTTTTAAGAACCCTTACTGGAACAGATGTTTACACCAACCCTAAATGGAGCGACCCCTTTAACGCCGATGGAACCTTAGACCTGCAGGTGTGCAGTTTTGCCACCACTATATCGGGCAATCAATCGGTTTGCGATGGTACGGTGCAAACCTACTCGGTGGCGGCAGGGCCGGCAGGCGCTACCTACGACTGGACGGTTACCGGAGGTACTATTCTTTCTTCACCTCCCTTTACCAACTCCATACAAGTGCAATGGAACAGCAACCAAGGCGGAACCGTTACGGTTATTCAAATTAACCCGTAATCTACCCAATCCTCCAATCCCTTCATCCGTGATTCAGACACTACAGACATTGAAATGATACCGGCGTTCAATTTCTCCTTTGTCTGAATCACGGATTGTATCCGATTTCTTGATTGCACAGCTCGCATTCCCCTACAATCATTTTCCGTGCATAAAACTTCCGTGCAATCCCCCAATCCCTTTAATCCGTGATGCAGACATTAACCTTACATCACAACACCAATCGCTTAAAAGTCAAACTTTTACTCCCAAAGTTGATTAGCAATCCAACTTCCAATTTGTATGCTTTTAAGTAATTCAGTACTTGTGCCAGATGAACGTCTTCTAACTGAATAACTGCTTTTAATTCTACCAATACTTTCCCCTCTACTACAAAGTCTGCCCTGCGTTTTCCAATGGGTTCAGCAAGGTCTTTGTAATAAATATCCTGCTCAATTTCACACGCAAATGCCAAACCAGCTTTCGCTAATTCATGTGCTAATGCTCGTTGGTATATTCGCTCCTGAAAACCATTACCAAGAAACTTATGCACTTCAAAAGAAGCTCCGATTATCTTTTCAGTGATGTCTTTATATTTTAACTCCATAATCAGTGTAATAATGTAATCCTTTAATCCATGGTTCAGACAGTTTTCCGTGCAATCCTCCAATCCCCGTAATCTGTGATTCAGACACTACAGACATTGAAATGAT
>NBMY01000061.1 GCA_002212985.1 Sphingobacteriales bacterium TSM_CSS
CGGCAATATGGGCGGCGCGGTGCTGGCAAGGGGTAAGGTGGCGGTGGTGCGGTAGATGTCGTAAAACATTATGAGTTTTTGAAAACCCGTATTGTTTCATCACTGAAAATCAGAAATTTACACATTTTAAAATTCTATTTTTTTGAGAGCAAGATTGGGTTCTTAGTTTCGTTATGGGCAAGATTTACCACTGCAACCACAACACTGACAACGGCAACACAAGGCGTATGTTGTATAAAAGCGGGCGTTTTCCATACTAAACCCGCCTAAAAATACGAACTTTGCACAGCAAAACAAAACAACAGCTTATGGAACCGTTTAGTTTGTACGCAATATCTCCGTTAGACGGACGCTATGCCCGTCAGGTTAAAGAATTAGCTCCTTTTTTTTCTGAATGGGCGCTTATAAAATACCGCGTACAGGTAGAGGTTGAATACTTTATTGCTCTTTGTCGCCTGCCGCTGCCGGCGCTAAGCGGAATAAGCCCCAATGTGTTTACCCCACTTCGGTCTGTTTACCAACATTTTTCCGATGCCCATGCCTTGCAAATTAAAGAAACCGAAGCCACTATTAACCACGATGTAAAAGCCGTGGAATACTTTCTGAAACAACAACTGCAACTGCTTAACTTACCCCCCGATGTTGCCGAGTTTATCCATTTCGGGCTTACCTCGCAAGATATTAACAATACTGCCACACCTTTGCTGCTCAAAGAGGCTTTGCAAACCGTTTTGCTTCCGCAGCTAACCGAATTGCTGCAACTGCTGCACGGCAAAGCCAAAGAATGGCTGCCTGTTGCCATGCTTGCCCACACCCACGGGCAGCCCGCCTCCCCTACCCTGCTGGGAAAAGAAATATTGGTGTTTACCGAGCGCCTGCAAATGCAAATGCAACTGTTGCAGCAAATACCGCACAGCGCCAAATTTGGCGGCGCAGTGGGTAATTTTAACGCACACCATGCCGCTTATCCCAACATTGACTGGCTCAAATTTGCCGATGACTTTGTAGCATCGCTTGGCTTGCAACGCAGCCGCTACACCACCCAAATTGAACACTACGATAACATGTGCGCCCTGTTCGATACGCTTAAACGTATCAATACCATTTTAATTGACCTCTGCCGCGATGTGTGGACGTATATTTCAATGGATTATTTTAAACAGCAAATTGTTGCCGGAGAGGTTGGATCCTCTACCATGCCGCATAAGGTAAACCCCATTGATTTTGAAAATGCTGAAGGCAACCTGGGTTTGGCCAATGCCTTGTTTGAACACTTGTCGGCAAAACTGCCCGTATCGAGGCTGCAACGCGACCTTACCGATTCTACCGTGCTGCGCAATATTGGCGTGCCCATTGCCCACACTCTGCTGTCCATTAAAAACCTGAAAAAAGGACTGAACAAACTCCTGCTTAACAGTGTTAAACTGAATACCGATTTAGATGCCCATTGGGAAGTTATTACCGAAGGTATTCAAACCATTTTGCGCCGTGAAGGTTACCCGCAACCTTACGAAGCGCTAAAAAACCTGAGCCGTACCAACCGGCAAATTACCCCCGAATTAATTTCCGGCTTTATTGACTCGCTTCAAGTGAAACAGGAAGTAAAAGACGAATTACACCGGTTAAACCCACACAATTACACCGGTGTCATATACCCGTTCTAAACAAAACGCCATTGCATGAAAGAACCGCTTACCGAAGGAATTGATTACTATATTGACGATTTTGGCCGATGGGTTTTTACCCATCATTACCTGCTTAAACGGGGTTACTGCTGCCAAAACGGCTGCCGGCATTGCCCTTACGGTTTTGACAAAAACAAATCGCCAAAGAAATCACCTACACAAAGACATAAAATAAAGGATAAAACTTGAAAATAATAACAAATTTCGCAACATCCCGCTTTTATTTTATCCAAAACACATTAAAACTGCTATGAACTACGCATTAAACCATTTCACTTTTCGCAATTTTACGCTGTTCTTCATCGGAATTTTGTTTTTTATAATTTCAAAACAGTCTCTGAAAGCGCAGCTATTTTCGGAAGATACCGAAAAATTTACCCTTGCCGATACCCTTCGGGGAAGCATAACCCCGCAACGAAAATGGTTCGATGTTAAATATTACGACCTGAACATAAAAGTAAATCCCGAACAAAAAACCATATCGGGTTATAACGATATCTACTTTGCTGCAACAGAAGCAGGGAAGGTAATGCAAATTGACCTTTTTGAAAATATGCAGGCGGACAGCATTGTGTACGGAGGTAAAAAATTAAGCTATGAACGGAAGTTCAATGCCGTTTTTATTACCTTTCCCGATGGGGTTAACCCCGCCGGCAGCCTGCAAAAAATACGGTTTTACTACTCCGGCGCGCCTACCGTTGCCCGCCGCCCGCCCTGGGATGGCGGCTTTGTATGGACAAAAGACCAGCAAGACAACCCCTTTATTGGCGTTGCCTGCCAAGGAACCGGCGCCAGCCTTTGGTGGCCTAACAAAGACCACCAAAGCGATGAACCCGACAGTATGCGTCTTAGCTGCGCCGTACCCAACAACCTGCAATGCATTGCCAACGGACAAAACAAGGGCACAACCAACGAAGGAGATTATACCCGCTACCATTGGTTTGTAAGTTACCCCATAAACAACTACGGCGTTTCGGTAACCATAGGCAATTTTACCCATTTTTCTGATGTATATGTAAGCGGAAAAGATACCCTGCAACTCAACTACTACGTACTGGCCTATAACCTTGAAAAAGCCAAAAAACAATTTGAACAGGTAAAACCCATGCTGGCCTGCTACGAAAAATTTCTTGGACCCTACCCTTTCTGGCGCGATGGGTTTGCACTGGTAGAAACGCCCTACCTTGGCATGGAACACCAAAGCGGCATTGCCTATGGCAACAATTACAAAACCGGCTACAACGGCATGGATTACTCCAGAATTGGGGTTGCTTTTGACTATATTATTATACACGAAGCCGGCCACGAATGGTGGGGCAACAGCCTTACCACCGCCGATATTGCCGATATGTGGGTGCACGAAGGGTTTTGCACCTACTCCGAATCATTGTATATTGAATGCTTGTACGGAAAAGAAAAAGCCCTGCAATATATTAACGCCAAAATTCCGTGGGTATCTAACGATGGCCCGATTATTGGCCCTTACGGCGTAAACCACGAAGGCAGCGGCGATATGTATAACAAAGGGATGCTCATTTTGAATACCCTGCGAAGCATAGTAGATAACGACGAGCAATGGTTTGCCATGCTAAAAGGCCTGCAAACCCAATATAAATATGGAATTGTAACCCAAGACACTATTTTGAACTACTTTAACCGCAAAACGGGTAAAGACCTTACCTCGTTCTTTAAACAATACCTTTTTTACCCCGATATTCCTACATTGGAATACAAAATTGAAAAACACAAAAAAGACACACAACTTGCTTACCGATGGAAAGCCGATGTGCCCGATTTTAATATGCCCGTTAAATTGCTTGATGAAAACGGTGCATATCAACTCATACAACCCGAAACAGGAAAATGGAAAACCCTGAACCTGAAAACCGGTAAAAATTCCGATGTACAATTTGCACGTGATTTGTACTACATTAATGTGCAGAAACTGTAATGCCTTTAACGCCTCATAAAATAGTATGTGCAATTTTATGCGGCAACGTGTGTGGAAAATACCGTTTTAGACCACAACAACTTGCCTGCGCAAGGCTGTGCCTTGTAAGTTGAGTATATAAAACAAGGCTAAGCTTTGCGTGAGCGGGTAGCAAGGCAGATTAGAACAATTAGGCAGCATGTATTACCCAAAAGCATACAAACAATTACCCGAAAAGTAAATACACTTCAATACAACATGAGTGTCAAGGATAAATATTATGTGCATATATTTGATTAATATTTAGCATAGTGAATTGGTTTACTTAGGCGGCAT
>NBMY01000106.1 GCA_002212985.1 Sphingobacteriales bacterium TSM_CSS
AAACTATCTGTTTTGACCACCCAACTGCTTTGCTCACTGTAATTAAAACCCGATAGTACCCAACCACCATCGGGCGTGGGGGCTATATCTTTGAGATAGGTATTGTTATTGCTTGGCGCACCGGGTATGCGGCGTGTCCAAAGGGTATCGCCGGTGGAGGTGAAACGCCATAGCCAAGGGGCACGATAGCCCAATTCCGTATCGTAGCTATATAGGCATATAAAACCACCATCGGGAGTAGGTTGTAGTGGGGCTTCTTGAAGCGCACCTACTGCATTGTTGAAAGTGCGCGTCCAGAGAGTATCGCCAATACTATTTATGAGAGCTGCAAATGGCCGATAAATATTGTTTTGCTGCATAGCATTAATGACGAAAAAGTTATTATTAGTTGCAGCAAGGAGCAAACCGGCATTGTCACTTTCAATTCCACCATAGTTTTTTTCCCACACAACCTCGCCTTGTTTATTTATTTCCATAATAAACAAATCGCCATCTGTTAATGCGTATTCAATATATCCGCTTACTATATACCCTGTTTCTGTTTCCAATATAGAACCTGCCAAACCATGCTGCAACGGGTGGTACTGATTACTCCATTCCTCGTTGCCCAGACTGTCGGTTTTTAAGACAAAAAAACGGTTGTTTTGCCCTGGGCTGCGCTGCACCCCTGCCATTATGTAACCGCCGTCTGAAGTGGAGATTACTTGATATGGGTGTTCGGTAGTGCCTGGCTTATCAAGCATTTTCTTCCATATTACCCCTAATTGCAGATTAAACTTTACCAGTATAATATCATTTTCAACTCCTGTATAACTATAAGTCTTCGAAGCAGCAATTAAAAAATTACCATTAACTGTTTCAACCAAATTACCGCCGCTTATAATCCAAGTAATACCATCCTCATAATTCAAAACGTTGAAATCGGTGGTTTCGCCGTATAAATCGGTTGTTCGAAAATAAAAACCCTGTTTAAATTGTGAATCATTAGGGTTGTTGCAAACACCGCAAAACAAATAGCCATTTTGCAAAACGGAACAAGCGCCCGATGTAGTTGTTAGGGTGTCTAAGTTAAAAAACTTATTGAAATATGTAGTGTTTTGGCTGTATGCAAATAGGGGTAATAAACAACCTACAAATGTCATTAATAAAGTTCTCATAATAACCTCCTTCCTGTGTATAGATAGCGGCATTGGCTTGGTTTAAACAAGCCAATGCCAAATAAAAGGTTATTCAATAATGGTTAATTTGCCTGATGCCCGTATAACACCATTCTCAGTAATTTGACAGATATATAAACCGTTTGCCAAATTACTTATGTTCATATTAGCTGCATTGCCGCTTATGAAACGTTGCAACACTATTTTACCGGTATAATCATATACCAATATCTTAGCTATATTGTTTACTGATGCTTTCCAACTGATAGAAACAATGTTGCTTGCCGGATTAGGGGCAATGCTAAGAGGCTCTATTGTAGCCAAGAGGGTACTATTCTCTTTCAAGCCGTCATAGTTAGGGGTTCGCCAATAAACCAACCCTTGTTTTTGTACAGCTACCGATTGTGCCATAATACATGTAGCAGTTTTATCATCACGTTGTTTTTCGCTTTCTATAGTTTCGGGTAGGGGAACAATCGCTTTTCCACTGCCCTCTTCATCATATTCGGGTGTGGGGTTGGCAATTAAGTCCTCAATGAGCGCCATAAACAGGTTGTAAAAATCTATATCGGGCTGCTCGTCTAAGGGTATTTGGGCTAATTTGGCGGTGGCTGCTGCCAATTCGCGCTCGTCGGTATAGGTGGCGGTGAGTAGTTTCATATCGCTTACCAGATTACGGCTTTCCAGTTCGGCTTTGGCAGAGGTGTATTCTTCGGCTTTTACGTGTGTGCGCAATAGTTCGGCAAAGAGTGCATCTTGCGTTCTTTCGTCTAAGTTTGGTTCTAAAAGCCTGCCGCGTAAGTCGGCTATTCTTTGGGCATAATTGCCCCCTATATCGGCAAATAAATCGCAAATATTTTCATCACCAAAACAGGTTTGAACATCCACATTACTCGACACATTAGTAGGCACATGCCCGGGTAGGCAGGTTATTTGGAAGCCTGCGCTACTGTTGGCATAGTAGATATGGTGTTGCGGGGCTGCTTCTATAATGGGATGCCAAAGGTTGGCGGTGGGGTTTACTTCTTCATTAAATGGTTCGCACCCGCCTTGGTTGCTAAAATCGGGGGTGGTATTGTCTATATAGAGGTCGTAGCGGTTTTGGCTGGCATATTCGTTGCAGTCCACATATACGTATCGGTTTTGCCCGGCGGAAGGGGTTTCTACTTGGGTGGCGGCATAAAATTGTCCGTTAAATGGAGGTACTTCGGCAAAAGTAAAATAGTTGTCATATAGGTAGGTATTGTACAAGTTGCCGGCATTGCTTACTACGGCTGCCCAATGAGGCATTACCTCGCCTGCGGGCAGGGGCAGGTGCGAAAAAAAGTTGTTATGGGCAATGGTACTTCCGCCGCTTGACAGGGCATATACGCCATAGCCGCCTTGGTGTTGTACGTTAAAGGTGTTGTACGCCACCTCAGACAAAGCGCAGGCGTTGAGCGTAATGCCGCGTTTTACGTTGGAAAAGGTACTACTATAAATATACATGCCGCCATAAAGTGAATTGGTACTGTATGCGTCAATGCCTTTGTGGAGATTTATAAATTGGTTGGTCGTCTGTACATTACCATCTGTGCTGCCAATTATAAAGTTAGATGATTTGGAAACAATGCCCACCCCCCAGTTTTCAACCTCTCCAAAAGTGGCGGTATTTTGGTTTTCAAAACTGCAATCGGTTACTTTAATAATTTGGTTACCATAAGCGTAAATACCTACATGCCCAATGCCCGGAAACCTCTTAGCGCCGGTATAACCGTTTACTGTTAAAAACTCACAGTTGTTAATAATATTGGCATTTTGGTACTTGTATTTTTTAAATTCAATACCTACGGAACAATCTATAAACCGGCTGTTTTGAGCGTTTATTCTGCCACCGCCGCCCCAGGTTGTTAGCTCGTAGGGGTTGAGGCTGTGTATTTGTTGTATGCCCACTTTAGCATGTTGTATAGTGGCCTCATATAGTTTTACATACCCATGATTGGGGTCGGGGTCATCGCTGATATTACGGCTTTGCCCAACATCGCCGGTTCCTATAACCTGTATTCCTTTCCACATATTGCCCAAACACTCATTGCCGCGCAAAGTGGCGTTTTCTACAAAAAGGCGAGCGCCTTTTTCTACCACAATGCCGCTGTTGGGGGTCATAAACTCTATGGTGCAGTGGTTGATGGTGAGCGTTTTGCCTGCTTCAATTTTTACAATACCATTAATGCGGTTGTTTGATGACCAGGTAACATCATCGGGGCTTTCGCCATAAATCTCGCCCAAATTGGTGATAATTTCGTTTGATTCGACTACTTCGGGTATCACAATATTTACCGGCACAATTGCAATGTTATTGTTGTTATCCTCTTCTGTGTATATGTTTAACGGGTCAACCTGCATAACTACATAGTAGTTACCGGTATTTAGGTTACAGGGTAGCGAAATAAAATTTCCGGGTAAATCATAACCGTAAATGTCCAACATTCCGGGGGCTATACCTTGGTGTTCTTCTTCAATGCATTGGTAGTGTTTACCCAACAAATAATTGGGAAATTGCGCCATTTTATTCTTTAAAACATCATCATTATCCCAGATTGATGCGGCAGCATCTTCCCAAATATTGCTTTGCAGGTCCAGAAGACTCAAAGCATTTGCCTGCGCTACATTGGTGCAGGCGTAAGGTCGTCCGCAAACGCAAGATTTACCA
>NBMY01000006.1 GCA_002212985.1 Sphingobacteriales bacterium TSM_CSS
TTAGATGGCGATGTGGGGCAAAACAACGGCGGCATTGATACCTGGGTGGTAAAACTGAACGATGCCGGCGATATGGAATGGTCGAGGGTGTTGGGCGGTTCGGGCGAGGATTTTTTCCGTTCGGTCATTGCTTTACCCGATGGCAGTTTTATGGTAGCCGGCTACTCCGACTCTGCCGATGGCGATTTTACCGAAAACCTTGGCTACAAAGACCTTTGGCTGGTAAAACTGTCCTCCGCCGGCGAGGTGCTCTGGAAACGCACCTACGGCGGAACTGGCAACGACAACGCATCGGATATTGTATTTGATACCGAAAAACAACAGTTTGTGGTTATTGGCTCTACTTCTTCCACAGACGGAGACATCAGTTTTAACCACGGAAGTAAAGATATGTGGCTGCTAAAGTTTGATACAGACGGCAACCTGATTTGGGAAAAAACCTACGGCGGCACTTTTGGCGACAGTGGCAAGTCTGTTTCATTGGGCGCAAACGGCGAGGCTGCCCTCATTGGCGATTCTATATCGGAAGACGGCGACGTAACCGAAAATTTCGGGCAAGATGATATTTGGATTGTGCGCGTTGATTCTACCGGCGCTCTGCTTTGGCAGCGCACCATTGGCGCTCCCGCATCAGACAACAGCCGCGACGTGCTCATTGACCCGGCAACCGGCCATGTTTACGCCGTAGGCATTACCTATGATTATACGGTTTCGCCCCCTAACTTTATTTGGGATGTAAACCTAATTAAATTAAACGGCGCAACCGGCAGTGTTATCTGGACGCAAAGATTTGGCGGCTCGCAATATGATTTTGGCAACTCGCTCCTACAAAGCAGTGACGGTAAATTGGTTGTTGCCGGCTATACCGATTCTACCGACGGCGACCTGAGCGGCGGCGGATATCGGCAACCCGCACTGCACGGCGCGCATAATGTATGGATTTTTGCCGCCGCCGAGGTAATTATTGGCATTCATACACCCGAAAACAACCCGACACCGGTTACAGGAACTTTTACACCTGCCACCCGAATACTAACCCTGCAGAACCCCGGCAGCCAGCCTGCCACCCTGCTTATTGCCGACCTGCTGGGGCGCACCGTGGCAAGCCATATCCTTGCAGCCGGATTTAACGACAACATTACACTACCCGAATCCTTAACCAAAGGGCTGTATGCTGCTGTAGTTTATACCCAAAACGGACAGAAAAACACCTTTAAAATTGCCATTCCTTAACCAACCATGACCTACTACCGCAAACTGCAAACGCCGCCCGCCGAGGTGGTAAACACCAACGGACGGTTTAATTTTGGCTGCTACAATGCTCCTTTTACCAACGTAAACCTGCTTAATGCCCAAAAACCCTACGCCCTGCCGTTGCCGCGGTTTGTAAAAAACCTGCAACTGCGCGAGTGGCAGGCGTTTCAACTTACCAATGGCCGCTATTTTATAATGGTAGCCATTTACAACGCCAAAAAAATGGCACTGGTACAGTTTATTGTGTATGACAAAGAGCAAAATAAAAAATGGCGGTACGAAAAAAAAGTAGCGCCGTTTCAGTTGCAGGTGGCGCAGGGGTTGTACAATACCCAATCGGGCTACCAAAGCAATAATTTTACCCTTGCCGTACTCAACCGCTTAGAGCAGGAGCGTTTTGAAATAAGTGCCAGCATAAAAGATTTTGAGAACCTGCCAAACCTCGAAGCCAATTTTACCGGTTTTCATTCTGTTGCCGAAACTGAACCGCTGGTGTCGGTACTGCCTTTTGCGCAAAACAGGGGCATGTACACCCACAAATGCCTTATGCCCGCACAAGGAACCCTGCTCCTTGACGGCGTTGCCACTCCTTTTGCCCGTACAAACAGCGCCATGATTATTGACGACCATAAAGGATACTACCCCTACCCCACCCGCTACGATTGGGTTACCGCCCTTGGTCATACCCCCGATGGCGTACTGCTGGGCTTTAACCTTACCCGCAACCAGGCGCTTAACCCCGAACAATACAACGAAAACTGCCTTTGGTACAATGGTAAAATTACCACCCTTCCGCCCGTAACCATGCAACGCCCCAATGGCGTAAAAAACACCTGGTACATAAAAGACCGGTACGGCATGGTAGATTTAAGCTTTACCCCTGTGGCGCATACATCGGTAAACATGAACCTGCTGCTTTTAGCAAGCCGTTACGAGGGGCCTTACGGCTTTTTTAACGGCTATATTCAGCACCATTCGGGCAATAAAATAGCCATTGACCAACTTTTTGGCATGGGTGAGCAGTTTTACCTCCGCGCCTGATAAACCCCGCTTTTCGTTTCATGATTAAAAGCCCCCTCAGATACCCCGGCGGAAAAAGCCGCGCCTTGACACAAATAGCCGCACACATACCCGCCTTTGACGAATACCGCGAACCGTTTGTAGGCGGCGGCTCGGTATTTATTTACCTGAAACAGTTGTACCCGCAACGCCGGTTTTGGATAAACGACCTCTACCCGCAACTATTCCATTTCTGGCAGTATGCACAGCAAAACCTGAACGCATTAATACAACAGGTAACCGAATGGAAAACCCAATTTACCGATGGTAAGCAGTTGTTCAGGTTTTTAACCGATGCCATGCCGCAGTTTACCCCCTTGCAAACCGCTGCCGCTTTTTTTGTTTTTAACCGCATTACCTTTTCGGGCACTACCGAGGCGGGCGGGTTTTCGCAACAGGCTTTTTCTCACCGCTTTACCCAAAGCAGCATTGACCGCCTGGCACAGTTAAGCCGCACCATGAACGACGTAACCATTACCAACCTCGATTACAGCCTGCTTACCGATGCGCCCGGAAACAATGTGTTTGTTTTTTTAGACCCACCCTATTACAGCGCCACCCAATCTGCCCTGTACGGAAAAAACGGCTCGCTGCACAAAATTTTTGACCACCGCCGTTTTGCCGAAACCATGAAAAATTGCCCCCACAAATGGCTCATTACCTATGATAACTCGCCGTTTATTAAAGAACTGTTTTCTTTTGCCTGTATAACCGAATGGAACCTTATGTACGGTATGAGAAACCAAACCCAAACCTCTAACCAGCTCGGCAGCGAGTTGTTTATTTCAAATTATCCGCTTTTTTCATAAATCTGCAAGCCCGAAAACAGCAGGCAGCATAAAGTTTGACAAAATAAAATTATAAAATATTATTTTTAATTAATACTAAAAAATTGCCGATATAGCCGCCTCTTGAAATAAAATACTGTTACCTTGCTTGCATGAGGCTGTGTCTTGTGAGTTGAGAATAATTAAAGGCTAATCCCTGAGGGGTTATTTTATTCGCGAGGCTTAACCTCGCCAAAGCGTGTTGGTTTACCCTCTGGTATTTACTATTACATACTGTATGTTTGTGAGCAACCTATTACCCGTGTGGCGGTAAAGGTATGGTAGCATAATAATACCAATATTTTGTCGGGAGGCAGCCGGTGAGCCGTCTCCCGATTTTTAGTAAAGCATTATATTAACAAATGCTGCCCTGAAACGGTTATCAATTGGGCAGAGTTTCAACTCTGCTGAAATAGAAATAGTTATCAGTTGCGTAGGGTTTCAACCCTACGGTTTCTGAAATAGTCAAAAATTGCGGTTTTCAACCCTACTACTACAAAAAAAATTTGCAAAATTGAACCTAAACCTGTATGTTTGTACATAGAACCACTGCACATATTTCATGCTCATGAAAATAATCAACACACATATACCCCCCCCCCATATATGTTGGCTT
>NBMY01000005.1 GCA_002212985.1 Sphingobacteriales bacterium TSM_CSS
AAAAAATTGACATCGGCGGGCAAGCCGTCTGTTCCTGTAATATAGCCTTCGGAATTAAAGAGGTTTAAGGCCAGCGAGTCTTCATTCATCCGGTTTCCGAATAAAAAATGCCCTTCTACCCCAAACAACACATTGGCTGCGTTTTTGCGCAAAATACTGCCACCCACCATAGACAGCAAGCCAAACCGCTTAGCCATGTCGGCGGCAGGAGCGGTAAAGGCAAAATCTACCGTAATAAGGGTGGCCGGTATGGGTTTTTCTTTCGGCGAAGTTGCAGCAGGCGCCTGTGCAACAACTGTTACATAAGAGGTAAGACAAACCAAAATCAGGAATAGGCAGGGTTTCATTCGTCAAAAATACGAAAGTAATGCAATTTTTTACGCCTGCAAAGGTAATTTTTCTTGTATAAAGTGTAGCGCTACCCCCCAAACAGCCGCAAAATGCCTGCAAAATGTATATCTTTGCAACAACAGAAAGCCATGGAAAGCAATGCCAGTATAACAGCTCTTGAGCGAATTCGGGAAGCACAGTTTGCGGTTTCGGCGGTATTAGACCTCAGCAACCTTGATTTAACCTTCCTGCCCGAAGAGATTGTACAATTAAAACAACTCAAAGAGTTATACCTCCAAAACAACCAGCTTTCTGCTCTGCCGGCAGAAATTGGCAACCTGTCCCAGCTTCGGGTTATTCATGCATCGGGAAACCATATTGCGCAGGTACACAAAGCCATTAAAAAACTCAGCCAACTTTCCGAACTGTTGCTTCAGGATAACAAACTCAACAGCCTTCCCTACGAATTTGCCCAATTGGGGCAACTGCAAACCCTAAACCTCGATAACAACAATTTTACCGATGTACCGCGCGCGCTGAAACAACTGCCCCGCCTTGGCTGCCTGCACCTTTGCAACAACCGCCTGCAACGCCTGCCCGATACCATTTCGCAAATGACTGAATTAGAGGAACTCTACCTTACGGGCAATGAAATTGACAGACTGCCCGATACCATAGGGCAACTATCGCTGCTGCGGGTGCTGCACCTTAACCACAACGTTTTAACCGCGCTGCCGCCCAACATTGGGCAACTTAGCCGGCTTACCGAGTTAAATGCCTCCCATAACCTGCTGCATTCGCTGCCCGCAGAACTGGCGCAGTTGCGAATGTTGAAACACCTTAACTTTTCAGACAACCGCTTGTCTAACATTCCCTTGCAACTGAAAAACCTCACACAGTTGCAAAACCGCCCCGGTAAACCCGGATTCTACTTAGCCAACAACCGGTTTAACGTACCCGAAGAACTGTTTGAACGCCAGCCCGGCGAAATTATACAGTACCTGGCAGACCTGCAACTGTCAAAAAATAAAAAACCCCTGCACGAAGCCAAGCTAATCTTCATCGGGTCGGGCGAAGTAGGTAAAACGTCGCTTATTAATATGCTCTCCACCGGAAGCTATAACCCCGCCGAGCAAAAAACCGATGGCATTCAAATTAAGGATTGGGAGGTGAAGCGTGGAAACGACCACATAAAATTGCATATATGGGATTTTGGCGGACAAGAAATTATGCATGCCACCCATAAATTTTTTATGACCGGCCGCAGCGCTTACGTACTCGTTATCAGCCCCCGAACCGAAGACCGCTACGGCGACTCGGAACTGGAATACTGGCTCAAACTCATCCGCTCTTTTGCAGGCAACGAAGTGCCCATAGTGGTGGTCATTAACAAATGCGAAACCCATAAATTAGATATAGCCAAAGGCCATTTACGCGATAAATATCCCAATATTGTTGAATTTGTGGAAACCTCCTGCAAAGAAAACCTCAATATTGATAAACTGGAAAACGCCATTACCCATGCCATTTCAGAGCTTAAACATATTGACGACTTACTGCCTAAAAGTTATTTTGAAATTAAACAACAACTCGAAGCCAGCAACAAAGATTTTATTTCGTACCACGATTACCAAAAAATTTGCCTGCAAATTGTTCCCGATTTTACCGAAACCAGTATGCAAACGCTGGTAAACCTGCTCCACGACCTTGGGGTCATGCTAAACTTTAACGACGACCGCAAACTGAAAGATACACATGTGCTAAACCCCGAATGGGTAACGCAAGGGGTTTACCAAATTATTACCTCAAACCGCCTCATCACCAAAAAAGGCATTTTGTCTATGAACGAGGTAAAGCAAATTCTTGACCCCAAAAACTACCCCACAGATAGCGAACGTTTTTATATAATGGATATGATGCAGCGTTTTGAACTCTGCTACCAACTTAACGAAACCGATAACAACTTTTTTATTCCGGGCGCTTTCCCGAAAGACAAGCCCAATTTTGATTGGAACCACAACCCGGCCGACCTGTTGCGTTTCCAGTATAAATACGATATTATGCCGGCAAGCATTATGGCGCTGTTTATTGTAAAAGTGCATGGCTACATAAGAAACAATGATTTTTGGCGAAACGGCGTGGTTTTGCGCAAAGACGGCTGCGAAGCCCTTATTCAGGCAGACCCACAGGATTGTAAAATAGCCATAGAAGTTGGCGGAATGGGCAACATGCGCGAAATGCTGGCATTTGTAAGAAGCCAGTTTGAAATACTGCACAGCCGTTTCAGCAATCTGACCATTAAAAAACTCATGATTTATACCGAAAAAAACGAATCGGCGCTCATAGATTTCGATTCGTTGTTGGTGTATGAACAACTAAGAGAAGAATACATAGTAGTGCCCGAACTGAAGAAAAAACTATCGGTTAAAAAACTGCTAAGCGGCATAGAACCCGATTCGGTAAGTATGCGCAGCCAAACCGGCAACAGCAACATTCACCACCGGCAGCGGCGCGAAGAAGCGTTTGAAGATACCATAAACAGCCGGAAAACCCCCGAATCATTGGTAAACGGTGTTAAAACAATAACCATTCTCAAAATTATTGGCGCTTCTTTGGCAGGAATTATCAGCCTTTTGGCCGGAATTGCCGAAATAACCGGAGAAAACCTCTTAAATTTGTGGCACATTTTAAGCGGCAAATAACCTCCCCATCCATCACCACAAATATCTGTTGTATCTATTTTTTGCTAAATAAACCCACATGGAAAGAAGCAATTACCTGAGTATAGAAAAAGATAACGGCATAGCCACGCTTTGGCTCGATAAAAAAGACGATAAGCAGAACATTATTTCGCCCGACCTCATTGGGTTGTTTGACGAGGTGTTTGCAGAATTAGAAGCCGATGCATCGGTAAAAGCCGTTGTTATTATCAGCCGCAAAAAAGATTTTATTGCCGGCGCCGATATTAAAGCCTTTAAAGCAGAAAAACACGGCGATTTTCAGCCCATTTCACGTAAGGGGCACGAAATTATGAGCCGCATAGAACACGCCACCAAACCGGTGGTAGCAGCTATAAGCGGCACTTGTTATGGTTTAGGCGTAGAAATGGCGCTTGCCTGCCATGCCCGCATTGTTACCGATGACCGAAGCACCAAACTGGCTCTACCGGAGGTTAAATTGGGACTATTGCCCGGCGGCGGCGGTACGCAACGATTGCCGCGCCTCATTGGCATACAGAAAGCCCTTGATATGATGCTGACCGGAAAAAACATTTA
>NBMY01000004.1 GCA_002212985.1 Sphingobacteriales bacterium TSM_CSS
ATCTGTTTTTCTAAAAACGAGCAAATTCATGATAACGTAATTGGATTATACATAGAAACATACTACTTTAAACATGGCGTTTTTTCAGCATCTAAACAAACATCAACCTAATGAACCCGCTACCCAAAAATTTTCGCAACAAATAGTTGAGATTATTTTGAGTAAAGGATTGAAAGAAGCCAAGTTGACATATAAAAAGAGAGCATCAGAAACAGACGTTTTAGAATATTTTTTAATTAAAAAGGGCTATGAACAACTATCGCAAAACAATTACGATGCAGCAATAGATATTTTTACAATGAATTGTATTGCCAATCCTAATTCATTCAATGCTTTTGATAGTTTAGGAGAAGCCTATATGAATAAAGGTGACAAAATATCAGCAATTAAAAATTATGAAAAAAGTTTACAATTAGACCCAACAAATGAAAAGGCAAAGCATATAATTAATAAATTAAATATTAATGATTGAACTTGCCAATATCTTTAATCGGAATATACCGACTTATAGGATTCTCTGTACCTAAATAGTTACTAAATATTTACCACTCCTAAAAGTGCGTACCACAAGGCACCGCCTTGCGCCGGCAACAAGACGGATTTTTGTAACCGTACCCCAACAAAATGAGGTTTGCAGCAACCTGCCGCTGCATTACCAAAACAAATATTTATTGATTATGGTTAAAAATATCTGTCTTTTTTGGGCAAAAAAACTATCTTTGCGCCGAATTATTCACAAAAAAGTGCAAAAAATGACTACTCATCGTTTCAAAGCCATTGAACAGGCGCAAAATCGCTCAAGAATTGATGTAATATTGCCATCTGAAAAAATTTCTGATTACTTTGCTCAAAATGTGTTTACCACCGATGTAATGCGCCGCTACCTGTCGCAGGAAGCGTTTGAAAGCATGATGGGTTCCATTCATTCGGGGCAGAAAATAGACCGCAGCGTGGCCGACCAAATTGCCGCTGCCATGAAGGAATGGGCCATCAGCAAAGGCGCCACTTCATATTGCCATTGGTTTCAGCCGCTTACCGGCGCTACGGCCGAAAAACACGATACCTTTTTTACCCCCCTCGATTCGGGGCGCGGTATTGAAGCCTTTAGCGGCGATGCACTGGTACAACAGGAACCCGATGGCAGCAGCTTTCCGTCGGGCGGGCTGCGCGCCACTTTTGAGGCAAGGGGTTATACGGCTTGGGATCCTTCGTCGCCGGCATTTATTATGACCGTAGGTACATCGGGTAAAACGCTGTGTATTCCTACCATTTTTGTATCATTTACCGGCGATTCACTCGACTATAAAGCCCCGCTTCTTAAATCGCAACACCTGCTCGAAACCGCGGCCGTTGATATTTGCAACTATTTTGACCGCAACGTGAGCAAGGTAGTGCCCACGCTGGGCTGGGAACAGGAGTATTTTTTGGTGGACGAAGCTCTGTTTTATGCCCGCCCCGACCTCATAACATCGGGCCGAACGCTGCTGGGCAGTCCGTCGGTTAAAGGGCAGCAATTGGAAGACCATTACTTTGGCTCCATACCCGAGCGCGTATATGCCTACATGCTTGATTTTGAAACCGAAGCCCTGAAATTAGGCATTACCATAAGAACCCGCCACAACGAGGTGGCGCCCGGGCAGTATGAATGTGCCCCCGTTTTTTCTGAAGCCAATATTGCCGTTGACCATAACCAGTTGCTTATGGATTTAATGGACCGCGTAGCCCGCCGCCACAAATTCAGGGTGTTGCTGCACGAAAAACCCTTTGCCGGTGTAAACGGTTCGGGCAAGCACAACAACTGGTCAATGGGCACCAACACGGGTAAAAACCTGCTGTCGCCGGGTAAAACGCCCAAAAACAACCTTCGGTTTCTTACCTTTTTTATCAACACCATTAAGGCGGTAAATGAGTATGCCGATTTGCTGCGCGCAGCCATTGCATCGGCCGGAAACGACCACCGCTTAGGCGCAAACGAAGCCCCGCCGGCCATTATTTCGGTATTTATTGGCTCTACACTCACCAATGTGCTGGACGAATTGGAAGACAAAATTAAGAAAGGCGGTAAAATGGACGAAATGGAAAAAGCCGAACTGAAATTGGATATTCACAACAAAATACCCGATTTGCTGCTCGATAATACCGACCGAAACCGCACCTCGCCCTTTGCCTTTACGGGCAACAAGTTTGAGTTCAGGGCTGTAGGCTCCTCGGCAAATTGCGGGTTGGCCATGACCATACTTAATGCCATTGTAGCCAAACAACTTACCGAGTTTAAAGAGGAGGTAGAAAACCTGGTGAAAGACGGCGAAAAACGCGACGGCGCTATTTTGCGCGTGCTGCGCCGCTATATTGCAGACAGCCGCCGAATTTTGTTTGAAGGCGATAACTACAGCAAAGAGTGGGAGGAAGAAGCCGCCCGCCGGGGGTTGAACAATGTGAAAACCACCCCGCACGCCCTTAAGTTTTTTATTACCGAAAAAGCCGAAAAAGTGCTGGTAGAAAGCGGTATTTACTCGCACCGCGAGTTGCATGCCCGTTTTGACGTGTGGATGGAGCAATACCAGCGCAAAATAGACATTGAAGCCGGAATTCTGGCAGATATGGTAATAAGCCAAATTATTCCGGCAGCCATAAAATACCGGCAAATTGTGGCCGGTGCGGTAAGAACCTCTATGGATATTGGTTATACATCACTCGATTTTCCGCAGGAATTGAAGTTGGTAAAAACCCTCGCCGACCATGTAAACGCCCTTAAAAAGCTTACCGATGCCATGGAAGCCGAACGCGCCAAAGCCGCCGCCCCCGATACTGCCGAAGAGCGCGCCATTGCCTATTGCGAAAAGGTGAAACCGTATTTTGACCAAATAAGGCAACATGCCGATGCATTGGAAGAAATAGTTGCCGATGACCTTTGGCCGCTGCCCAAATATCGCGAACTGTTTTTTGTGCGGTAACTCCCAAAACCCCAAAGCAAAGAAAACTGAAAAACCGCCCTTCTGTTGATAAACGGGAGGGCGGTTTTTTTAACAGCTGCGCTGTGTATGTGAGTTTTTTCCAAGGAGACTTTGGTAAAACCGGTGTCATGGGCAGTGTTTCTTTTTCCAGTCATTGTCAAATACGATTGGTAAATTCCATTTCTGTTGTGTCAATTGCAAACTGTAATTGCACTTTTCCTTTTTTAACTTTCCATGTATTTTGCTTTTGTAAGGTTAACAATAGTTCGGTAAAAAAGCGTGTATATCGCACAAAAGAAAGGTAAAACGATTATTTTTGATTGACAGAAAAAAACAAACCGT
>NBMY01000003.1 GCA_002212985.1 Sphingobacteriales bacterium TSM_CSS
TATGCTGTTTCCAATGCTGTATGCCCTGCCCCCCAATACAGAAGCGGTAAACATTACCATGGGTTACCCCCTTCACAACTCGCCCCTGTACCGGCTGCTCGAAACCATAGTGCAAATGCAAAAAACAAGGCAGGATCCCAAAAACAACCCCAATGATGCAAAAACCCCCGAAAACAACCTGCCCGATGATGAAAAACTTACCAAACAACAAAAAATTTACCCGCCAAACGCCACCACCCTCTTTTACAGCAAATTTGTTTTGCAATTGCTGCAAAACCCTTTTATTAAACAGTTTGACCCCGAAAAAACCGAAAAATACATTGACTATATTGCCCAACATAACCTGGTTTATATTTACAACTTTATAATTGCCGGACAAATTACCCAACCTGTTTATACCGACAAAAAAACAATACAACACAACCCGAAAGACGGCACAGAAGAAAGAACACCGTCCATTTATAAAACCCTGTTTTCAAAAACCGATAATTTTCTGCAACTGGCCGATTTGTTTAACACCCTGCTCACCACCCTGTTTAACCAAGCCAAAGCCAAAGCCGGTGAAAATGCCGCCACTAACTTAAACAGTAAGCCCGATGAAGTAACCGGCGAGGGGAACACCTGCCCTCCCGATTTTATGGAAATGGAGTTCATCTACCAACTGCTTCGGCAACTGCGCATCTTGCTTGAAACCCTGCGCAAATACCGGCAGCAAATTACCATTGACACCTTCTGGAAAATTTTCAGAGAGGTAATTCAAACAGTAACGCTGCCCTTTACCGGCGAACCGCTGCGCGGACTGCAAATAATGGGCTTCCTCGAAACCCGAACCCTCGATTTTGATAACCTGTTTGTGCTGGGGTTAAATGAAGGCATTATTCCTGCCGCAAAGCCGCACCTTACTTTTATACCGTTTAACCTGCGCAAAGGATTTGGAATGCCCACCTTCTTAGACCAGGATGCCATTTTTGCCTACCATTTTTACCACCTGTTGCAGCGTTCTAAAAACGTATATCTGCTCTACAATACCGAACCCGGAAATGTAGGCAGCAACGAAAAAAGCCGCTTCCTGCTGCAATTGGAACAGGAACTCAACAGCCTGCCCGCTACCGCCGTACAACTGCAAAAGTACCTGATAAGCACACAACTTAGTCAACCAATACACCGGCAACCGGTGACAATAAACAAAACACCGGCGGTAATGGAAAAACTAAACCGCTACCTGCTGCACCTGCAAAACGATACACAAGACAAACTGTCGCCAACTGCCCTTAGCGCCTATATTAACTGCCCCGTGCAGTTTTATTTTAAATACGTGGCGCAACTGTACGAAATTCAAAATGTAAATGAAGAAATTAACAACCTTATTTTTGGCAACATTCTGCACAAAACCATTGAACTGCTCTACCAACCATTCAAAAACAAGCAAATTACCCAATCCGATATTGACGAGCTGCTCAAAAACTCCCGCCATATTGACCGCACCCTGAACCAAGCCTTTACCGAAAAAAAATTTGAGCACCATAAAGAGGGTAAAAACCTGCTGCTGAAACGGGTTCTTAAACGTTTGGTCATTAAAATACTGCAAAATGACAAAAAAGATGCACCTTTTACCATTATAGGGCTGGAAACCGCTCAGTTCAGCACCGCCTTAGACATCGGCAACGGTAAACAAGTGGTAATTAGCGGCTCTATTGACCGCGTTGACGAAGTTAATTTTAACCATGAGCCGACTTACCGCATTTTAGACTATAAAACCGGCAACGTTACAATTAAAAAAGATAAAAATAGCGATCCTGAAGCCGATATAACCCAATACTTAGCCGATTATTTTTCGGACCCCGAACTAAAAGCGGGTTTTCAGGCTTACTTGTACTGCTACCTCTTTTGGGTACAAAAAAACAAAAATGCCCGCATACAAGCAGGCATTTATGAATTAAAAAAACTAAGCCAAGGTATAAACTACTTACGCCGAGGACAACTGATAGATGCCGCTTTTCTCCAAACATTTGAAGAAAACCTGAAAAGCCTCTTAACAACGCTTTTTAATCCCGATGTACCTTTTGTACAAACCGAACACTCCGAACGCTATACCTACTCACCGTACCAAGGGTTGGTGCAACTTTAACTGCAGCGGGCAGGTTACATATAGCGGGCCAAAAAGTTCACGAATTCATGCTTTAAATCTGCATATAACTTCCTGAAAATATGCATTTCCTCGCGCATTTCGGCATGGTCGGGGAAAAAGCGATGCTCAATGGCTACAGGGTGTTTTTCTGCTTCGGAAATAAGGAAATTTTCGTGCTCATTAATTTTATGGCGGTACTCATCAATCACCTCATTCTGGCGGATAAACTGATTTTGGAAATGCTCTACCAGCGCTTTTGCTTCCATGGTGGTATTTTTTAACGCAACTTCCCGCAGTCTTTCGTCTAAAATTTTAAGTTCATCTTTACAAAACGCCAATTCGCTGCTCCATAGCTGG
This sequence comes from Sphingobacteriales bacterium TSM_CSS, assembly GCA_002212985.1. Lineage (GTDB taxonomy): Bacteria > Bacteroidota > Bacteroidia > Chitinophagales > UBA2359 > UBA2359. The sequence continues at coordinate 2,486 of NBMY01000003.1, forward strand.
TGTTCAAAATGCAAATCTTTCATATAAAGATGTTTTTCAGTCATAGTTCGCTTCTTTTAAAAATGGTTAATAAAATTTCGCCGCTAAGATACACCCTCTGTTTACAGCGAACAATGACAAAAGTCACTTACCGGTATAATTTTTCTCATTTTGCAGAAAATTAACCGGTTACCGGCCTTCCATGCGTTTCCAAAGCTGCCCGAAAGCCTCTTTCATGCTCATATCTCGCCCACCCTCGTCGCGAGTTTCCTGCAGGGCAACCTGCCCGTCGGGAAGCTTTTTAAGGGTAAACGAAAAAATAAATTTTTCTGGAGCGCCTTCAAAACCTATTTTCCCGAATTTTAGGTCGTAAAATTTTAACTCATCGGGGCTTTTTTGACGCACCACATAGTAGCCGTTGCTAAACCATTTGAGGCGGTCAACGGCGCGGGTATTTTCAATGCCTGCCAGCAGGCTGTCGCGCCGTTCCAAAAAATCAAACTGAACCGGCGATTTGTCAAAAAAAGAATAATAACCCATGTAATAACCGCTGTCTGCTTCGGCCACACAGTACCACAAAAAATTGTTGAGGGGCGTGGTAGCAGTCATAAAACGCTTGTGTTCAATATGTTGCATTTGCAATGCCTGTTCAAAAACGTGGTCAACGCGCACCTTGTTTACCAGTGTAAAGCACATATACAAACTGCTGATGATTAACCCTGCATAGTTAAGTTTGCGGCGTGTGCTGCTGCTGCGGTTAAAAAACATGGCCGCAATGAGCAATAGCAAAAACGGAACGGT
>NBMY01000079.1 GCA_002212985.1 Sphingobacteriales bacterium TSM_CSS
CTTAATTGATTGATAATCAATGCTTTGTAAAATTTTTTATTGTCGAAATTATTAAAAATCAAGCACATTTTCGTTTTTCTGTTGTGAATCTTTCAACAAAAATACTGTTTCGTTAAACAGAAAGCACCGAAATGTTCATTGAAAAGCAAAATTATCAAAAATGGTACCTAAACAATTACAATTAATGTTATCTTTGCCATATCCTGTTTACAAGCAACATTAAAATAAACACATTTTACCAAATGTAGTAAGACCTGCTTCATGCGCAACCCCAGCGCCCTGCTTACCGGCTATAAACTATTTTGCCATGCCCGAATTTTTGCACGAAGGAAAATTATACTACAATCCGGTTGAGTTTGCCATGGACAATATTGGCGGCACCTGGAAAATGCCCATACTTTGGCGGCTGAAAGACCGCATCCTGCGCTACAGCGAACTGAAAAAAGCATTGCCTAAAATAACCCATAAAATGCTGAGCAGCCAACTGCGCGAACTGGAAGAACGGGGTTTTATACACCGGCAGGTTTATGCCGTGGTGCAGCCCAAGACCGAATACAGCATTACCCCAAAAGGACTTAGAGCCATACCGGTTATAGAAACCATAAGGCAGTACGGTTTGGCTTTAATGGAAGAAGAAGGACTTGCGGCAGAATAAAAAATGGAAGCTGCCGGCAAGGAACTATTGCCGGGTAATGATTGTTTTACTGTATTAAACAAACCATATTATTTTGGAAGGATTTGTACACAACAATACGGGTAAAAAACAACACGATGAACCCGAAAAAGCTGTTTTGGCAGGTTTAATTTACCGCGACCAAACAGAAGACCGCCTCAACGAATACCTTGATGAGCTAGAATTTCTGGCGCAAACCGCCGGCGCTGTGGTGCTGAAACGGTTTAAACAACGGCTGGAACACCCCGACCGCAATACCTTTGTAGGCAAAGGAAAGCTGGAAGAAATACAGCAATATGTTACCGATAAGGCTGTTGATCTGGTTATTTTTGACGATGACCTTAGCCCGCGGCAGCAAAGCATTCTGGAAAAAGAGCTGAAATGCAAGGTAATAGACCGAAGCTATCTTATTTTAGATATTTTTGCTTCAAGAGCCAGAACGGCTCAAGCCAAAGCACAGGTTGAACTGGCGCAAATGCAATACCTGCTGCCACGGCTTAAAGGGTTGTGGTCGCACTTAGAGCGGCAGCGCGGGGGTATTGGCATGCGCGGCCCCGGCGAGCAAGAAATGGAAACCGACCGCCGTATTGTAAAAGACCGCATTGCCTCACTTAAAAAGCAACTTGCAAAAATTGACACCCAAAATACGGTGATGCGCAAACGGCGCGGCGAACTCATTCGGGTAGCTTTAATTGGTTATACCAACGTGGGTAAATCTACCATTATGAACCTCCTGAGCAAATCAGAGGTGTTTGCCGAAAATAAACTGTTTGCCACCTTAGACACCACCGTGCGCAAAATAGTATATGATAATACCGCCTTTCTGCTTTCTGATACAGTAGGGTTTATACGCAAACTTCCCCACGACCTGATTGAGAGCTTTAAATCTACCTTAGACGAGGTGCGCGAATCGGACATTCTTATTCATGTGGCAGATATTTCACACCCGCAATTTGAAGACCAGATAGCCGTTGTTAACAACACCCTTAAAGAGATTGGAGTATCGGATAAACCGGTAATTACCGTATTTAACAAAACCGACCTTTACACGCAACGCAATTTTGACACTTACCTGCCCGAAGTAACCAAACAGGAAATTTTGCAGGAATTTATGCAGCAATGGACCGAAAAAATACAGGGTCCTTCCGTATTTATTTCGGCTACCGAACGGCAGAATATTGAGGAATTTCGGGCTAAACTGCTTGATATGGTAAAGGAGCAATATCTCATTCGCTACCCCTATCAGAGCGCACATTACTAACCCCTGCCCCATTCTTTTGCGATGCGGCAATTTAATTTTGCGCACGCATAATTGCCAGCTTTTGCGTTGCCCGGTTACCCTCTGCGCCGGCAATGGTTACCAAATACAACCCGTTGGGCAAACCGGTTAAGGGTATGGTATGGTTATTTCCGTTGCCAAGGGTAATGCTTTTTACAATTACCCCGTTAGCGCCGGTAATAACTGCATGTGAAGACGTGCAGTACAGGCAAAAAATGTAAGAAAAAATATTTCCTTTAAATAAAGGAAATCAAAAATCTATAAAAACACAAAAAAATTTGGTATTTTAAAACACATAGTTTAACTTAGCCGCCTAAAGAGTTAGGCTGTCAATTTAACAATGGGAAAAATTTCATTTTTCACTTTTTAAAACAAAAACAGCAATTATGAAACAAATTCCCTTTTTTCGTGTAGCCGCAACACAACAGGCGGCAAGTTTGGTTATTGTTGCCCTTTTTCTTCATATTATGGGGGGGGTAATGTGTTAGTGGGGCAAGAGTTGCCATTGCCGCCATGGCCCGAACCTTACATTTGCCAAAGCGAACCATATTGCTCCACACCATTTCCCAACACACCTTGTACCGAGCTATGTTTTTCTGGTCCGCATCAAGTTTGGTTGCATATAGCCGGAGAAGGATTTGGCGATATGTGGCCTTACGCGCTTAATAGTCCACAGTTTGCAGCAAAATTTATTATTAATCACTATTCTGTTGCAGCTTCGTTTGAAACAGAATATACCACACAAACCATAACCAGTTCGCCTAATTTTGGATTATATGAGGGTTGGCAGCCCTACCCTTTGCCGCTTACTTTTAATGAACCCGGACTTTATGAAATTAGCGTAGGTTTATGGCAAGACCTTGATGCCGATGGCATTTTAGATATAGAAACGGCTTATAACCCCGATGTTTTTTTCTGTATCCAACTTAATGATTCACAACTTACCCAAGATGATATCAGTATTACACCACAATTACAGGAGCAATATTGCCTTGGCGAAACGCTTACTATGGAAGTACTTTTACCAACCGCCTACGAAACTTTGCAATGGTATGTAGGCAATGTGCTTGTTTGCACCAATCCATGGAATCCTGCATATTGCCAAACTTTTGAAATGCCATTAAATCAGGTTGGTGATGTTACCATAACCTTGGTTGCGTATTCAACAAATTGTTTAGAACAAAATCTTGTTTATGAATTTTCGGTTATTGATTGTTGCCCACCAAACTCTCCTGTTTTTAACATTAACACCCCCCAAGAACTCCAATGCTGTATGGAAGCTGC